>JAKEER010000392.1 GCA_022616615.1 Acidobacteriota bacterium
ATTGTTGAATTGACTCTGGAAGGACAGGGACTCCGGATTGCGCTGGAATATGAGCGGACACAGAAGAATGCGAGAGAGTACGCGGAAATCCGGGAAACCATCGAGAAGGAGCGAAACGTCAGCGTGGTTCTTTACCTTCTGCCGTCATCCAGTCTACTCGTGAATGTCGCTCAGCATTTCTAGGGCTGTGAGTTTCGAATCTTGTTCGGTTTGGTCGACGAATTCAAACAGGCCTTGCTGGAAACCCCGGTTTCAGAAAACGGCGGGATCCGGACTCAAACTCTACATGACGCCTTGATGCAACCCCAGAAACCCTCTTCCCCACGGCGTCTCCACGTCGTCTTGACCCCGTCTTGACGCCACCTTCACGCCGTCTCACACCCTGCGGTAAGTGCCTAGGATGCAAGTGCTTGGTGATTGAGTTGGTAACCTTCTGGAAGTGGATTCCTTCCGGATGGCCGACAACCCATCCATTGGACTGGATTAGTGAACGCTACGTCTTTTTTCGCGATCTGTCTTGCGAACTCCCTGGCGTAAATAGGGGCGGTTGGACTCACTTCACCACTAGGTCTCACGCAGCGACGCCCATCTCCTCCCTCTGGGGGCATCTTGTAAACCTCGTAGCGGGTTCGAAGCGAGATAGACAAGCCTTCCGTCTACGGAAAAGCTGGGCAAGGCATCCTCGGCTGAATGGCTGGTTAGTTGTCTGGGCGATCCGCCATCTGTGCTGACCATGTAAGGCTTGTCTTGTTCTCTGGAATCCGAAATCAGCGTTAAGCAGGCGACGCTCTTTAGAGGCTGGACTAGTTCTTTTGAACTATTTCGAGAGTCTCCTGTAGGGGGAGTAGGGGGTGGTCTCGAGTCCAGTAGGTCAAGCCTGAAATAGAATGGGGCGGAGGACGCTCGGAGAATAGGCCCATCAGCCCTGCAACTGTGAACAGGCTAGTGGCTCCAATAGGATAGTACCACAGCCAATGAAAGCCATTTGCGACCGCCATAATAGTCATCCCAGTTCCTGCAACCACACCAATCCAAAGAGATCTCGTGTTGACCTGTGGTAGGAAGATCGCTGTTAGAAAAATTCCAATACTGAGTGTTGCTGTCAGACCCATAAAGGTAAAGGACATCTCCATCAAGCCCTGACCGAGCCGATCGATATAGAGTGCCAGCAGCGTAATTTGCAGGCCCCAAGCAACGGTAGTAAGTCGTCCGATCTTTACTGATTGTTCCGGGCTGGAGGCGGGAGCGAGATGTCGACGATAGAGATCCACTACGGTAGCAGCGGACAATGAATTGATACCTGCTGTTAAACTGGACATCGTAGCTGCTAAAATCGCTGCCAACATCAGTCCTGTCAAACCCGGAATCATGTGCTGCAAATAGAAAAGGGGCAGTAAGGCATCTGGCGACTTATTGACAATGTTTTGAACCGTTAAGTCAGGATGTTGTTGGTAATAGGCAAAAAGCGCCAACCCTACTCCATAGAGCAAAAACAAGACAGGGGGTTGAAGCAACATTTGAAAAAAAACGCCCTGCTGACTATGGCGGAGCGATTTGGCAGAGAGATAGCGCTGTACTGTGAGTTGGTCTGTCCCCATATCTCCTAACCAGAGAAAGACTCCACCAATCATCGCTGCCCAGAAAGTACCATTCGTCCAGCTAAACGAGAAATCGAAAATTCGGGTGCGGCCGGCCTGGTGAGCGATTTGCCAAGCCTGGACCGCTCCGCCGTCCACTTGAGAGATTGCGTATCCCAGCGCGACGACCAAGCCTCCAAAGAGAAGGAGGAACTGGGCCACATCGGTCCACATCACAGCCCGCATGCCGCCCAGGACTGTATAGAAGGTACAACTAATGCCAACAACTAATACCCAAATGGCAATCTGGGGGTCGAGACCCAGCAGTTCGGTCGTCTTTAGAGCCCATGATGGAATCGGCACAGGTGTCGCCACCTTCAGAACCAGCGCGGGACCATAGGTCAAAAGGGCTAGCCAAGCCATCCTGGTCAACAGGAAAAGAATGCTCGACAAGAGCCGAATGGAAGGATCGAAGCGTCGCTCCAGGTATTCATATACTGTTACTACTTCTAATTTGAAGAAGAAAGGCAAAAGGATATGGGACAGTATCAATAGAGCTATGGGCATGCCCAGAACCGTCGCAAACGGAATCAGGTTGACCCGGTAGGCATAGGAAGGAATACCAAGATAGGAGATGCCACTCAGCAGAGCAGCCGAAGTTCCGAGAACAACAACGATGGTAGGTATTTGGCGACTGGCCACAAAATACTCGCTGAGACTGCTTTCCTTGCGATAGAAAGCAGCACCAATGGCCACCATGGCAAAGATGTAGCCGCCAAGCGTCAAGAAGTCTAGCCAATGTAGCGTAGGGAGCATAGGATCTTGTGGGTCAACTTTCCTGGCCTGTGGAGTTTGAAAACTGATCCGTATTTTTAGACCTACTTGAAGACCAGCTCTGGAGGCACGTCAGTCAGGACTTCACAGCCATCGTTGGTGATTACGATGGTCTCGCTGAAGGTTGCTCCGTATTGACCCACTTCTCTTAGTGACGTGCTGCAATGAAACACCATTCCCGCTTGTAAGACACCATGGTCATTTTCAGAAATACTCGCAGGACCGTCGCTCCACTCTGGGGGGAATCCGATTCCAATGGAATAACCATAGTATCCATGCCAAACAATGCTGGAGGGGAGGCCGTTCAACGCTTTCTTAGCCATTGCTGCAACCTCTGAGCTTCTCGTTCCCGGCGTGGCATTTTGGATTACAGTGGTGATACTGCCCAGACAGGCTTCCGCCATCCTTCGTGGCATCTCGTGGGGCGTCCCGACGAAAACTGTTCGCATGGTCGGAGCACTGTAACGGTGCATACAGGCCCCAATCTCCATGAACACGGCATCACCCTGCTCGATTTTTACACGGCCATGTGTGGTATGAGGAATCCCCGATCGTCGTCCAACAGTAACAATTGGGTCATAGCACATATACTCACTTCCATGGCCAATGAGCGTTTGGTAGGCTGCTGCTGCAACTACGTTATCTGTTACCCCCTCGGCAACTGCTTCAATCGCTGCTCTCATACCCAGGCTGCTCAGTTTTGCGGCCTGCCGAATGATCTCGACTTCTGCTGGGGATTTGATCGACTTCACGGCTGCCATGAGATCGCTAATATCCACCCACTGCACGGAGGGAAGAAGCTCCTTCAGTCGGAGGTACTCGAACACCTTCAGACCCGGAGAGTGAAGTTCAATGCCTAGTTTCTTATTAGCCAAAGAATGATTCGATAGGAGCTTCTGGGTGCTGAGGATAGGGTCTCCACCCACAGGGTAAGTCACTATGCTCTCAAGCCAACTAGAGACCTTCGCATTGTAAGACTCAAAGTCCTGGCTTAACAGCGTCAGATCTCCCTGACTGGGCACCAGGAGGGAAAAGTACTTCGCTGAGCCAATAGTCTGAAAGCCGGTCAAGTAACAGATGCTAGGGAAGGTGTGTATCAGTATGGCATCAAGGCCACGCTTGAGCACTTCCAGTCTCACCTTCTCTACTCTGGTCTGGTATTCTTCAATCGTGAACGCGAGACTCTTTAGGGAATTCCTCTCGGCCATCTGGTCTGCTCCTCGACCTAACGAGATATTGTTTTGGTTTAGTAATTTCTTGCCGTCGTCCAACCTAACTGTTGGGCGAGGTTGAACTCTTGCCGTGCCTCCTCGAAACGACCTAGACACTGAAGAGCTTTGGCCAAGAGAAAATGAGCTTCCGCGAATTTTGGATCTGATTCAACAGCCCTATGGAAGTATCGCGACGCGAGAAGGCAGCGGTTGCTCGTCAAGTAGACTTTCCCTATATTATTTGCCGCAATGGAGAACTTAGGATCGAGAACTAAAGCTCTTTGATAACAACTTATTGCCTTGTCTGGTAGGCCTGTCACTGTGTAGCTGTTACCCAAATTGTTATAAGCGAGAGCAAATTTGGGATCATACTGGACTGAAAGCTGATAGGCCCTAATCGCCAGATCGAATTTCCCTTGTGCTGCCAAGGCATTGCCGAAGTTGTAACGGATTTGCGCATCTTCAGGGGCAAGCTCGATGGCCTTTCGATAGTTATCGACGGACTCGTCAGTTCTTCCCAGATCCAGTAGTACGGATCCAAGTGCGTCGAAAGCCACTGGACTTCCAGCGTCTTGTCGAATCGATTCGCGAAGCAACCCTAAAGCTTCTTCGTTCCGTCCAGCCTTTCTGTAGATCAACCCTAGATTCCGATAGGCAGGCGCAAAATCTGCTCTGATCGCCATGCATTTTCGAAAAGCCTCTTCGGCTTCGGACGAGTTGCCGGTTTCCGTGTAACTCAAACCGAGATAGTTCCAAGCCTCATAATCCGACGCATCCAGCTGTATCGCTCTCTGAAAGGCGGATACTGCTTCCGAAAAATGTTGGACGCGAAAATGAGCTAAGCCCAAGTTAAACGCAGCCACGGGTAATCTCGGCTGAATCTCCAAAGCTTGTTCGTACTCCTGAATCGCCTCTGGGTATCTTTTGGAAGAGAAATAAACCGATGCTAGTTGCTGTCGAGCCACGGCCATTTGCGGTTCTCTTAACAAGACCCTTCGCAAGATTGTTTCCGCTTTCAAAGTGTTTCCGGCAACGAGTTCAGCTTGTGAAGTACTAAAGAACTCGTAGACAGCCAGTTTGGCCTTTGGGTCCGCCAGGCCGTGCACAGCGGATGAGTCGCGGGAACGGGAAGAGGCCAGATATCCCAAACTTCTCAAGTTCGCCTCCGCGAGCCTGCCCAAAGTCGACGTTGGGGGTCTTTCTTCTGCTGGTGCCTTGAACCTGGACTCCATCTCGATTAGCTGTCGACGCAGCTGGCTGTCCAGAGCGGTGTTGCGGCCAATAATGTTTGTCGATTCCGCAGGGTCTAACTCCAAATCGTAAAGTTCTGGCTCTGGCGCTTCGATGTATTTGTATCTATCGTGTCGCAGGCCGCGCAGTTCACTCCACCCAAAGGTGAGTCGTGGGTAGTAGGTCTCACTATAAAGGTCGTTCGACCACGCACTACCCTTGTTTCTTATTAGCGCGAGCAATCCCCTCCCTTGCACTTCACGAGGTGTTTTCATCTGAAGGCACTCGACAACGGTTGGCAGAATATCAACGCTTTGCACCAGGTGCTGGAGAACCATGCCTGCCGCCTCGTTTCCTGGCAATTTGATCAATAGGGGAACGCGCAGCGTTGAGTCATAGATGAAGAAGCCGTGCGTCGATTCTCCGTGCTCTCCCAGTGATTCACCATGATCGCCGGTAACGATAATCAGGCTCTTTTGATAGAGATTCTTTGCGTCTAGGAACTGAATGAGACTTCCAATAACGCTATCCGTAAACGCAACCTCACCCGCATAGAGATCCTGCGGATATTGCTTCCGGTAAGAATCGGGCGGCGCATAAGGCGTGTGGGGATCATATAAATGAATCCAACAAAAAAAGGGTTGAGCTGAGTACCTTTCCATCCACCGAGTGGCAGCCATAGCTACTTGATCCGCCCTCCTTTCGGCAGTCTCAGTGGCTCTCTCACCTGAGACTACGGGAATGCGGTCATCATAATCGCCAAACCCCTGGTTCAACCCGAACCGAGAGTCTAGAACAAAAGAGCCGACGAAGGCCCCGGTCACATACCTTTCCGATTGAAGGAACTCTGGCAGCGTTGTGGAGCCCTTAGATAGGACAAAACCGCTATTGTCTCGCACTCGATGAGTCATGGGATAGGTGCCCGTCATGATCGAGCAATGGGAGGGAAGTGTGAGGGGGGTCTGAGCATAGGCGTTCTTAAAGAGCACTCCTTCTCGTGCGATGCGGTCCAGATTCGGGGTTCTCACTTTGTTATTGCCGTAACAACCGAGCGCGTCAGCTCGCAGGGTATCAATCGTGATCAAAAGGATGGAGGGGAAGGTCGGTAATCGCTTCAAGTCTGGCTGGTGGCAACAGACTAAAAGAGAAAAAAGGGCCAAGCCTAACCCAGCTCCGAAACGTGGGCGCTGCAATGAAAGTCTCCTTATAGGGATTGCTTTCGGGCTGAGAGAATAGCAAACAGATGTTTTGTTGTCGACAACAAAATGAACAATAATAAAAAATCTTCTTGACATCAATCGAATATTATGGTGAATTTGTTGTCGACAACAATTGAAATACTATTTCTTCTGGTTTCACTAATGGTGAGAACAGTTGACAAAACAAACCCCACGGAATCCTGAGAAGCCGCTCGAAGGCAACGAGTCCGTTAAGCGCTTCCAATTCATTTATGAGGAACTAAAGAAAGAAATCGTCCTAGGCAAGGTTAAGCCCGGCGAATCACTCCTCGAGATTGAGCTTTCCAAACGATTCGACATTAGCCGCGCACCCATCCGGGAAGCCTGCATCCACTTGCATAATGAGGGTTTTCTGAATGCGACTCCGTACAAGGGTTACACGGTCAGCGAGATTTCGATGGAAGAAGTTAAGGAACTATATCAAGTACGTCTCATTATTGAATGCTCGGCTGCAGAGATGGCTGCCCAAAATTCGCATATCCGTCAAGACGAAATTGCAGAAATGGAATGCCATCTGAAAACGCAGCAGTCTAAAGTCGAACCAACTGAGTTGATGAAGCACTTACATGCAGAGACCGGATTCCATATGGCAATCGCCAAAGCAAGCGGCAACGCGTTGCTGGCTAAGTTCATTGGGGAAACTCTGCAGAGGTTTCAGAGATTCCATCTTAGGGTTCTTCGAGTGAGACAGAACCAACAAAAAGCCACAATCGAGTGGCACACGACCATCATGAATTCAATTAAGAGTGAAAATCCCCGGGGGGCGAGGGAGTCAATGTATCAGCACATTTTCGAGGCCAGAGAGAATTCCCTACGGGTCTATTTTAGTTAACCAATTCACGAGGAGGCTTGAATGGGCAGAACGAGGGCATTCTCAATCGCTGGTTTCCTTATCTCATGCATTCATTTAGGCCCTGCACTGGCTCAAGAGGCATTTGAGATGAGAGCAGTACCGGCCGAGCGACTCGTGGTAGCTCAGGGTGGATATTTCCCGAGAACGCTGATGCTAAAGAATGGAGAAATCCTTGCTACTTTCAAGACAGGCGCACCACACGTGGGAAAAGCAGGGCGAGCTTCGATGTCACGGTCCTTGGATGGTGGGAAAAACTGGTCGCCGCCACAGACTGTGTTCGACCTTCCTGAAGCAGACGACAGTACTGACCTACTGGGTCAATTGAAAGACGGCACCGTCCTCTTCGCAGCGGTCAGCTATACGTGGTTTGGAGAGAAATACAATCAAAATGAAGGCTGGAAGGCAGATGTCTATGTGATTCGTTCCCAAGATAATGGAAAAAGCTGGAGTAAGCCAGTCAAGGCTAATACCGCGCCCTATCAATGGGCCTATCCGTACGGGCGTCTGATTGAATTAACCGATGGTACTCTACTGATGACCTGCTATGGGGGCTACTATCCATATAGTAGCAAGGACACAGATAAGCCGCCTGAAAAACAGGGAAGGTTTAGTTTCTTGATTCGCTCTCGCGATGGAGGCAAGTCCTGGGGTGAGCATTCCCTCGTTGCCCAACATTATAATGAAACCACCGCTGTCTTGCTTCCCTCCGGAAGACTACTGGCGGCTTTACGTCCCGATGAGAGGGGTGTCCCCACAGACATTTCTTTCTCCGATGACAAGGGTTTCACCTGGACCAAGCCACAGCAGGTTCTCAACTCCTCGGAACATCCTGCCGACTTGTTGCTCCTGAAGAGTGGCACTCTTCTGATGAGTTTTGGTGTCAGGCGCAAACCTTACGGGGTTCAAGCCATTCTCAGTCGCGATGAAGGAAAGACTTGGCAGAAGGATTCTCCCTTCTTATTGGCTTGGGACGGAGATCATGAAGATGTGGGATACCCCATTTCGGTTGAACGATCGGACGGTAAAATCCTCACGCTTTATTACGTCGTATATGGAGAGCGAGATTTCGACGGGGACAAGGGCGTTGCCTTGCGGAACTCATATACGAAGGCTGTCATCTGGGCGATGCCTCGGTTGGACTAATCCACACGAATAGCAGGCATAACTTCGGTCGTGTTCACGATGGATGGCTCTAGACCACCTTGGTCCCCAATTCACTTGTTCTCTCGACTAGCTTTCCCTCCTAGCAAACGAATGACCCATCAAGGAGAATCAGTAATGATCACCACGTCACAGAGCTCTTACACCTTCCTAGATTTGAAAAAGCACTTGGGACTACCCTTAATCATCTTCTTGCTCGCAATGAGTTTCCAACAGGGCAGGTTGGATGCTCAAACCTCGGACGGCGAGATTCTTGGAACCGTCAGAGATCAGACCGGTAGCGTCATGCCGAATGTGACCATTACCGTCAGGAATGTTGGAACCAATCTTAGTCGAACTTCGGTCACTGGCAGTGACGGAAATTACGAAGTGCGTGCTCTTCCGGTGGGAACTTACAGCGTGGAGGGAGAGTCCAGCGGGTTCAAGAAATCCGTTATTTCCGGCATCGTGCTTCAAGTGAATCAAAAGGCCCGCGTGGATATAACTCTGACCGTCGGTGAAGTGAGCCAGACAGTCAGTGTTTCAGCCGAAGCTCCGTTGCTAAACACGGATGACGCGACATTGGGTAAGGTTATTGATCAGCAAAGCATTGTTGAACTGCCTCTCAATAATCGAAGTTTTATGGAGTTTGCCCTCCTCGTACCCGGTGTAAATGAGGGAGCGCCTGGTGCTTTTCAAAAGTTTGTGCGAGGTTATAACATCACCGCGAATGGCGCCCGTGGAGAATTCAACAACTACCAGATGGATGGCGTTGACAACAATGATGAATTCTCCTTTACATTCAACATTACACCTTCGATCGATGCAATTCAGGAGTTCAAGGTTCAGACGGGTCTTTTCTCCGCCGAATTCGGCCGCTCAGCCGGAGCTGTCGTTAATTTGGTCACCCGCTCTGGAACCAACGAATTTCACGGGACACTCTTTGAATTCTTGCGCAACGACGTATTCGATGCTCTCAACTTCTTCGATATTCCTCGGGCCACACGACGCGCCCGTGGGGAAAAGGAGATTCCCCCTTATCGCCAAAATCAATTCGGTGGCTCCGTCGGAGGGCCGGTGACGATTCCGCGCGTCTATAACGGCAAGAACAAAACCTTCTTCTTTTTCAACTACGACGGCACCCGCATCCGGCAGGCCGTAACCAAGCCTGGGCGGATACCGACACTGGCTGAACGCAGCGGAGATTTTCGTGGCGGGCCGACCATTTATGATCCTCGGACCACACGACCGAATTCCAACTACAACCCCAGCCTGCCTGTCAGTGCCACTAACCCTCAATATCTTCGTGATCCGTTTCTCAATAACGTCATCCCACAGGATCGCTTTGATCCGATTTCGCGGAATATCATTCCTTTCTGGCCCGATCCCAACAACAACGACCCCGCACGCAATTGGGTGAATAGCCAGAGCCGGACAACCGACGCCAATCGCTGGATAGTCAAACTAGACCACAGCCTGGGCTCAAAAGACAACGTGAGCGGCCGCTTTGCTTTTGATGATCGCCCTCGCTACGAGCCCGGGATACTGCCGACGACTGGAGGCCAGCATTTTCCTGATGCCAACCGCGGGTTGGCCCTAAACTGGACTCACACCGTTAGCCCCAAGATTCTGAACGAAGCTCGCGTTGGATATAACCGCATGCGGTTTGGGTATTTTAATCAAAACACGGGGATCCCTCTGGCAGCTCAAATTGGAATCCAGGGTGTTGCTACTGGTCCGTCGTTCCTCCTGTCCTTTCCTTCTATCGGCATCAGCGGATTCACGGCGCCTAGCGACCGAATTAACTTCTACTACGTCAACAACCGCTACCAGTTTATCGATAGCCTGAGCATCAATACCGGGACACACTCGCTCAAGATGGGGGTAGATCTCAGCAGGATTCAAACCAATACCATCGGTTATGGATCGACTCAGGGACAGTTCGCTTTCGACGGATCCTTTACCACTTTACCGAGCATCCCCGGAACAGGCAGTGCAATGGCAGATTTTCTCTTGGGGACAGTTCAAAACGAAGCGATTTCGGACAATGTGCCACTTCAATATTTTCGAGGTGGGATCTATGCGGGCTACATAACGGACGACTGGAAAGTCTCACAGAGGCTAACTCTGACGTTAGGGCTGCGTTATGAAAACTTCACGCCCTATGTGGAAAAGTACGATCGGATGGGGGCCTACGATCCTGCGACTCGATCGCTGGTCTTTCCAAAAAATGCCCCGCTGGGAGACTACTTCACTCGGGTACGACCCGACTTGAAATTCCGTCTCAGAGATCAACGGGCTGACTATGATTACGACAACAACAACTTCGCTCCGCGCTTCGGCTTTGCCTATCGTCCCTTTAACGACAACAAGACCGTCATCCGGGGCGGAGGTGGTACCTTTTATTCAGGTTGGTCCACGGATGTTTTTTCAAATACTGGAACCATTCCTCCCATTGTTTTGCGTAGCACCTATGTTTCCGATTTGTTCTTCCCCACCCTTGGATACAATCAACGCGGGGACCCAACGCGTCCAACACCCAGATTATATGCGATGGCTAATCGGAATGTGGTGAACCCTTACATTCAGCAATGGAGTCTAAATGTCCAGCGAGAAATCGCCGCGAATCTGGTTGTCGAAGCAGGCTACGTAGGACATCATGGCGTAAAACTAGGTGAAATCATCGAAAGAAACGCGGCTCTGAGCCCTAGTACCGCGGCGCTGCAACCGCGTCGCCAGGATCCCTCCTTTGCGCAAATCCAAAGTTGGGAATCCGGAGCAGATTCCTATCACAATTCCTTCACTCTTTCCCTTCAGCAGAGATACTCGCAAGGCTTGCAATTTCTGGCCGGCTATACTTGGTCAAAGACCCTGGATACGGCCAGCGTGCACATAGGGGCTCTCGCCCCGCAGCGTTTCCCTATTCCCCGAAGTAAAGACGAGAGAGGTCGCGCAGATTTCGATACCACACAACGGTTCATTTTCAATTCTCTGTACGACTTGCCCTTTGGAAAAGGACGCCGTTTTTTCGGATCTGCCCAAGGCATTGGAGGAAAACTCCTGGAAGGCTGGCAAATAGCCAGTATTGTCACGTTGCGTTCCGGGTTTCCTAACACCATCACACTAAACACCGATAATTTGAATATCGGTTTGGGAAGAAGACCTCATCGAGTGGGAGTAGGAAGTCTACCCTCGTCTCAACAAAGTCCGGACCACTGGTTTGACTCGACAGCTTTTGTCATCCCACCCTTCGGTATTTATGGAAATGCCGGCAAAAATATCCTGGATGGGCCTGGGTTGAGCAATATCAACGGCTCTATTATCAAAGATACGTACTTCCGAGAGGGTAAAGAGCATTTAGAGTTTCGCGCGGAATTCTTCAACCTTTTCAATCATCCCAATTTCAGTAATCCGGGTGCCATACTGGACACAGCTCAGTTCGGTAGAATCTTGAACACGGCGACCGAACCACGTCTAATCCAGTTCGGATTGAAACTATACTTTTGAAGAAAGCATATACGCGCAAATCGCGACATGGTGAGGTTCTCTTCGTAATACAAGGGATCGCTCTTAACTCCAATTCCGAAGTTGGCGATGTCTGGAAGCGCTGCCTAGGCAATAAGGAATTGCCCTTCACCCTTGGGAGTGGCATCGATATGAGAGGAGTTTCGTAGACTGAGTGACGAGCTCCCAGCAATCTCGAATGCCCCCTGCCACTTGGCGCCTCTGCGCTGCACCTTGGACTACGATGTCTCTTCGGGAATGGGATCAGCACTTGGAGCGCCTTCCCAAGTTTCTCGACAGGGACTTAGCCAGCGAAGTAATCCGGGGGCTCATCTGGAACCGTTCTGTGGCATTCTCCCTGTGGAATGACTCCACGGCGTCTGGGGGAGGTCAGCTTTGTCATTTACGACCGGGGAAACCTTTTCACACCGCACTAGGATCTGAGTCGAATCTTCGTTTTGCCTATTGAAGTTGGGCGCAACTGATCGCTGGCGAACCAAGGTTGATGGCTATGGGGGTCAAGTCGTGAAGAGTTGGAGGACGACGAGGAGAGATGAATAATTTTGATCGTCGCTACCTTTTGAAAGGAGGATTGACTGGCGTTGCAGGTCTTGGTTTGCTGCCGCAGCCGTTCATGTACCGGCAACAGCCATTGGACCCGAAGAGAAAATTGACCCGCCATCGTAATCTTTTCAACGCAGATTCTACATTTCTTTTCGGCAATGGATTCGATCCCGGTGTCAGTCCGTACACCGCAGAGGTGATGCATCGTTTTGTTGATTTGCTGGCTGACAGCGGCGTGGACACCTTCTTAATCAATCCCAACACCCAGCGGGCCTGGTATCCGAGCAAGGTGGTTCCGACAGTGCTGGACGGTTACAAACGCGGGGACCGGGAGTTTTTCCGCACTCATGTGACTCCTCCTTCTGAAGATAGATCGTCTGAAAAAATCGAAGCCGCAATGGACGAGAGTGTGCCGCTTCTCAATCGCTACTTGGACTTAGTGGAAGCCAGGGTGAATTGGGTCACAGAAATCGCCAAGGCCTGCCGACGACGGGCCGTCGCTCCCTGGATTTCGATACGCATGAACGACATGCATGGTGCCAACAGTTTCGAGGGCAGTTACATGAATTGCCCGCTATTCAAAAGAGCTGAATATCGTTTGAGCGGAGAACAAATCAATCCAAAAGACGGAGTCAGCCGTTATCTGATGGGACTGAACTATGAGAAGAGACACGTTCGGGATTACATGTTCTCTATGATCCACGAGCTGGTGGAGGACTATGACTATGAGGGATTGGAGTTGGACTGGTTGCGCTGCCCTTTGTGCTGCGAACCAAACAGCTCCCAAAGGACAATTGATGCCATAACTGACTGGATAGTAGAAATTAGGGATATGACCAGGCGGCAGGCCAGGAAGAAAGGCACGGACTATCCGCTGGGTCTGAGAGTCCCCAGGAGATTGGAATTGATGCGGAGTATTGGTCTCGATGTAAAAGCGCTTGTGCGGAAGGGGCTGATTGACTTTGTGGGGGTCAGCAACTCTTGGCAGACTGCCTGGGAGGTGCCTTACGACCAATTAAGAGCAGAACTCGGCGATGAGGTGACGCTCTACGGTGTGGTCGAAGCAGCACCTAACTGGATAGAGGCTTTTTCTCCGGTGTCAGGCCGCCGAGAATTTCGCCTTACGGCAACCAGTGCTCCTCTCATGCGAGGCAGTGCAGCGGGCAAGCTGGCGCTAGGCGCTGATGGGATCGAGCAATTTAACTTCTTTGGCACTGCATCAAAGCCGCACGCTGCCAAAGATGAACTCGGTTTGTATTCCGAGCTTCGTGATCTCCCGCATCTTGAGCGTCTAAGAAGCAAGCCCAAGCATTACGTGCTTTCGTCGATGCAAGGGTTATGGATGTTTCCTTTGTTTGAATTAGCTGAGCAAGTACCTTGCGTGCTTGAGGTGGAAGACCGACGAGCCTTCCGCTTACCAATGAGTGCTGAGCCTGCAGATCCCGATCTTGAGCTGATCATCCAGCTTGTTTTGGAAAAGAAAGAAACGTCCTTGAAGCTTGGCGTCAGCTTCAACGAGTCATGGCCCAACTTCAATTCCCAGACAACTCAAGAACTGCTGTTTCCGGCCGGACCGCTCACTCACCATGTTCCTGAGCATCAGGCTTTGAACTATCATTTCACCACCTCGGCGATTAAGGATGGATGGAATGAGATTCTTGTCATCAATGGTTGCCAAGGATACTCGAGTCAAAGCGAACGCAACGCAAAAGACGGGTCGGCTCGTGGGACCTCGCCGTATTCAGCCTGCAAGATTGTAAGTATTGAGTTGGCAGTCAAAGAGAAACAATCATGATTGCTTCACAAAAGCGAGATGCTGCGATGCGTTTAAGACTCACTGCGATACCTTCTTGATCACTGGAATGGATTAGAGAACCCGTGACAGCTATTTCTGGCGGTGCATATTTGGAGACCTTTGATCATGGCGCGGGAGGATGGGTCGCGAATAGGTACGATCCGCTACCCGTATGGGACGGAGTCGCATATTGCTATGGTCCGTGGTACTTGGACAGCAACCATGCTCCTCCTGGTGCTGGGTACCTTCATTTGCTGATGTATCTCTACACGAGTAAAGATCTGCCTAAGGATCATCTCGGAAGAATTGCCAACCGGTTCATCGAGCAAGAAAAGAGCACCGATCTAACAGACGCCAAGTTGACAGTGCGCTTGCGAGGGCAAATGGACTTCCAAGGCTCCCAATTGCTCCTCTTGGTGCAGGCGCATACTGGAGAAACAACGGCCAATTCTGCTTATGTTCTCAGCGGACAACCTCTCCGGATCGAACGAGCATGGAGTGAACAAACTCTGACTCTAAACGCTGATAGCACCCAATGGACTTGCCTCGGTGCTCGGTGGGACTTGACCGATAGATACGGTTGCGCCGACCTTGGTTCAGTCTTGAAAGATGTAAACGTTAATATCATGTTCGTCTTATTTCCATTAAAGATTGTTCCTGCCGGAAATGTGAGCGAGCCACACCGCTTGTATCCATCCCCTGGACCGGGCGAGAAACCCCCAGGCGTTAAGTTTCCACCCTCTGAATCGTATGAAATCAAACGAGAGTTCTTACCCAAGGGAATAGTAATGGTCGACTGGGTGAAGATCGAGTACTCAGGTTAGAGACGGTGCTTCCTTCCTCTAAAAAAGACTCGCAGACCGACTAGCTGCCACCACGGGAGGAATGAATAACAGGCCTTTCGACCATGATGAGAAAAAGTACCGTTCGTACTGTTCAACAAATTATCCGGATTGCAGGTCTAACGCTACTCTACCTATATCGTGAGGTTCTCTCGCAATCCACAGTGGGAGCGGTTTTGCATGAAGCCGAGACAGACCCGCTTCACCGCGGGATTTCACTTTTTAGGACAGGGCAGCTCGCTTTAGCGGAGGTAGAACTTAAGAAGGGGCTCACCGAGATACGCCAGAGTGCACAAGCCTGTTATTTCTTAGGCATGATCGCCTTGCAACAGTCTAATGTCGAACAGGCTGAGCGGATGTTCTCCCAGGCCATTGAATTGAATCCGCTGTATGCAGAATCTTACAACTCTCTGGGCGTGCTTTACGATCGTCAGGAAAAGTTCACGCAATCCGAACGAGCCTTCCAGGCTGCACTCCGGTTAAAGCCTAACTATGCGAAGGCGCATTTCAATTTGGGCCTGAGCTATCGGCGGCAATCCAAAATGGAATTGGCGGCTCAGGAATTTGCTTCGGTTTTGCAAATAGAGCCACGTAGCTACTTGGCGCGTTCGGAGTTGGCTGCGATTTACGGTGAACAGAAGAAATACGCTCTTGCCGCCCAGCATTTGGAGGATGGACTACTCTCTTCTCCTGCGCCTTCCATGACCCATGTTCGGCTAGGTGAAATGTATTTCAATCTTTCTCATTTTCAGACGGCTATCAGCCACTTTGTGGCGGCCACAGAGAAAGATGCAAAACTAGCGCTGGCTTTTTCTCATCTCGGATACACCTATAAGACGCTTGGAGATTATGAGAAAGCCCAGATCTACTTCGAGAAGGCGCTCACTGTAGATTCTGCCAACATTGAAGCGAACATGAACCTGGGCTTGTTGTTTTTGGACAAGAACAAACTTGAAGAGGCTGTCCACCTTTTAAAGAAAACGATACTGCTCGATCCAGGCGAGGTTGAAGCGCTGTATCACTTGGGGAGGATTTATCTTAGAGACAACAAACTGGCCGAGGCTGTTTCAGCGCTGCAAGCCACAATCCAGAAATGTCCTGACCATGCACAGGCATACTACCAATTGGGAATGGCGTACCAAAAGCTGAATGAAACCCGACTGGCCGCACAGAATTTTCAATTATTTAAGCAGCTGGAGAACAAAAACAGAAACGAGAGAAAAACCAGGAAGCTGCAGTATTAGAGAATGTCGATTCACCGACAGAAACTACTGGATTGAATAGCAATGATGCACTGGGATAGAGAAACTGATGAGCTTACCAGGAAGTCAAATCAAAGAAACTGTAAGGTTCAGCCTAGGTACTGTTCCTTTAGACCGCTATGGTTCTATTCGAGTTTTCTCTCGATGAGTTTCTGCTTAGTCAGCTTTTTCAGGTTCTCAGTCAAAACTAGTGCGGGTGCAGGTCGGTATTATATCCCTATCAAGTTCGTTGATGTTTCAGCTCAAGCCCAAATTCATTTCAGACATACGAACGCGGCTTCTGGAGAGAAATATCTCATAGAGACGATGGGAGGTGGTGGTGGCTTCCTGGACTATAACAATGATGGTTTGTTGGATATTTACCTGGTCAATGGCCGACCACTGCCGGGTTTCAAGTCCAGTCAGCGTTTAAGCAACGCATTGTATCGTAATCAAGGCGACGGTACCTTCAAAGATGTAACTGAGGAAGCAGGGGTGAGTGGCAATGGCTATGGAATGGGCGGCGCTGCAGCCGATTATGACAACGACGGGTTTGTCGATCTGTTTGTGACTAATTTTGGGCTTAATACTCTCTACCGCAACAATGGAAACGGTACCTTTAGTGACGTTACGCTTAAGGCCCGTGTCCAGGGCAATGAGGGATGGGCCACCAGCGCCGGCTTTTTTGATTACGATAACGACGGCTTTCTTGATCTTAATGTTTGCTACTATCTCGATTTCAAATTGGACCGCAATATTCGTTGCGGAGAACATTATCGCAAGGGTTTCCGCTCCTACTGCCATCCCGACCAATATCCAGGCGTCTCCAATAAACTTTACCGGAATAACCGGGATGGTACCTTTGCCGATGTCAGCGAGACTGCCGGGATTGCGAATCCTGAAGGCAAAGGTCTAGGTGTTGTCCTGGCTGATCTGGACGATGACGGGTTTATGGATATTTATGTCGCTAACGACTCCGTAGCGAATTTTCTGTACCACAACAATGGGAACGGAACATTTACTGATATTGCTCTGACCAGTGGGACGGCCTACAACGAGAATGGTGAAGCCCAAGCTGGTATGGGAACCGATGCTGGCGATTCGAATGGTGACGGACGACAAGATCTTTTAGTCACTAACCTCGACTTCGAGGGCACGACACTCTATCAAAACAATGGCAATAGCTCATTCACAGATATGTCATTCCCGAGCGGACTAGCAGAAGCCACGATGCAGTTTGTAGGATTTGGAGCCCGATTTGTCGATTTCGATAACGACGGAGACCAAGATATCTTCACTGCCAATGGTCACGTCATTGACAACATTGAGCAGGTTTCGGATACGAGCAAATACCTTCAGCCGAAGTTACTCCTTGAGAATCGAGAGGGACGCTTCGTTAATATGTCCAAACAACGGGGTCCGGGCGCGATGAGTCCTAGTGCTGGACGAGGTTTGGCAACAGGCGACTATGACAATGATGGCGATATCGATTTCCTGGTCATGAATTGCAATCAATCACCAAATTTACTGCAGAATCAGGGGGGCAATCAGAACCACTGGATCAGTATCAAGCTGCTCGGTGTTCGGAGCAATCGTGACGGGATTGGTGCAAAGGTTCATGTTGTTGCGGGAAGGATGACTCAACGGCAGCAGGTCAAGGGCGGGATGAGTTACCTTTCAATGCATGATCCAAGATTGCACTTCGGCTTGGGAAGGGCGGAGAAAGTCGATTTGATCGAAGTGCATTGGCCTAGTCGGGTTGTGGATCGAGTACGGAATGCCCGTTCAGATCAAGTCGTCACAATTAGGGAATCCCAAGGACTTGCGAAACGCCCGAGCGAAAAGAGGTGATAAACCAAGATGCCACTGATCGATGTGCATACCCATCTGGGCCAGTTCCATTGCGCGGACATGAGTGCCGATGGTGAGCGGCTCTGTACGATGCTTCGTCTGGCTGGCATTACCCATGCCATTTCTTTTTCCGCCGAAGCCTGCCACGGAGGCATTGAACTGGGCAATCGCTATACACTAAACCAAGTCGAACAGCAGTCTATGCTTTCTGCACTCTTGGTGATTCACCCACACCATTATCAGAACTCGGTGCACTTAATTCGTGAGTTCTCGGATCATCCCAAAGTGGTTGGAATTAAGCTGCATCCTCATTTGGGGCAATATGATGTACTCGACCGTGATCTGCTTAGACTCATTGACGAAGAGATCGGGCCTCGTCATCTTCCCGTTTTGAGCCATGTCGCGAATGATGCTCCCAATGTTAGGTGTGATCGCTTCTTCGAATTGGCGGCCAGGTTTCCAGCCCTGCGCTTTGTGGCGGCTCACATGGGTGTGGGAATTCTTGGTTTGGGAGACGCAGTGCTGGACGCTTGGATGGATCAAAGGCCCGAAAATGTGTGGTTTGATCTTGGAACTCTGAGGGCATTCTGCTCGGGAGCAGTGCTCAATTTGCTCAATGTCGTAGGTGAAGACAAACTCTGCTTCGCGACCGATGCGCCCCTCTATTGGCCTCCGGCATTCGCGCGAACGATCGAGACCCTAGGGCTGAACAAGCAGGCCTTCGAAAACATTGCCTGGAAGAACGCGCTGAATGTGTTTCCAAAACTAAAAAATACCCTTCTGTTGGCTTGAAGTCGATGCTAACGAACTGCCCCAAGAAATCTTTGCTGGCTGCTTCATAATTTAACTCTCTGGAAGAAATTCTGTCTCATGCGAACATTTACGCCTGGCATGAAAGAAGTGTTTGATCGCGATGGCTTTATTCTCATAGAAGGTCTCTTGAATCAGCAAGAGGCAAACGAAATAGAGACGAATGTGGAGCGGTTTATTGGCGCTGTCGTTCCAAAACTGTCCAAAGCACAAGCAATGTATGAGGATTACGCTAAACCGGAAACACTCAAGCAAACCGGTGACATGAACCAGCGTGACCCCTATTTCGCTGACCTGCTTTCAACTCCCAAAATTGTTGGATTGGCCCAAGCACTGCTGCAGGATGAGGTAATCCCGAAGAATGTTCAATTCTTCAGCAAACCCCCCGGTGTGGGGAAGGCAACGCCCCCTCATCAAGATGGATACTACTTTTGTCTGGAGCCCAACGAGGCTCTGACCGTATGGATCGCGCTTGACGATATCGACGACGAGAACGGTGCCTTGCACTACGTCAAAGGTTCCCACAAAAAGGGGGTCCTTGCTCACGGCGCCTCGCATGTACTAGGTTTTTCACAGGGCCTGGTTGAGGGACGGGTGACTGAGATCGGACAAGAAGTAACCTGTCGGGTAAAGCGCGGCGACTGTTTGGTCCACCATAGTCTCACGATTCATTCTGCGGGAGCCAACCCCAGCAAGAGGCCCCGGCGAGCGATCGGCATGGTGTACTTCGCCAACCGAGCTAAAGTTGATCCAGAAGCGATGCATCGCTACCAGGAATCCTTGGAAGCGCAACGGAAAAGAATGGGAACGATGTGAGGCAATAGACCTGAACTCTCAAGGATCTCTCTTGCTTCAATAGCGATACCGAAGTCATTTAGTTATTCTCCAAAGATTCAAAATAATCAGCGTAGAAATATGCCACTAACAACTGAGACCTTGAATGGGATGTGGGCGGGATTGCCGGTTCCTTGGACGACCCAGGATGAGCTTGATGAAGCCGCACTTCGGGAAAACGTTCGGCGCATCTGTCGGGCCGGTGCCCTCGGTGTCTACACTCACGGCACAACAGGAGAGTTCTATGCTCAAACCGAGGAGGAGTGGAAGCGAGTGGTCAATGCCACTGTGGAGGAGTGCCGGAGTGAGGGGAAACCATGTCAGGTTGGATGCACCGCTTTGTGGACGGCCGAAGTCATTAGGAGAGTGCTGTATGCTCAACGAATGGGTGCCGATGGAGTACAGATCGCTTTTCCATTTTGGCTCGAGCTAACGGATGATCAGGCCCTGCGCTTTCTGCGAGATGTTGCAAACGCTGTTCCGGGAATTCCCTTCATTCTCTACAACACGACAAGGTCGAAGAAACCTCTAACTGTTGACTTGCTAAGACGATCGTTGGACGCTCGGGTTCCGATCATTGGGTGCAAAGGGGTACAGAACAAGCAGGAGTTGCAGGAATTCTTGAAGATCAGTCCTGAGCTGAAGTTCTTTGTGGGTGAATACGAACTCGCGTCGTATTGGAGTTCGGGAGCGCGGGGTTGCTATAGCTCTTTCGTTTACGCCTGCCCCCGCTTCATGCTTCGGTATTTTGACCTTTGTGAGCAGGGTAGCAAAGAAGCTGAACATATAGAGGGGGGGTTAAAGCGATTTATTGCAGAGTATGTGATGCCGCTTATTCGGAGAGGCATGTACGATACGGCCTTAGATCGATGCTTTGCCGCTATGACCGGCTTCCTCACGGGTAACCTTCTTCAAAGTCGACAACCTTACGATTCTCCGACCCAGAAGGATGTTAACGATTGCCGCGAGTGGTGTTCCAATAACCTGCCGGAATTTGTCACAGGGGTTTGAGTCCTAACGAACAATTATTCCCAGAATTTTGTTGGTCACATAATTCTATCGCGTTTCGCAGGCTGCGCGATTCGGACCGGCATCACTCTTTTTGTCGGGAATCAGGTATCGCCGACACACTATGCGACTGGAGTGAGAAAGTAAGCTATGTCTATTTTCAAGGCCCTCTCGACTTCGCTTCTTCTTGGATGGGTATCTGTAGTGAGCGCTGCTGACAGGATTTCTCTGCAAGACCTTCTGAGCGCTTCACTCCTTGACGCTAACCAGACCAAAGTAGAAACCCAAGTCTATGCTGCTTCTCATGTGGTTCCACTTTTACACTACCAATCGGTAGCGGAGTGGCAGAATTATGCCGACGATCTGCGAAGAAGACTCTTGGATGAAGTGGTTCTGCGGGGCGAAGCGCGACAGTGGCATCAAATACCAACTTCTGTGGAATGGCTCGGGACAGCCTTGGTGGGCCCTGGGTATCGGATCAAAAAGTTGCGCTACGAAGCGATTCCCAGTTTGTGGATTCCTGCGCTGCTCTATGAACCCGAACCGCTAACGGGTAAGGTTCCGGTGGTCCTGAATGTGAATGGGCACGAAAAGGAAGGCAAAGCGGTTGAGAACAAGCAGAACCGTTGCATAAACCTCGCCAAAAAAGGAATGTTGGCCTTGAATATCGAATGGTTCGACATGGGGCAGTTGTCATCTCCCGACAACAACCACTATCGCGCAAATCAGATGGATCTATGTGGCACCAGCGGTTTGGCCTTGCATTACCTTGCCCTGAAGCGGGGCATCGATATCCTGCTGAGCCTGGATCATGCAGACCCCGAACGATTGGCAGTGACCGGCTTGTCGGGGGGTGGTTGGCAAACGATCTTCATCAGTTCACTGGATACTCGTGTTCGACTGGCTAATCCGGTAGCTGGATACTCTAGTTATTTGACCCGAACGCAATTCCCAGACCTTGACTTAGGCGATTCGGAACAGACTCCGCCGGATTTCGCTAGTCTTGTTGACTATACCCACTTGACCTCACTCATAGCGCCGAGACCACTACTTCTAACCAATAACGCGAAGGATGACTGCTGCTATCGTGCCGACTATTCCCTAGGCCCCCTGCTCTCAGCTGCACGTCCGGTCTATAGCCTCTATAAGCAACCTGAGAAACTGCGTTATCACATTAATCATGATCCTGGACACAACTATGGGCGAGACAATCGAGAAGCCTTTTATCGAATGCTAAAGGAGTTTTTTTTTGCGGAGAAGCAAGATTTCAATTCAGTGGAGGTGGTTTCGGATTCCGAGCTCCGCAGTAGTGAGGACCTCTCTGTTTCTCTTCCTACCGATAATTTGACCTTTCACTCGGTGGCGATGAAGCTGAGCCAGCACCTTCCTCGCGACGCGGATCTTCCAGCGAGCACAGTCGAAGCCAGACGATGGCAAGAACAACGCCGTGCTGATCTTTTCAAGCTCGTTCGAGGGAAGACGCTTAAAGTGCGTGCTGAGCCTGCGGGCAATAAAGAGAAGGATGGAGTATCGATTCAGTACTGGAAGGTGAAAATGGATAATGGATGGACAGTTCCCGTCGTGGAGTTGAGGCGCGGCGAGACGAAGGCCACTACTATCGTGGTGGCAGACGAAGGCCGTGTCAGCACCATTGAGACTGTTGGGCGACTCCTCGCACAGAGAAATCGCGTGATCGCTGTCGACCCATTTTACTTTGGAGAATGCAGACCTGGTTCAAAGCGCGATTTTCTTTACGCGCTCTTGCTCGCCTCTTTGGGTAGTCAACCCTTAGGAATTCAAGCTTCCCAGTTGATGGCAGTCGCTCAGTGGCTTAAACACGAAAGGGGTCTCGGGCCTGTCTCTATCGAAGCACTCGGGGAGCGAGCTAGCCTCGCGGCTCTGGTTTCGGCGGGACTCGACAAGAATAGTATCAACGGCCTTTCGCTTCACAAGTCGCTTGCTAGTCTCAAGGAAGTCATTGAGAGAAATCTGACCGCTCAAGAAACACCGGAGTTCTTTTGCTTTGGTTTGTTGGAGCGGCTCGATATCAAACAGCTGATTGCTCTGGTGGCTCCTCGCCCAGTTCAGGTAGTCACTCCAGGAGACCGCACTCGAAAAGAGTTGTCGGGAGTGAGAGAGTTCTATTCCACCTTGGGAACAAACTTCAATCCCTTGGACTAATTTGTAAGGTCAAGAAAACCTGCGGTAGGCAAGTGAATAGCCGACTCTTGTTTCGAACCCATCTATAGCGAACGGAGTGCAATACTTAAGCTCCAGAGCAGCGGTCAACGATTCACGCAAACTGGTGGCGCCCTTCTCGTGCCAGGGGGGCAGCCAAGATGCTGGTCACGTCAATTCGCAATACTTCAAGTTTGTATTCGCGCCGGGCTATGTAGCGCGTTCTGGCGCTGGGAGTGTATCGAAACAGTCGGCAGCCCAGCTTGGACTTCCTAGGTCACGAGTGAAGAAGTCGGTTTATGTCAGTCGATTCTTCGGTGTTTGACAGGGGGCTCACTGATCAGGCCTTGCTCGTTCTCTTTCACGCGCAGGGACCTGTCAACGCCTTGGAGGACAGCCATGCAGAGAAAGGAATTTGCCTGTTATTTTCTTCTGGCGTCGTTCCTGGTTGAGACTGCTTATTTTCAAGAGCTGCCCGTGATCAACAGCGTCAGCGAGTCTCAGCCTCTGCTCGCTCAGGCCGTTCGCCTGGACACAGCGTTGAGCAACCTAGGCAGTTCGCTTTCTGCGAGCGACTCGCGCCGGCTTCGGACTTTGCAACACCGGATACCGGGCGCCGAAGTTACACGTGAAATCCAAGCGGTTCTCGACCCGTATTGCTTGGCCCTGGTCGAGATCAATCCGCAAGCACGTGTCAAGGTCATTCGCGGACCGGCGGCCGCAGAACTCGTGCAGAACGGGTGGAAGACTTTCTTGGTGAAAGTGCACAACGAGGCGGCACTCAACGCAGTTCTGGAAGCTGAGAGCCGCAATGCCGGACCGCTGTTTCACCGCTCCAGCAGAGAGCCCCGGCGGAAAGAAGAGAACGCTATTTCTCCCGGCGAAGTGGCCAACCGATTTCTGGAGCTGGTCATGTACCGGCAGCGTCCGATGACTAAACAGCTGTCAGGCCTGAAACTTGAATACGTGATTTTACAGATGTACAGCCGGACCGCTGGGCAGCGAGAAGTTAATATCGGGTTCCATATCGGTGAGGGGACTCAAGACATCGGTTTTCGAAATACTATCGACCTTCTGTTCGACTGCCGGCCCTCAGTCAAGGTCGTTTTCCGAATTAAGGACGAAGACAACTCGCCCACGATGGCCTCTCTCGTCATTACCGACGGTGTTGAGCGGATTCTCGACGATCCCGACAAGGAACTGCTTCCCACGGACTATCGCTTGATGTTAGCTCATCGCCGCAACTGGGACGAAGGTAAATTGGAAGAGCTTATAGATAGGCGTGGCACCAAACGCTTGATTGGTCTTTATCCGCTGCCATCGCGACGCCACGCCGGCGGAGACGAATTTCCTGACTTCTTTTTTCATCCGCAGGTCTACCGCGCGGATGACGAACACGTCTATCTGCCGCCAGGCGAGTATCAGATTGTCACTGGGCGTGGGCCAGAGTATCTTCCGAGACATTGCGAGTGAGGATTCCAAAAGGCCAGTCTCGCCAGGTGGAAGTGCGGCTCAAACGCTGGGTCCACCTTCAAAAACTTGGCTGGTATAGCGGCGACCATCATATCCATGCCGCTGGGTGCAGCCACTACGAGAGCCCGGAGGAAGGTGTGTCGCCGGAGCATATGTGGCGTGAAGCGGTCGGTGAGGACTTGAACGTTGCTTGTGTCCTGAGCTGGGGACCCTGCTGGTATCACCAGAAGACCTTCTTCAAAGGTAGAGTACACCCGCTTTCAAACGAACGTCATGTGATGCGCTATGACGTGGAGGTCTCGGGATTTCCCTCGTCACACGCCGGTCACCTCTGTCTCTTGCGATTGCAGGAAGATGACTATCCCGGCACTCAGAAAATCGAGGAGTGGCCTAGCTGGACGTTGCCGGTTCTCAAATGGGCCCGGGTTCAAGGTGGCGTGGTGGGTTACGCGCATTCGGGAGCGGGGCTGGAACCTACAGAGCCAACCGACGCGTTGCCCAACTATGTGCTCCCTAAATTCGATGGGATAGGCGCAAACGAGTACGTGGTGACCGTCACTCATGATGCCGTCGATTTTTACTCAGCCGGCGATACGCTGCTGCGCGGGGAACTGAACATGTGGTATCACACCTTGAACACGGGCTTTCGTGTTCGAACCAGCGGCGAGACAGACTCCCCCTGCGTTTTTGACGATCGGGTCGGAATGGCGCGAACCTATGGCCAACTACGAGGCAAGCTCGACTTCGACCGTTTTGTCGATGCCATCCGCGAGGGCCGAAGCTACGTGTCAGACGGCAGATCGCATCTCATCGATTTCAAAGTGAACGGCTTGGAGCTAGGCACCCAACAGAGCGAAGTAAAGCCCAGGCTGCCTACGACAAAGCCAGGCAGGTCTACGATCAGATCATTCATGAAAGCCCCGTGGAATGAATTGGTGTCAGACTCAGCCCTTTACGTCACGGTGCTGCAGAGAGCCGATTCGTTGCACCGGCGCTGAGAAGTCATCTCGCGGCGTATTCGAATCCTTGGCACCAGCCAGAATCATTCAGAGTATCTCTATGAGACTTTGGACTATGCCGCCATGGGCAAAGTAAAGGTTGCCGAAACTTATCGATTGGACGATAGCCTACTTACTCCGATCTTTTCAATCACCCCCGTCTGCAGTCCTGTTACTTGAGCACTGTGTCCGAGTATGAAGGACTAATAGGCAGGAGATTGTTCCTACCTTCTCGCTGACAGCTTCACATCTTTGAAGCCTTCCCTTTGGGTCTTGCGGCCGCTTTCACTCTGGCCCAGCGTTTTCTTTGCGCTTCCACAATGTTACGGAGTAACAGTTCAGGTAGGCTTAGGGTCTCGGTGTAATTCTGAGGCGCTGGTGGAGATCGATTTAGTCGGCTTCTCCATTTTTGGGCTGGCCAAATCTCGCCGAATGGTTTACCGTAGGCTGGATGAATGCGAGACGCAGCCGCCACAAGCAGACCCGGACGAATCGACCTTCGCCCGCGCAGCCGCCCCGCCGGGAAGAACTCCAGCGCCAGCTCGAGCGGCAGCAGCGTGAGCTGGACAAGCTCCGTGAGCAGATCGCCGAACAGGAGCAGCAGATCGCCGAGCAACAGAAGCAGATCGCGGATCTGGAGCGGCAACTGGCGCTGTACCAGCGGAACTCCACCAACTCCTCCAAGCCGCCTTCCTCCGACGGACTGGCCGGGGAACCACGCGAGCGGGGCCGGCGCAAGAAGAGTCGGCGGAAGGCGGGTGGGCAGCCCGGCCATCGCGGAGCGCATCGGCCCCGGGTGCCGCTGGAAAGAGTCGACGAGGTTCGGCCCGTGCTGCCGGAGTGCTGCCGCCACTGCGGGTGTTCTCTGCCCCAGCAGATCGAGCAGGTGCAGACGATCGGCACGATGCGGCGGCATCAAGTGACTGAGCTGCCGCCCATCCAGGCTCGGATCATCGAGTATCAATGCCCGCGGGTCCAGTGCCCGGCCTGCGGCGAGAGCACGCGGGCGGCGGTGCCGGAGGCAGCGGCCGGGCAGTTCGGTCCGCAACTGACCGCGCTCGTCGCCTATCTGACGGTGGTCTGCCGGATGCCACGGCGGGTGGTGGAAGCGCTGCTGGGGCAGGTTCTGGGGGTCGAGATCAGTTTGGGCAGCACGCAGAAGTGTTGGGAAGAAGCCAGCCAGGCGGTCGCCGCCTCGTGCCAGGAATTGGAACGGCGCTTGAAGGATGAACCGGTGTTGAACGTCGATGAGACGGGCTGGCGGACCAACGGCGGCAAGCGTTTCCTGTGGGCTTTCGTGGCGGCGCGCTACCGGGTCTATACGGTGGCCGCCACGCGCGGCAGCGAAGTGTTGACCCGTCTGCTGGGCGCTGTCTTCCAGGGCATCCTCTGCAGCGACCGTTTCAGCGCGTATTTGAAGTATCATTCGGGCACAGCGCAGTTCTGCTGGGCTCATTTGAAACGCAATCTGCTGGGGATCGCCGAGTTCACCAAAAGCAGTGCCGTGGAGCGGTTCTGCCGCGACACCCTGGC
>JAKEER010000393.1 GCA_022616615.1 Acidobacteriota bacterium
GGATGGAATACCTCTCCGAGCCGCAGATCCAAAGCAGACCCGCCTGGAGGAGGAGACTATTGCCGGCGTTATCCGCGACCCACAGCCCGTCGCTGAAACAGCTTCTGTCCCCTACGAGTCCCAGCGGCGCCGGTCTGAGGGAGGCCAGGGCACAAACACATCGAACGAAGCGCCACAAGGTAGCCCCCAGCCCATGTTCGTCTATAGCCGAAGTTTTGGCGGGGCCAAGTACGTTGAGAAGAAAGAGAACACGCCGGCCACTCTTCAAACGATTGGAAGCCAGAACAAGGAAGTCGTTGGACCGTCCAAGCTGGCGGTTGCAGAGGTCGCTCACAAGCCCGAGGAGCAGAAGGATGAGAAAACCCGCATCCTTTACACCGACCTTCCCCCAATCACCCTCTACGAAGGCGAGCTTCTCGATGCCGTTCTGGTCAATCGGATCATCGCTGACACTGAGCCCTCACCGGTAATCTGCCAGATCAGCAAGGATGTCTTCGACGCGGGCGGCCGCTACGTGGTCTTTCCAGCCAACTCCCGCATTGTGGGCTCATCTCAGGTCGTCATTTACAAGGGTGCCCATCGGCTCTTCATCAGCTTTCATCGTGTCATCTTGCCGAACGGTCCCGCCATTGAGTTTCCCGGCAGCCAGAAGGCTCTTCGCGCGCTCGATGAAACTGGCGCTTTGGGCGCGGTCTCAAACGTCAATCGCCACTGGTTCCTGCAATTTGGGACCGCCATCTTTTTCGGTGTGCTGGATGGCTTGGCCGGAGTCGCCCAGCGCAACAGCGAGATTTTCTCCCCAACCTCAATCCTCATCGACCGTACCTCCCGGAACTTCGAGCGCATTCTGGACACCATCATGTCTCAATACTCTTCGATAGTGCCGACGATCACCGTGCACCAAGGGCACAAGATGAAGATTTACCTGGCGGATGACGTCTTTATCTCGCCGTACGCCAGGATCAAGGAACGCAGTTATGCGACCCAATGAAATCTCTCTTAGCGTATTCGCCAATGGGAACCGGCGCGCCATCCTGGCACTGAGCCGCTTCACCGGTCTATTACTCGCATCGTCCCTATTGGCGTCGCAACCACCCAGCATTGATCCGCGTCAAGCTTTGGCCGAGCTGCGGCGGCTTGGGACTCGCAAACCGTTCTCGGCCGATTCTCCCGATGTCTACCTGGAGCCCAAGAGTCTCAATAGATTCTTCACCGAGCGTATTTATCGCAAGCTGCAGGGCAATGCCTACTTCGGCTACGACTATGACGAAGGGTTCCTTTTGGACGGGAACCAGGTCCAGATCGAGGTTCTAAAGGATCTCTCGGCGGGTGCCTGCTGCCAGAATGCTTACCGCGTCGCCCTGGAGCAAGCCCTCCAGGCTCAAGGCTTAGTCCTCAGGCCCAGGGCACCACACCAGATTGGCGTCTCGATAGTCGGCGTCGAGCGGCACGAGACACCGAGCACTCTACCTGGCGTGATGGTAGAGGCCTATCTCAGAAACAATGGTCAGAAAAAATCTTTCTTCATTCGTTACGGGGCTGGCCATCCACGAGGCTTGCCTGCAGCCATCCGCCTGTCAGCGGAAATGCTGGTGATGCAGATCGTTTCCCGAGCCGGCACCAGTCACTACCCAGGCCGGGCCCTTACTGGACCCAATGTCCCTGTGAAGAGAGAAAAATGAAGAACTTTTTCGTCTACGTTCGCTTTCCTGAGTTGCCAGCCTCGCACGCCGAGCAGACCGCCACCGTCGAGGCGGGCAACCTGGCGCTGGCTGCGAAGCGGGGTTTGGAAAATATTCGTCGGCGAGAACATGTGAGGGGTCGGCGAATCCACGAGGCTGTTATCCGAGTCAATCAGTCAGACACTCCCAAGCAGAACCCATGCTGATGACGCCCAACGCAACAGCTCTTGATAACGAACTGCTGAAGGTCTCACTCAGCCCGATTGCTGCGCTCCTGGACGACCCGCATGTCACCGACATCATGGTCTATGGTAGCCAGCATGTTTACAGCCGTGGACGCCGTAGTGGCTTCGAGCGCGTCCCAGTCTCTTGGCTCTCCGACGAGGACCTGATGACGGCCGCCAAGACCATCGGCCGGCAGATGAACCGCCGCCTGGATCATCGTGAGCCAATCCTGGACGCGAGGCTCCCAGACAAGTCCCGAGTGAACGTGATCATCGATCCCTGCTACAACCGTGGCGCTTGTATCGCCATCCGCAAATTTCCCCTGGATCACTTCACCTGGAAGGACCTGGTCAGCTTTGGTTCGATCGACCCGGCTGGGGTCTTAATGCTCGAGGCCATCGTACGCCTCGGGAAAAACACACTCATTGCCGGTGGCACCGGCTCGGGCAAAACCACGTTGTTGAACTGCCTTTGCTCCTTCATCGGCGACACGGACATCGTCGTGACAGTGGAGGATGCCCGCGAGATCGCGCTTCCTAACGAGCTCTGCGTCGCCCTGGAAACCAAGCGGGCCTTGGATGCGGAGGACCGAGATGTGACCCTCCGTGATCTGGTCCGCACCAGTCTGCGCATGAATCCGCGCTGGATCATTGTGGGCGAGGTTCGCGGCGCCGAAGCGTTGGATCTAGTCCGAGCGTTTAACACCGGGCATTACGGCGCCGGTACCATCCACGCCAACTCGGCCTACGATGCCCTGCTCGCGCTGGAAAGCCTCATCCTCCAGTCGGGCCTTGACGTGCCCGCCCGGGCCGTCAAGGAGATGGTTTCCCGTGCAATCCAAATCGTGGTCCAAGTCAACTTACTCCCCGATCACTCCCGGAAAGTAATTGAGATCGCCGAAATCCAGGGCCTTGACTATGAGCGCTCGATGGAGTTCCCGCCTTACAAGCTCACGACCCTCTACCACTTCGAGTTCTCTCACTACGACACCAGCCGCAAAGCCCAAGGGAACTTCTTCGTACAAGACGCACCATCCTGGCTCGGCGATCTCAAGATGATTCCCGGCTATCAACTACCGGAGTTCTGGGCCTGACCCAAGGAGGTGCAGCGATGGAACCAAGCAAGGAAGAAACCACCACTATCGAAAACGAGGCTGTGGCTCGCGCCGTGATCAAGGACAGCCGCTCCGCAGCCGAAAACCTCATCGGCACCCTGCAGGAAAAGCTCGGTCTCCATCACGAGAAGCATGCCGAGGAGCTCCTCGAAAGTGTCGAGAAAGAGCAAGCCGCTGCCCACGCAGCTCGTCACTGGCAGGAAGTCCTCGATCAGACCCAGGATCCCTACGACCGCAAATACTTCGAAGGCTTAGTCCATGTTTCCGCCCTCAGGGCCGTCCACAACCAACTGGTTGGGCTGGCACACGACAAAGCGCGCTGGGAGCCCGTCTATCAGACCGTCATCCGTGACTATGAAGGAAAGGCACGCACCGCACTCCACGAACTGGCCACCGTGGCGAGACCGTTAACCGAGACTAGCCTTACCGAAAAGGGACTTGCGAAAGCGCAAACGGAACTTAATGCCCACCAGGACAAAGGCGGCGCGCTCGAACTTCTCCAGTTCCGCTACCACGAGCTCGGCAAGGACAATCTGTCCCAGGGGTACCAGGACAGGGCCCGCTTGGAAAACGCCACCACTCGTGGTCTGGCAACCGTGGTCACCGCTTACGAGACCAAACTCAAGACTCTCGATGTCGGAAAGGCCGAAGCGCCCCCTCAACTTCCCAACCTCCGCGTAGCCGAGCGGGCATTAGAGCGAGCGGAGCAACATCTGGAGGACTCCCACAGAGCCCATCAGCAAGTCCGCGTGGCCACGCGTGAGGTCGTTGAGATCCAGAAAACGATCACCCACATGGAAAAGGAGTCCTCAAACCGCACTCTCACGGCCACCGAGCAGAAGGTTTTCAAAGAGGCCGTCCAGCAGCTCGACAAATTCACTCGCGCCGCGGAGGGACAAGCGCTCAATGCGGTCGCCTCCTATCGGCAATATCACCAAGATGTGAAAGCTGCCGAGCGGGCTTATGACGCTCTCAGCCGGGCACTCACTGGCAAAGGGTTCGACCTGGCTACAGCTGCAAGCGGGAGGTCGGCGCCCTTGGAAAGGACCGGCCACAGCACCACGTTGGAACACGGTAATGGCGATTTGCAAGGCCCTGGCCGTGGCAAGCAAGAGGTCCACATCGCTAACTCTACCGCCCAGGAACCGGAGCTTCGTAAACCAGCCGTCTCTCTTGCCAAAGAAGATTACGCCCGCGTGCAGGTCGGTGCAGTAGTTCAGCAAACGCTCAAACAGATTGATCACGATCTCTAGAGCAACACCAGGAGTACAGCCATGGCACCACCCAAACAGATCGCCTGTAACCTAGCTGCCGTCATCGAAGAGCGCAGTGACAATGCCCTCGTTGCCATGCCGTGCAAAGAAGGCAACGAACTTGCGATCTGGGATGGCGTGACTACCCACCGAGTCAACCCGCAGCAACTGTCGTCGCCTGAGGCCATCCGTTCCCACATTGCCTACTGGCTGGCCGTTCGAGAGATCTCAGAACCCGACATGAACCGTCTCATTTCTGATCATGAACTCTAAGCCACCTGGAGGTGTGTCATGAAGCAACTGCTGTGCGTTTCTATCCTCTTAATTCTCGCAACCGCTCCTATCCGGGCAGCGGACTACGTTGTCGAGGAGATGCGCGAGGAGGGTACCCCAAACCTCCCTTTCTCTATCGCGCGCGTCGAACCGTTCCCTGGAGGACTTCGCCTCTTCCTCTCAACCAACGACATTGTCGCTGTCGCCAGCCTGGTTAGCTCTGGCGCGCTGCAAGGACAGCTGTCCGACAACGTGGCCGAGATAGAGACTATCGTCCCATTGTCTCTGGGCAAGGCCGTCTGGTGCGCCCAGGACAGCGCGCCTCTTTACCTCGGCTATGAAGATTCGCTGCCGGCTTGCTCCGATACGGCCCAGCCTCCAGAGCGAGTCGAGTTCTTCCTGGTTGCCCCAGTCTCTCTCGGCCCAGGCCGCGATCTCGCCCTTGGAAAAGATCCCGACTACCTCTGGCTCATCGAAGAGCGATAGCCGGATTCGTTTCATCAAACGATTTCAACGGATGGCGTTCAGCGAGCTGTCAATTCATTTAATCAAGCATGAGGAGGTCTTATGGACAAGGAACCTAAACGCTACTACCTCGAAGGCAACACCTACCCCATTCGCGAAGAGTTGAAGTCTCGCGGCTTCCAGTGGGACCCGGAAGCCAATCAGTGGTACCACACCAAGCGGGGCGTCGCGCAACAAGCTCAACAACTCGTCCCACCCGCGCCTCAGAAGCACTACATCGAAGGAGCCGAGTTTTCAGACAGGGACCAGCTCAAAGAACTTGGTGCCCGCTGGGATCCCGGTTCCAGTCGCTGGTATCACGCCGATCCCGAGATCGCCCGCCAGGCACAGTCCTTCGTGGACTCTGCCCATCATAAGTATTTTCTCGAAGGCGACACGGGCCAGGTCTTCGCGGTCAAAGAAAAACTGAAGGAGCTCGGCGCCCAATGGGACCCCGACAGCAAGAAGTGGTATCACACGGATCGTCTCAAAGCTGCCGA
>JAKEER010000005.1 GCA_022616615.1 Acidobacteriota bacterium
GCGGCGCGTAGCGACAGCGGTCGCGAAGCGACAGCGGTCGCGAAGCGCCGGGGTGGGTCCACCGGAGGTCCACCCCGGCTGCACCCTGTGCCGCAAAAGACGCGGCATCCCCGTTATCAAGGGAAACAAATCCTAGACTTTTCATCGAACGTGGCGCCGCACCGCGCATTGATGTCAACTTAAAGGCAGGATCGGGCCCACGATTGGCGAAAAGCACGCCAATCGTGGCTACCCATGCCCTGGTCAGTCGTCTTGGAAGCCACGATTGACGCGCTTGCTGCGTCAATCGTTGGACGAAACCGCCTTAAGTTGACATCAATGCGCACCGCGGCATGAAAAACTCCCCTGAAAATCCCCTCGTAGGGAGGGGACAACCGCGGGTTGCAAGCCAGGGGTGGGTCCGAACTCTGCCGCGAAAATGGCGGCGTCCCCCTTGTAAAGGGGATAAATCCGATGTTCACCTGCGGTTGGCCTTGTTCCGCTGCCTGGCTGCTTCACAAAGAATGATTGACGTGGCCACAGACACATTCAGCGACTCGATCGCCGCTTCCATTGGAATTCGAATCTGCACACGAGCATGGCTCAAGATTTCTTTGCTTAAGCCCTTCCCTTCGTTGCCCACCAGCAGCGCGACCCGGCCCTGATAAACAGGCTGGCGGAAATCAACCGTTGCCTTTGGAGTCGCTGCCACGAGAGTGAAGCCGTTGCGAGCCAGGTCGTGAAGCAGCTCGGCGCTCTCAAGCCCGCCGAGGCAGGGAACGCGAAAAATAGAACCGGCCGATGCCCGGATGACTTTCGCGTTCCGAGGACTCACCGAGTTCTCGGTGAGCAATACCCCGCTCACGGCAAAGGCCTCGGCTGAACGAAGCAGTGTTCCCAGGTTGCCCGGGTCTTGCAGCTCGCAGCCGACGAGCAGCAAGGATGCCCTATTCAGCAGTTCTCTAAACTCAAAGGACGGCAGCCGGACCAAGGCCAATAGGCCTAGCGGTGTTTCGGTGCTCACGATCAAAGGAAAGAGCCGGTCAGAAACTTCTACGATCTCCAGCCTGCCGGGAATCTGTTCCAGCAGGCTGTGCACAGCCGGGTCAAGCCGGCAGCTTTCGGACACAAAAACTTCTTCAATGCGAAGATGGCTCTGGATGGCCTCCCGGACCAGCTTGGGCCCCTCAATAGGGACGCGGCCTTGAGAATCTGCCTGGCCGTCACGCAAAGCTGCGCGCAGTTGTCTCAAGCGGGAGTTGGAAGCGGAGGTAATGAGCATCGTGTCTGTTGCCGCGATTATGACTTGCGGTGCGCCTGCGCCAGAGGCGCGAAATCCCCGTTTGCCCCGTCTGGGCGCGCGTTGACGGTCTCTTCGCAGTTATGATAAGTTCCCGCCGAATGTTAACACAACGGATCAAAATTTATGGCAACGCCGCGGATGAACCGGCCTTGCAGGTCGCTTCGGCGGCGATTCTAGACGGAAGCGTCATTTCGGTTCCCACCGAGACGTTTTACGCGTTGGCGGCCGATCCTTTCAACCTGCAAGCCGTTGAACAGATCTTCCTCATCAAGGGCCGGCAGGACTGGAAGCCCCTGCTCCTGTTGGTAGACTCCGTAGACCAGGTCGAGGAAATCACCCAGGATATTCCGCACCGGTTTTACGAGATTGCGGAACGCTTCTGGCCAGGCCCATTGACGCTGATCTTGCCCGCGGCCAACACGCTGCCCCGCAAAGTAACGGGCGGCACCGGCACCGTGGGCGTGCGCATTCCGGACCTGCCTCTAACGCGCCTGCTGATGCAAGCCATAGACCTGCCACTCATCGGAACCAGCGCAAACTTGTCGGGCCATCCTCCCTGTTCGACCGCCGAGCAGGTCCTCCAGCAACTCGGCGGGAAGATTGAGCTCGTGCTGGATCAGGGCAACACGAACGGCGCGGCGCCCTCGACCATTCTCGATCTAACCCGCGAGCCGGCACGGCTCGTGCGCGAGGGCGTCATTCCTGCCGAACAGTTGTCGTTGTACCTGTCACCATGAAACCGCTTGGAAAGCGCGTCCTGTTTCAGCTCTTTTTCACTTACCTGCCGTTGGCAGTTCTGGTTTACATCCTTATTCTATTTATTCTCATCCGGCGAACGGCCGCCCGGGATGACGCTCAGGCAGCCGACATCATCGTGGTGCTCGGAGCAGCCCAATACAATGGCCGGCCTTCACCCGTCTTCAGGGCGAGGCTGGACCACACCGCAGCTCTGTTCAGAAGGAACTATGCCAGTCGGATACTGACAACGGGCGGCTACGGTTTCGACAGGCGCTATTCGGAGGCCGGAGTCGGCAAGTCCTATCTCGTAAAACAAAACATTCCGGGAGACTGCATCTTGACGGAGGCCAGCGGCTCGACGACCGTTGACAGCCTGGAAAAAAGCATTGAGCTTCTCAAGCTGCAAAAGTTCACCCGCGTCATTGCAGTGAGCGACGGCTTCCACCTGTTCCGCATCAAGCGAATCCTTCGCGACCACAAGATCACTGCTTTTGGTTCACCGGCGCAGAACAGCCTGATCGAATCCAGTTTCAGATCCCGCGTCTGGGCATCGTTACGCGAAGTGTTTGTTTACACCGCCTATCTCGCACAGCACAAGCTGCACCTGCCCATTGTCGACGGTCCGCTTTCACAAGAATAACAGCCGCAAGACGGTGCAGCCGACAGGAGTTTCACATGCCGGCGCCGCTCTTTTCTCACAGGCGCATGCACGCCCGCGGCGGTTTCGAACAGGAATCGTTTCTCAACGATGCCTGGGGCGGGCTTGTGGATTTGGTGTGCCTTGGATTTCTCGTCTGGATCGCAACAGGCATCTACATGTGGTGCAGACACGATTTTGGGGAGGACTGGCCATGACAGCTGGCTTGCTCACGTTTCTTCTGTTTCTGTGGAAGCTGTGAACAGGCACTGGCACCTTGGCATTTGCGGCACTGAGGGCACGCTTTGAAGCGTCAAATACGGGGCCGGCCTCCGGAACGACGTGCTTCTTCGTTCACTCTGCAAATTTCCATCGCGATCCGGAGGCCGGCTCCCACGTTTTCATCCACGCTCCTGAAATGCCACTGAACACAAAGATAAGGTTTTGTTGACCTGAAGGTCCCAGGACGCGTGCCTGCCTCGTTGGCGTTGCGGGCAACAGCTTGCTTGTCAAGCGCTCCATCGGTTTGCTATCCTCTGCAACTAGAACGATCTACGGCACTGACAGCCATTCCGACACAACCTAGATAGACTGCGGGAACCTTGATTTGGGGCGGTTGAGCAACCTGAGAAGCCTGCTGGATTTGAAGTTAATGGTTTAGACCGCGAAGGACGATACGCACGGCATCACTTTGTGGGGCAGGCATGTCTTTTCAATCGTTGTCACAAACAGGCGGAGAGCTCAGCCCAATTTGTTCTCTTTTTAATCGTCGTTGTCTTCAATCACATGCAGAGGAGTGCAATGCGAAAAACGTTCATCGTACTGGCGTTCATTCTAGTCCAAGGTGTCCCAGGACACTTGTTCGCGCAAGGCGACTTCGGGTTTGAGATCGGGGCTTTTGGCGGCTACGGGATCTGGAAAGATAGGGATTTTCAGATCGGGCCTCCCCAGGTTCCCACAGGATCTTCGAACATCAATCTGAACTTTGCTTACAAGGATGAGTTCGTTTACGGCGGACGCTTTAATCTCCTGTCGAGGGGTCATTGGGGCGGGGAAATTAGCTACAGCTATCAAAACAACACTCTGGCGTTTAGCCGGCAGGCCTTTCCAGGCAGCCCCGTTACGCTCGATGGGGCAATTCATCATCTCTTCTACAACACGATTTTTTACCCAGTGAGGTATCAGGACTCGAAAGTCATGCCCTTTGCCACTGGAGGCATTGGGCTTGCCGCTTACTCTTTGAGCGACGAAGCCAGAGCCAGAGCCGCCGATCCAACCATCTACGGTATTGGAAACCTCCGGCCCTCCGAGAAGCGCTTTGCCTATAACTACGGCTTTGGTGTCAAGGCCAAGGTGACTTCCCGAATCGGAGTGCGGGCTGATTTCCGGCACATCTTCTCCGATGTGCCCAGCTACGGCCTGCCGAAGGAATCCAGCAATCCGGCTCAGACGGTTCTGCCGATTCAAGGCAAGCTGCAAATGTACGAAGCTTCTGCCGGAATCTACTTTCACATCTCCAAAGGGCTCTGATTCATTCTTTGCGCCCCGAGCCAAAGCCGATGACGAGGACGATTACCATGAGAAAATTTTGCTTTGCTTTGCTGATTCTAACCGCGGCCAGCCTATTTCCGTTTGAACTGGAAGCTCAGAACAACCCGGTCTACTTCCCTTACGTCGTTAATGACGGCCAGACGGTCACGGAACTGCTATTCACAAATGCCACCGGGCGCGACGCCTCCGTCACGCTGACAGGTTACCAGGAAGATGGCAGCGCCGTAGCCGGGCCTTCTTTGCTGGTTCCAGCAAATTCTCAGGCCGTGGTGAGCTCGTTCGGTGGATTGCGCGGCTGGGTTCTCGCAGAGAGCAGCGTGCCGGGTGTCCTGGGCAACGTGCGCGTGAGTTCGGCTGACCGTACGGCCCAGGACGTCGCCGAGCCTGCTCAGCCAAACACCACGATCGTTCTTCCCTTCGTAGCCCAGACGGGCGGCGCATCCACTGAGATCTCAATCGTCAATCCAACGCCATTCAATACGCGAATCAGCCTCAGCTTGCATAACGCCGGTGGCGCGGCTTTGGCCACCGTCGATCGCCAGGTTCCTCCGTTCGGGTTGTTCCGTGGCTCGCTGGCCGCGGTTTTTGGTAGCGAAAGGACTTATGACGACGCCTCTCACATCGTGGCGCGTTCGGTTCCTGCCAACATCTTTTCGCAGGAAGTACGGATTATCGGCTTTGAGGTTGTACGCGGCTTCTCGCGGATCCCCACCGATGCGAGCCAGGAAAAAATCCTGGCGCGAACCGACTGGGCTACCATGACCGCTGTGCCCCTCTCCTCGGGCGGAAGTAGCCTCAACCTGCCGCATGTGATTCGCGGCATGAACTGGTTTTCCCTGATTGGCGTGGTGAACTTGACAAACGCAGCTCAGACGGTCACCTTCGCCTATTCACCCTCGGGCGGTTCTACTTTGACCGCCGCGCGCTCTGTGCCGGCGAACGGTTCGATCCGCCTCACCTCTCTGGATCTCTTTGGGCCAGGCGCGGATTCCGGAGCTCTCAAGATCACCGGCAGCGGCAGCCTGACTGGGTTTCTGGGGACTGGCACGGCCAGCGGTTCGGGTTTTGCGGCCGGGCCTGCTCAGGCTGCGGGCCTGACGGAATTTCTCCTGCCGTCCATTGATGAGTCTGCAACGGCCTTCACTGGAGTAGTTTTGCACAACGACGGCAACAGCACCGCCGTCGTGGATCTTTTCATGATGTCGTCGCAAGGTGCCACATTGGGTCGGGCCAATGAAACCCTGTTGCCCCAGCAGCGAGCGGTTAAGCTCATCAGAGATTACTTTAAGGAAGGCTTGAACCAGTCAGGCGGCTACCTTTTCGTAGGCTCTACGGCGCCGGTTTATGCGACAGGGATTTCCGGCGTTCCGGACAAGACATTGAGCAATCTGGCCCCCCAGCGTGCCCCGGGGTACCTACCCCCGGCGCAGTTCCTGTTTGGCATTCGTGGAAGAATTACTGACTACGCCGCCGTCGGCACTGGGCCCGCGGTTTCCGGCGTCACCCTGACCCTGTCGCGAGCGGGCAGCCCAGACCAGACCACAACAACGGATACCAACGGAGAGTATCTGTTCCGAAGCTTGATTCCTGGCGACTACACTGTGAAACCTCAGCAGGCGGGCCGGATGTTTTCTCCTTTCAATCCGCAGGTACGGCTCGATACCGACTCCAAGCGCGTGGACTTCGTCCGCGAGCTGCTGCCCACGCTCTCGTCCATCAGCGTCGTTACAAACGACCAGACCGGTTCACAGTCGGCAGGAAATAATCCGGATCCCTATGCCATCTTCGGAACGTCAGAAGTGAGCTTGAAGATCGAGGGCGCCAACTTCACTGCCAGTCAAAGGCTCTTCTTCAAGCAGCCGGGAAACATCTTGAACCCGAATGGGAGGCAGATTCCCTTCAGCTTTGTGGATTCCAAGACGCTGTTTGTCCGCTTGAATCTGAGCAATCCGGCCGATTTGAGCCAGCTCGCGGTGGCAGGCCGATACGAATTGGAGCTGGCGGGTCAATCTCCTTTTGGAGATACCCGCTCGAACGCCCTTCCCTTCTACGTCGTGCCACCACTTCCGGTTGTCACACGCATCACGCCGACAGAAACGCATGCTCGATACGAGATCAATTCCGAGGGCCTGACGATCCGAGTTGAAGGGTTCGGCTTCCGGCAGGGCGCTCGTATTCTTTTTAATGGAACTACCGGAATCGAAGGAATTGAAATCGACACAACGTACATCCGGTCTACCCTGCTGGAAGCCTTCATTCCGGGGCAAGCGCTGCGGTTTGGCGGCTTCTACGGCGTGCGTGTCCGCAACGTGAGCCTATTGCCTGAGGTTTCGGGAGAAGCAGTCACGTTCCAGGTAAACAACTTGGGGCCCACCATCACCTCGCTGGATCCTGCAGGCCCGCTCGCCATCATTGGGCCGGGGCCGGTTCCGGTGACTTTCGACATGAAGATCAATGGTAGCAATTTCTTTCCTCAAACCGTGGTTGCGGTGACACAGAAGATTCCGGACATCTTCCCCGCAATCGTTCCCGTCGGGGGCATTTCACAATGTGTTCCAGTCAATGGGAGAACCAACCTGCGGGTTCGTGTTTATAACACTTTGGGCCAGCCCGCGGCTGGCGTTGCCGTCACCTTCACAGCGCCTACAATTGTGACAACCCTGCCGAGCGGTTCATTCCCGGGAGGCGCCCCCAGTGTCACGGTCACGAGCGATGCTCTCGGTTTTGCTCCGCCTTTAACCGACAACACTTCCACACTATTCACCGCCAACCCGTTTAGTGGCCCCTACGTCATCCAGATCAATGGCACCGTGGATGGATTTCCCATCCTTGCCGTGATCAACATGACCAATTTGGATCCGGGCCAAGGGTGTGAGGCACTTAACAGCACGATCCAGTTCGTTAGCTCTAATCAGATTATCGTCACGCCGGTGAGCATCACGAGCCGCGGAACCTACAGCGTCGTCGTAGCCAATCCATCGCCCGGCGGAGGTTACTCCAATGAAATTGAGTTCGTGGTAATCTCGGGAGCCGTTGGAAACATTCCCATCATTCGCACAGACAATCCGCTGAGTCCAGCAAGCCGGCCAGCCGGATCGGGCGCGTTCAACCTCACGGTGTTTGGCGACAATTTCCAGTCTGATGCCTGGGTGAACTTCGGGACGGTTCGCCTGAACCGGATCGCCGGCGGCGCCTCCAGCATCACGGTCACGGTGCCAGCCTTGTTGGTGTCCTCTCCAGGCGTGGTGCCGATCTCGGTCACCAATCCTGGAAGCTCCGGCAGCACAGGCGGAACCTCGCGTCGCGAGTTCTTTACGGTCCAGTAACAATGAGCGTAGGGGCGGACCCGTGTGTCCGCCCCGTGCTTCTTCACAATAGTAAGAGTAGAAACACGGGTCTGCCCCTGAAGGTCTCGCCATCGGTGTGGCATCTCGTCGATACGGTGGTCTGGTACCGAAAAGGCGGGCCTTAGCCGCATTCCAGCCTCATGAACTTCTACGAAGCTCTGAACCTTGCGCCTTCCGCAACGACAGAGGAGATTGAGGAAGCCTACCGCACACTGGCGCGCAAGGTTCATCCTGACCTGAACCAGCACGACAAGATGCCTGCCGAAGCACGGATGAGGCTGCTGAACCAGATCCGGGACACCCTCACGGATCCAGACCGTCGGGCTGCTTACGACCGGGAGCTGTCTCGA
>JAKEER010000394.1 GCA_022616615.1 Acidobacteriota bacterium
CCGGTTATTCACCCAAAAGGAGCCATGCAATGCTTGTCGACGTTCACAGCCACTTTTTCAAATATCCTGACCATTTCACTAGCGACTTTCGCGAGCAAGCCCGTCGGGCCAGGAACATCGAGATTGATCTGACAGTGCGCTGGCCGGACTATCACGCGGCCGCGACCCATTGCGACAAGACGGTTGTGTTTGGCGGAAAGGCGAGGCTCTCGGGCGTCTGGGTTCCCGACAGCGATGTGGCGGCTTACGCGCGGCAGAAGCCAGATAAACTGGTTGCCTTCTTATCCGTGGATCCGGCACAACCGGGATGGCAGGAAGAACTCATCCAGGGGCATCAAGACTTGAGAATGAAAGGAATCAAGCTGCTGCCCATGTATGCAGGATTCAAGCCAAACCAGCCCGAGCTGAATTATCTTTGGGAGTACGCAACACAGCATGGCTTGCCCGTACTGCTCCATACGGGAACCACCTTTGTGGACAAAGCCCCGCTCGAGTGCACGCTGCCTCGATTGGTCGACGACGTGGCGATACGTTACCCACAGGTGAAGATCATCATGGCTCACCTCTCGCATCCTTACGAGGGCGAATGTGTCGTCACCATTCGCAAACATCCCAATGTGTATGCGGACTGTTCCGCGCTGCACTACCGGCCATTCCAACTCTATCATTCGCTCATGCTGGTTCAGGAGTACGGCGTATGGAACAAAGTCTTGTTTGGGAGCGACTATCCTTTTACGACGGTCGATGCCAGCCTCGATGGGATGAGAAAACTAAACGACATGCTGGAGGGAACGGCCCTGCCGCGGCTGAATATGAGTTTGATGGAAGCGATGTTTTACCGCGATACGCTGAAGATCCTGGGAATCGAGGCGGGCTAATTCAAGATCCTTCGCAGTCGGACAAGCCTGAACCCGAAGGTTTCCGTCAACCAGAAAGTTGGACAGTTTGACTCGTCTGAAACCCTGTTTCCATGCGGGTCGGCGTCTTAACGACAAAGCTCGAAGACTACCTCGACACAAACGGACTGCGATCCACAAAATACCGCCAAGGTTTTGAGAGCCAGGGCTCAGGAGTTTGTCCCAGGCCGATTCGCGGTGAAGCGGCAATGCGCCCCGACGGGAGCCGCTCTCCAGGTTCAATCCACAAGCCCGATTCGGACACGCACAGGTCCAGACCGTTCTCGGCGCGAGAAATTCCCAGAGCTTGAGTAAGACGAGCCGGGCCGTTGCCTAACAGACGCAGATCCTTGCCGCCGCGCAAGCGCTGCATCACTTTGATCCCTTCAAGTGGCTCAATCGCGCGCAGCAGGACAGCTGCGGGAAAGTCCTTCTCCTCGGTCACCACGTTTAACATCCAGTGCATTCCATAGGTGAAGTAGACGTAGGCGAATCCCGGCGGACCATACATCACGGCGGTTCTTGGCGTTCTACCTGCCTTCGCGTGGCAAGCCAGATCGCTTTCACCAATGTACGCTTCTGCTTCGACGATGACGCCAGTGAGGCGCGTGCCGTTGACTTGCCGGACCAGGCGGCAACCTAGCAGCTCCCGGGCGACAGTTTGGGTCGGGCGGGAGTAAAAGTGGCGGGGCAAGGGCTGAGTTGCATGCAGGGGCATAATCTTGGTGGAGGCGGGCTTGGAGTTGGAATTCAGAGACCACCGCCTTAGTACTGAGTTTCATGAATGTGGTAATGTATTGCTGGCGCTCGCCGCCAGTTCTTCTACCACACGGAGAGGATTTCCGAATATGGGAAGCGGGCCACACCTGGGAGTGCGGGCGTCCCGCCTGGCGTCCCGCCCGCCCCGCCGACAGGTGCGCGCCGGGTACCGACAAGGTCAGGGTGCTTACAGGGTCAGAATCTCCGGCCTTCGGCCAGAGATTGACAAGCCGGAGGCTTGCTAGATCAGTAGCCCGACCGTAAGGGAGGGCATCTTGGCCGCGGGCTGAAGTCCTCCCTTGCGGTCGGGCTACTGATCATTCCCAGCTCTGACCCAAAATGTACGAACTCCAGTCTCTGGCCGAAGGTCGGGGGTGGGCGCGCTGGCAGGCGCGCCCGATGCGGACGGGACGTTCGCGCTCCCAGGAATTCCAAGTCCCGCCAGAAGCATCCGAAAGAAGCGACGCTTCATTCCAACCACTCCGCAACGAACACGTTGGTTTCTCCAGGCTGGCGAGCGTTGCGGTTCGAAGCGAAAACCAGCTGCTTGCCATCGGGCGAAAACATCGGGAACCCATCAAACGTTTCGTTAAACGTGATTCGCTCCAGTTCGGCGCCATCGACGCGCACCAGGTAGAGATCGAAGTTGCGTCCTCTCGGATCACTCACGTTCGAGGCGAAGATGATCCTCTTCCCGTCGGGATGGAAGAACGGACAGAAATTGGCTGCCCCGTTGTTCGTCACCTGCACTGGACTGGAACCATCGGCATTCATGACATAGAGATCCAGTTGCCGCGGCTCGACCAGGTGCTCGGCGAGCAAGGCCTGATAACGCGCTTTGGCCTTCTCATCAGCCGGATAAGAAGCGCGATAGACGATCTTCCGCCCATCGGGCGAAAAGAAGGCCCCGCCGTCATACCCTGCGCGATAGGTAAGACGCCGCTTGCCGGTGCCGTCGATGTTCATCGAGTAAAGCTCCAAATCACCATCGCGCACCGAGGTAAAGACGATCTTCTTACCATCAGGCGAAACGGTTGCCTCCGCGTCATAGCCTGGCGTTTCGGTCAGCCGCGTGAGCTTGCCCTCCGAGTCAGAAAGAAAGATGTCGAAATTCTTGTCGATCGGCCAGACATAACCGCGCGAATAGTCCGGCTTGGGGGGACAATCGCTTCCGCCCAAATGCGTCGATGAATAGATGAAGCGCTTTCCGTCTTTCAGAAAGTAAGCGCAGGTCGTGCGGCCTTTGCCTGTGCTCACCTGCTGCACGCCACTGCCGTCGGCGCCCATCACATAAATTTGATCGCAAGGCCATCCCGCTCGGGTCGACTGGAAAATCAGCCTTTTGCCATCGAATGAAAAGTAAGCTTCCGCATTTTCCCCACCGAAAGTGAGCTGGCGCAAGTTCCTGAGGTGCTTCTCCAGCGGAGGCGCATCGGAGGCAGAAAGGAAAATCAGCCCCAAAAGAAGGAAGCAAAAAATTACAGTCGCTGTTCGCACAGTGCTCGGCATCCCTGACTCAGAGTTCAAACTTTTTCGCAAATTCGTGTTTATTCGCGTTCATTCGTGGTTAGCTGGTGTCGTCACCGTATTCTGCGATCCTCAATATGAGGTAGCTCTGTCTTTCAACCACGACTGTGCCCTGGTAAGAGCGTCCCTTCGCGGCGTGTCTAGTTGGGCTAGCATCCCGATCGAATCGCCATAAGCGTTGTAGGCACTTATGGGTGGCGACGGCGAGCACGAAGCAAATTTTTCCAGCGCCTCAATTGCTCCCTTATCATCGCCATTTAAGGCGGAGACAATCGCCAAATCGCCGGCTGCCCAAAAATCATTTGCGCTGACGCCCTCGACCCGAAGTTTCAACTGTGTCTGAAGCTTATTCAGGTTCTGGCTCACATCCACAAATTCCAGCTTTGACTCTTTGCGAAGCGAATCGCGATCGGATAATGCACCGGGACAGAGAAGTATCCGCGTTAAAAGGCGATTGAGCGCATTGTAGGAACTTACCAACCCGTAGCGAGGATTCGACTCGTACCGGAAACCCGCATCGTAGGCTGTGGCAGCTTGGAGAAGGTCCCCTTGTTCACGTCGCGTCCCGCCTAGGATCCCATAGAGGTCCGCGAGCTCCGTGGCGACGGCGCGCTCCGAAGTATTGGCAAGTTCGGATGCCGAATCGCCCTTATCCGCGCCCTTGAACCCAGCCAAGGTTTCTTCGAGACCATCAATGCCCTCCCGCAACGTCTTGGCCGCAGCGCTATGCTCGCCTTGCTGACGCTGGGTTTGAGCCAGCTTCTTGAGATTGCGTGCCTCATCGATGAGCTCGGCCATAGCACTCTCCATTCGTCCTTTGAGTGTGGTTCCCCTTCAGGGGCGCGTCAAAGTCCTATAAGTTATTGCGCTGAGGCAGAGCCCTTGCTGACGCGCGGGCTACTGTCTTGAGCCTCAGCCTGTTCAGTAGCCCGACCGTGAGGAAGAGCTCGGGCCTTTGACGGGACCCAGGGTTCCCTTTCCCGTCGGAAGGCAGCGAAGCGTTGGAGCGCTTTCTCCAGCTCGCGATCGCCAGGGTAGGCACGCCAGTCGCCCCGTTCAGATAAACCCAAGAGGGCTGCTATGGTGGGTTTCAAACGCTTGTGCTCAAGCTCCACTCGCCCGTCGTCCGATCGGGCGAGGTATACCTTTTGCTTGTAGCTTCCACGAGCATCCGGGCATTCGACATAGACATAGGGGTTGTTTCGAGCAGCTATGGGCAGTTCATGGAGACCCGACAAGCTCCGCTGAACATACTGCCGTGCCAGAAGCGGATCTAGATCCAAGTTAAGCGGGAGGCAGCAGAGGTGGGCATGGTGTGGGAACCCACCAGTCTCGTCGATCACCGCACCCCCTCCGGCGCGGCCCTGCTCGTAAAATGTTCCCTGAATAGTCCCGTAGACTTCCTGATAGAAGTCCGAGACAACACTCTTGATTCGCGCGAGCTCCGGGAAGCAGTTGCTCGGTAGTCGCGAGAGACATCCTATGCAACGATACGGAGCAATGACGAGGTATCCTTCAATGATCTGGCCCCGAGGAGCACAAAGGTAAAGGCTTTCGCCTCGCAGCAGGACCTGATTTTTGCGCAGCTCGCTGTTTCGAAGGCAGTAGACGCACTTCTTCTGAAAGGCCTTAGACTCTGGTTTCGGTTCTGGGCCCGATGTACCGCTGTTTGGGATCGAACCTGAAACAGGGCTTCTTGATGTTTGGCTCGTAATCGGCATACGCATGCGCCAAGCGGTGGTTGAAAACACTCCGCCCAAGAGAATCTCTATACGCGTGGATCCATTCCTTAACTTTGCATTCGAGCTCTGCTTCCGTCGACCAGAAAGTCATTTGCAGATCTCCAATGGAGAAGTACGGATACCTCCTCGGTTCCTGGCTGCACAGCATGAGCTTCCTATCATAAGCGATGGCCATCCCGATCTCATGGGCTCGGCTGGGATTCTCCCGTTCGGGACTCTCCGAGCCCAGGGTCAAATCCGCAATCACGAAAGTCGCGTGCCTGATGAGGAGTCGCGTTCTCTCACGGACGCTTTCGATATTGGTTCGATGCCGGCCGTCGTCCGACCATAGACAGGGAATGCCCGCCTCACTCTCGACGGCCGCTCTGATGGCTTCCCTCGCTTGAGTGAAATCTCTTTCGAGTCGACCAATGAGGAATGCATACGGGCGTATTCGATCCTTGTCTCTCAGAGCATCAGCCTGAAGGCGATCCAAGATAGGGAGAAGCGTCTCTCCTAAATCACCATTTCTTTCAGCGTAAATTCCTGGACCGCAGACTTGCCGGTGCTGTACAGCAATCGGGTCAGAGTCACCGAACTGCAGTCTGAGTGCATCGGTTGACTGGCTAACAGCTAGCCGCACCTCCTCTTCTCGAAGGATGGCGAGCGGCATTCCCAATTCAGCGCCGAGACGCAGCTGCCTGAGCAATCTGGGTGAGGTCGTGCAAGACTCGGAATCGCGGTAAGGCAGTACTGTCACAAAACCCGAACATCCGTTCATGATCAGCCGGGCCCGATGGTCATCGGGATCCAGATCCAAAGGATTTCCAACGACGCGAATGCCGGCCTGATCTAGTCGCTTTACAAGTGGCCAAGCGATACTGCCACTTTCCGAGCAAGCGAGATAAACATCTACTTTCCCCGGAGTGAATATTTCCAGTTTGAAACCGTCGCTTCGCATTCTACGTGGTATGTGTCGGGTGCCGAACTTCGATGCAGGCCGCAGTGCTCGTTCAACCGCCCAACCTGGACAAGCCAGAACCAGAATGGACCATGGGGAACACGGGCTAAACCGCGAATGAACGCCAATCAACACGAATTGTGAAGCAACTTGAAATCTGAGTTAGATCGTTGTTCAACCTCTTCTAACAAGATCTTTCCACGCACAGCGAAAGTTTTGTATGCAATTCCACTGCTAAGATTCTACTGGCTCTTCAAGCGTGGATGTCTCTCGACGATGCCCCGGCATATTTGTAAGGCGACGTCGCTCCAGGCATAGAAATAGGCTGTCTCTATGGAACTACCTGGGTTCGATTCTAGATAGTCAACAGCGGCGTTGATGCAAAGCTCTGCATGTTCCCTAAAATCTCCGCCACCGGGGCCGGTCCCGAATATTGGAAAGAGAATGGACTTGAGTTGATCATCAAGAAATTCCTTCGAGTCCGCCCGTCTTAATGCATTGGTGACGCATCGCTCAATTCGTTTGACCGGGTGATAACCCTCCCGCGGCTCGCCTTCCACGGACGCCGCATGAAAAATCCACTTCACGTTGTTTTTCTGGAGTGCTCCGGCTTTGGTCGGAATCACCGTCGCAGGATCCACCTGTTTCTCCTCACCCATCTGGCGGGCCAGCTCATCACCAATCGTATCTTCTTGAACTCTTCCACTGATCGGATGCTTCTGGGCGCCCAAGTATCGAATGGTCGCAGAGGTCGATTTCTCATAGAAGCGATCCATCTGCATGTCCGTGTTCTCGGAGTTCACCCAGACGTCCGCGACTATGATGTACTCTCGGTCGCCGGTGATCAAGGCTATGGACTTTCCCGGATTCTGCGCGAGCGGGAACTTGAAAAGCTCCACTTTAGACAAAGGCTTTGGAGCGCTGACGGGACCTCTCTCGACACGCAGATCGGGGACTGCGTGGTAAACCAAGCTGTCTGTATTCTTGGGATCTTTTAGCGCGTTGAGGATAAATCTGCAGATCTTATTCTTTGCCTCTTTAACGCCTTTGGGGTTCGTACTGTATTCTATCGAGCTCAAACCCGCTATGTTGAATGGCCAGCTAGTGCCCTCTCTGTGAATCAGAACGGTGACCGATCTCCGGAGTGCATGGCGAACGCCGAGCTCGTAAAACACGTTGGCGTTCAGAGTGCTAGTGTCCACGATCGCGACGAGATCCTCACAAATGTGTCTAAGCATGCGTTCATGAACCCAACCCGGTTGCTCAATGTCATCACAGCGCTGGCACTCAAATCCGTCCAGGCTTTCCACGGCGTCCTTGATGACGCGCTCATAGATTTCATCAAAATCGATTTCCTTGCCATCAATGTCCTTCTTCTTGCCGTACGGCATGATTACGAAGCAGGTGTTGCTCATGCTTCCTCTCCAGCGGTGCGCAGGCGCTCGTTGAGCCGAGCTGAGACCCCTATTGTCTTCGGCCTGTGGCTACGCGAAAAAATGGCAAGGATCGCGACTGAATTCAACAGAGCGTCGCCAAGCTTCGTCTGCTGCTTGGGCATCTGGAGCATCCCTCCAATTCCAATGCTTGCCGAGTCCCAACCCCTTGGCGAGAACCTTCCTCATATACTGAGATTCAAACTCCTCGTCTCGGGCCACGAGAAGGCGACATACTCCATCGGGAGTTTCGTAAGAAATGTACTCACGGCCTTGCGAAAGCTGCATCAATGTCTTCAGCGACCCATCAAACTCCGTCCATCCCTTCTCCTCGACGGCTCGAACATCAAAGGTCTGTGGCAAAGGGACGAAATGCAAGTGTGCGTGGTCTACGGTGCACAAAATTCGATTCCCTTTTGTGGCCATCCCATGCTCGAACAGATGGATATCGGTTCGGTACATTCCAGTCAAAAGCATTCTTAGCTTCTTCTTCACCTCGTCACACTCTTCACGCAAGCGGCCATCGATTTGAGCAAAACTCTCGATATGGTTCTTGGGACACAACAATGAGTGTCCACGGACCAAGGGCCCCAAGCTTGGGATTACAGCGAACGACTGACTTTCCAGCATCACCCGACGAACATAAGGCTCATCAGGCAGCAA
>JAKEER010000395.1 GCA_022616615.1 Acidobacteriota bacterium
ATTAACTGTGGTGCGTTCGGTGAAGAGTTCGTCCAGGATGTGGTCGAGCTTGTGGCCGTTATCGTTTGGACATCGGTCCAAGTCGTCAAATTGGTGGTCGATTGCACCCGGTATTGGCGATTGGCTGGATAAGGATTGAAAATAAGCGGATTTGGCGGGATAATCTCGACATGACAGTGATAGCGGACAATGAAAAGCGGGTGGTTCTTCCCGATGCCCAACCGGGCGAGTGCTTTGACGTTCAGGTGTGTGACAACGGATTCGTCCTTCGCAAGCTTAAGTCTCTCTCTCCTGGCCCAGCGAAAGTAAATTTCATAAAGCGAGACGGTTTCACAGTTGCGATGGCAGACCAGCCGATTGATGAGCAAGCTCTGCGAGAAGCGCTAGCGAATTTCCCGTGAGCCGTGAGGCTTCCACCAGTCCGGGGCTAACCCCGCTGACCAGATTCCTGCTGGATGTGAATGCGCTGCTTGCCGCCGTTTGGGGGCATCACTCGCGGCATTCGGAGGCCTTCGCATGGCTAAAGGGAAAACCCATCGTGTTGTGCCCCTTGGCTGAGCTCGGTTTCTTGAGAATCAGTTCAAATAAAAAAGCCATCAACGTGGGGATGGAGAAGGCGCGTGAGGCGTTGGAAAAATTCTGTGCGGAGCGGAAGGCAGAGCGAATCACCGATGATCTTCCAGCGCTCGAATCCTACCCGAAAACGTCCGAGCAAGTTACCGACTTCTATTTGGCCGATCTCGCTGCCAGGCACGGGATGAAGTTGGCGACGTTTGACGAAGGACTAACTCACCCGGCTGTGCAGAGCATCCCCTCTGCGCTTAAAGGCCCCTCCAGCTAAGACAATCGCAAGTTTTGGAAGAGCCAGAGAATCAACTTACGGCCAACCATTCTTGCAAAAACCGGAGACGTTTGGACGGGCCCAGACCGGGATGGCCGCGACAACATTCGATCGCACTCGGTTGTGTCGAGCGCAGAGGTTCACTTATCCTGCTGGGAACATGGTTTCCCTTACTCCATAACAACGCGGTACATGAGCAGTGGTGCGGTCGGTGAAGAGTTCGTCCACGACGTAGTCGAGCCGGTTGCCGTGACGGTTTGGACATCGGTCCAGGTCTTCAAATTGGTGGTGGATTGCACGCGGTATCGGCTGCCGGACCGGCTGTTCCACGTAAGCTGCAATCCGGCGGCTGCGCGGCGCACGGCAAGGCGGATCGTTTCGCCGGCAGCGGGCGTGAGTGTTACAGATTGGCGAGGAATTCCTGCCACGGCAACGCCCGGACACCAGGAGCAACGGCCTGGGTGCCGGGAGGGACTTTCGGACTTTGATGAACAAGAAACATTTCCAGGCGAACACCGCGCGGACGTTTTTTCTTTAATGCATCCGCGAGGCGCAGCATGGGGGCCGCCATGGCCGGGTCTGAGTTTTCTAAACCACAACTTTAAATTTCTCAACGCCCATCCAGTGCAAGGCGATTGGATCAGAACCGGCAAATGGGTTGAATTCCGGATCACAGGTGTGTTCTTCGATATCGTCGAAGCGCGATCAGCATTTTTTCGGTTTCGCGCCTCAGCGGCTGTGTCCTCGTGTAAAGCAACCTCCCGGGAACTTAACAGGAGTGAACAGAGATAACGGAGAGAGAAATCTCTGTTCCCTCCGTTTCCTCCTGTTTCAGCGGTCGATGACGGATGACCACGAGCTCCTGCGCCCGATACGTCGAACATGGTTCTAATGCCGCGCGGTTTGGTTGCGGGAGTTTTGGGAGCAGTCCGCATTCTGCAACGTGCTTGTTATGTTTCAGCCGCCCGAATATTCTCATCTCTTAGCGGCCTTCATATGGAAGCGGCCACCGATATTCGCAGCACTTTGCTTCATGGCCCTTACCAGGCTCCGCGCACTCGCCGCGGCAAATTCCTGGCGTGCGAACTGCGAGGCAAGGTGAAAGTAGGGGATTATAGCGACGGACCCATTCCCTGGCCGATGAAGTGGGGTACACGGTCCATTATTCTCTGCGGCGATCTGATCGATGCGGTGAAGGGCGAGTCGGTATCCGCTATCGCGCGCAACTGGGGGGTCTCACGCAAAGTCGTGGCGAAATGGCGGCGCGCCCTCGGTGTAGAGATATACAATCAGGGGACCACTTGGCTTCAGCATATGACTGCCCGTGAGAATACCACTCCCCAAAAAATGCGCGAGCTGACCATGGCCGCACGCCAAGTGACCCGCGTGCCAAAGCCACGACGCTTCAAACGATATATGGCCATGCGCATCCGAGTCCAGATCGAGCGAACCGGCCGCCCGATCAATCCCGATCACAAATTATGGACGCCGGCGGAGGACGTTCTGCTGGGCACAAAATCCGATGCAGCGCTGGCGAAAATCTTAGGCAGAACGGCTGGAGCTATTCGTTCGCGCCGGACCGCTCTGGGGATTGCTTTGTCCGACCCAAAGAACCGGCCCTGGACACGGGAGGAGGATCGCATCCTCGGAAGCGTCCCTGATCGAACTGCCGCTCGGTTACTTGGGCGGAGCGAGCGGGCAGTACAGCTCCGGCGCCAGGTGGTGGGCAAGCCGGGCTTGCAGGCGGCCGCTCGGCGCTGGACTCCTGAAGAAGATGCTTTATTGGGGAAGCTTGATGATCGCGAGGTGGCGCGTCGGGTTGGTCGGACCCTGTCCAACGTGCAGATTCGCCGCCATCTCAAAGGCATCCCCAATCCTTCCCCCTTGCGTCGTCCCTGGACCGAAGGGGAACTCGCGCTGCTCGGAACCATGCCGGATGAAGAATTGGCCAGGAAGTTGGGCCGATCCGTCAGCGCAATTCTTCATCAACGAGCCGCCAGGGGCGTACCGAATCCGGCCCCTCGCCGCAAGTATTGGTTGCCCCGGGAAATCAAGCTGTTAGGGACAGCCTCGGACGCGAAAGTGGCCCACATGCTCGGCTGCGACGTGGAATCAGTGAAAGCAAAACGCGCGCGTCTGGGCATTCCAGCCCCAGAGGAGTACTAACTCGTTGGCCTTTTCCGGCAGTCACACAATACTTGCCCGGTCCAATCGCAAATCGCAACTCAACAGGAGCAAACAGAGGAAACGGAGAAAGAAGACTCTGTTTTTCTCTGTTCTCTCCTGTTAAATTCCTAGCGCTTTTCTTCTCGTGCAGGGCGATGGTTTCGCTTTTCGAGGCATCCCTCGGCGTCCCGCGGAGGCACTTCAGCGGGCTGAGCCCCCTCTCAGCATCTGTACTCTGATCGCTCCGCCCCTTCTGATTAACACCTCACTTCAGTGAGGTGGAGCAGGCCGATAGCGAGTAGAGTTCCCCTTCCCTCTTTGGCCGCAGGCCAAAGAGGGAAGGGGGACGGAGCCTTCTTCCGAGTGCGGTCACCTCGCTGAAGCGGGGTGTTAATGAGAATGGGGAGCTTCGCGCCCTTCGCGTTTTAACCCTTCACAAAAAATCGCCTTGCACATGCCAACAAGTATGCTATAACTAACCGCGTTAGCAGCAAGTAAAATAAACCGCTGCTTATTATGAATACAGTTTGCATGAAGACGTTTAGAAAAGCCTTAAATACGGCCACAAGGACCTCTTTTTCCCATGCATCGTCAAAACTGCCGACATGCGGCAACTCCTGCCGATCTATACTGTACAAAAGTGAACATTTCTGAACATTTCTGAACATTTCTGAACATCGACCCATGAAAATCCTTAGCAAAATCGCAAAACTGAACATTTTTGAACACCTGCGGGGGTGGGTGGGGGTCTCCTCCGACCCTCACGTCCACTCGGCAAAAGTTTCCCGACTCCACTTCAGCACCAAAACTGAGCAAAACTGACCAGAATTGACCGAAAATGCCAGGGGGCACTGTACAACCAAGACGATCAAAACCGAACGAAACCGAACGATTTCACAAAACGCATGCGGCTCGATATCGCTGTACCAGGCACTTACGACGACAATGGCTCAAGTCGTTCGGTTTTTGGTGGCACCGCTGCCATTGAAATTCGGACCGACCGTCTCGGCCCGAACTTTGTTCTTTGAAATCTGAATCTGAGGGCAGGGGTCAGTCCCAAGTGAGTTACACCTTGACATGGTAGAGTCGGTTCTCGGTCCGCAGCCGGCGCGCCGACCCTGCCGGTGGTACGTCCAAGGTGCGCACCGCCCATCCTCTTTGCCCTCTTTTGTTGGTGACATTTCCGCCCGGCTTTGCTAAGGATTATACAAGCAGCCAGGACTTAGTCGTATTTCGTTTGTCTGTACAATGGAATCCGCGGAGCACCGCCTGATTCCTGCCGCGCGCCTGGGCCAAGGGCAATCGAATACGATTCTGTGCCCTGGCAATTAGGA
>JAKEER010000396.1 GCA_022616615.1 Acidobacteriota bacterium
CAGGCCTGGCAGTCTTTTCTTCAGAACACCGCAGGCCAGGAAAAAACCGGGACCTCAGCCCAGGCGCTGACTCCGCAAGATGCGGCGCCTCCAGCAGAGAGTGATCCAGCGCGCGAGGCGGCACAAGCCCGCATCAAGGACATCATGGGCGACTATGATCCCGAAGACGGCGATGCTGACGAGAAAGCAGAGAAAATTGCGGGCGACGCTGAGCTCTGCAAATACCTCACAAAGGAACAGAGGGCTGAGCTGGTAAAGGGACTATTTGATGGCGATACCGGCGAAGGTGAGGAAGATGCCGCCATGCAGATCCTTCGCACGGCCGACACCGAGGACCTGAAATGGGTCGTCAACAATGTGGGTTGGGAGGAACTTGAGGACGAATTGGATGGGCACGACCTGGATGAAATCAACAAGTTGATGGCGCGACCGGCAGCAGCTCAATCCGAGCAGGTGTTCGATAAGATGGGGATCTCTGAAGCAGACTTGGATCCCAAGGATGGCCTGGAGTGGAGTGAGTTCGAAAAGCGCATCCAGGAAATGCTCGACAGCTTGTCGGCCGAGCAGTTGCAACAACTGATTGGCGACCTCGAGAAGAACAAGAAGGCGTTGCTGAAGGAGATCGGTGACCTGCAACGCAGCGGGCAAGACTCAAAGGCTCACCACCTGAAACGCATTGTCGAACTGATTTCAGACAAGACCGGCGATGCTGACGCCAAGAGCCAGATGAAGCAGCTCGCATTCGAAATCCAGTACACGCGGGACATCAGCGAGAATCTCCGCAACGGCGACTACGCGCAGTTGTTGAATTTCCTGCCGACGCTGGCCGATCCCAATGTCAGCCGCGAAGAGCGTGTGGCTCTCTTCGAAACCCTGCGCAAGCATCGCGACGAACTGCGAGCGATGGAGACGATCATCTCTGAGGTTGGAACCCCCAGCCAAAAAGCCAAGATGGAGCGGTTCATGAATACCTATGATGCCTTCATGAACTCCTTCAAAGCCGATGTGCCGCCTGAGACGTTCCTCGAGCAGGTGCTCAAAACGCTCGGACAGATTCCCGGAGATATCAAAGCGGAGTTTCAGGAGCTGAAGACAGCCATCGACGCGATGGTGAAGGAGATTCGAGACTCGCTGACTCTTGATCATATGCTGGGAACCGATTTGGACGACAAAGCCGAAGACTTGGTTGGAAACCTGCTTTCAAAAGGGCTTCTCGATGATGCACCGACGGACGTGAAGGTAAAGCTCATCAAGGAGCTGAACGACGGCGCCACGGAAGATGAACAAGAACAAGCGATCCTCCACATCCTTCGTGAAACCAAGAATCGCAACCGCGATGAGTTCTACCAGATCATCGCAGCGGTAGGCTGGGAGGAACTGGATAGCAATATCGATGGCGAAGAGTGGGACGAGTTCATGAAGCTGATGAACTCCTAGCCTGCTACGGAATGTCTTCCCCTGGAGCCCCGCTACCTAGCGGGGCTCCCTGGAGTTTGTACATTTCTCTTCAGGACGGCTAAGCAAGCCGCGTTCACGCGGCTTTTCGAGAGGCTCTAGGCCAGCCGTTTGATGGCTGGTCTCTGGAGTTTGTAGATTTCGGATCAGAGCTGGGAATGATCAGTAGCCCGACCGTAAGGGAGGGCGTCACCCCGCGGCCAAGATGCCCTCCCTTACGGTCGGGCTACTGATCTAGCAAGCCTCCGGCTTGATTCTAGCCAAGGGCTTCGCCCTTGATATCCCCATGACAGTGACCTTGAGAGCCCGAAGCGCCAGCGAGGGTAATTGCAACTGGCCCTCGCTGGCGCTTCGGGCTTTCAGACCTCGCGGAAACGAGAACAGAATTCTCGTTGTAACGTAACCGGCTAACTTGTACCCCTGGACCCCTGCAATCACGGGCTTGAGACCAAAGGGGCTGGGAAAAACTGTAGTCCCGCTTTGCCCGCGATCTGCTCGACTTTGCTGTCCCGAAACTCTCCAGAAACCTGCAAGGCTGGGTGCGATGTCCTCGGCGCCACTGTCCCTTGTCCGGCCCAAGCCGCATCAGTATTCTTCCCTTCCAAGCAACTTTGTTCCAAAGCCTCCGAGAACAGATTCGAGCTTCTCAGACCAGAGAAACAGGTCGGGAGACTTTCACCAAGCACAAGGAGAAAGAAAATGAACAAAGTAGAGAATGTTACGCGATCAAGAGTAGCGACTCCCGAGGAGCAGTCACTCTTTATCAAACAGGCAAAACAAAACGGGGCAGAGTTGATGAAGCTGCAGTTGAGTCAAGCCCTGGTGCAGGCACTCACCTCCACCATTGGTGACCCTGACTCGAAATCCTCCAGTCCCATTGGAACAACAAGTTCCGCGCTGACAGCGGGCGGAGCGACCCGCATTCCAAATGCAGACAAGATGCCGTTCTTCGATCAGGGGGACAGCAATGCGTGCGCCACCACGAGTCTGTCCATGGTATTTGAGTATTTCGGTATTCACCTCAGCCGTGAGGAAATCGACAAGGCCATTCGCCGGGGAGATAACTTCCTTGGCAGCTCTGTAGACGACATTCTTGAGTTCGCGCGTGACCACGGACTCGAAGCCGAGGGCTACAACAACGGGACCTGGGAGGAAGTGAAGAACATGATCGACCAGGGGTATCCCGTACTGGCCTCGGTGGACTCCGACGACAACATCGAGGGTGTTGACACTTCAGATCCCAACAAATCTTGGGAGCTTCCCGACGGTCGGCATGTGATTACTATTACGGGCTATGGCACCGATCCAGCAACGGGCGAAGAATATGTGCTGTATCACGACCCCAACTATGGAGATGACCCGACGACCTCTACCAAGGAAGGTGGCGAGTTGCGGATGTCTGTCAGCGATTTCAAGAAGGCCTGGGGTAAGGAAACCTTCGGAGTGAAAAACTACTTCATGGCCTTTGGTCCCGAGGGTGCGGACCTGCCTGCTGGCCGTGATGACGGGGCCGAAGGCGCGTTGGGTGTTCATGCCGGCGCCACCAATATCAGCAACGGGTTCGACCGCATCTTTTCCCCCGATTCTTTCGGCAGCTTTGTTCATGGTATCCCCCAGTTCTTTGGCGGCATCGTCCAAACAGTCGGGAGCGGCGTTGGCGCTTTGTTCCAGCTGGGATCCAGTTGGCTGCACGGAGCAGTGGAAGGCATTCCAGTTCTGGAAAACATCGTTCAGCCTTTCGCTGATGTGTTCAACGGCATCGGCGCTGGAATTGCAGATATTTTCAATGGCTTTGGAGAAGCGTGCGACTCCATCGGCGGCGCCTTCGAAAGTCTCTTCGATGGTGATTTGGGCGGCTTCGTCGAAGGGGTTGGCGAAGCAGTCGGCGATGTTGTAGGTGGAGTGGTTGATGCCGTTGGCGACGTGGGTGAGGCCATCGTAGACGGGATTGGCGACATCTTCAGTGGCTGGTAAGACTCTCGAAGACCGTGTGGCCGGTCTTTTGGAGCGACAATAGGCCATCGCATTGCAAAACATCCAAATTCCAAAGGGGCCGCCCGTTTTCAAACGAACGGCCCCTCTTTTGTTTTGAGAAGACCGTCAACAACCTCGCGAACGTCCCTTCACTGATCAATCTGGCCGTCAACGCTGGTGCGGTTGGAAGGCAGCGCATCCTGCGCCTTCGTTTTCATATTACACAACCCTTCATGCTGCCCGCCGGTTCCTGCATTCGCAAACCGATCTTCGCGCTTCTCGCGCTTCCGAATACCACTCGTCATCGGTCCTTCGTCACGAGCCGGCTGTTTTCGGACTTCTCCAAGACAATTTTCTTCGGCCAAAGCAACTTTCGGACAAACCCTCCGACAACACATTTGAGTCTGTTAACTCCCGACAAGCACGTCTGGAGAACTTCGACTAAGCAAAAGGAGACAAACCAATGAACAGAGTTGAGAATTCGCCACGAACAAGAGTAGCGACGCCTGAGGAGCAGTCACTCCTTATCAAGCAGGCAAAACAAAACGGGGCAGAGCTGATGAAGCTGCAGCTGAATCAAGCGCTGGTACAGCTCGTCACCGCGAGCAGCAACACTCATTCCTCCGGGTCCATTGGATCCACGAGCTCCGCGCTAACAGCGGGCGGAACGACGACGACCCTGCCCAATGTAGGAAACATGCCGTACTACATTCAGTCGGGAAATTCCTGCGGAACCACGACCTTGGCGGAGATCATGAGCTATCTGGGTGTGCCGATGACCCAGGCCGACGTCGACGCAGCCATTCGTCGGACCAACATCTTTACCTCACCCAATGACATGATCGAATTCGCCCGCGACAATGGCTTGGAAGCCGAGGGTTACAACAATGGCACCTGGGAAGAAGTCAAAAGCATGATTGATGCCGGCTATCCGGTCCAAGCGATGCTCACGGGTGACGATAGCGTCCCAGTCAATGGCGGCTCAGAGAGTTTCAGTGTAGACGGCCTGCATTACATTGCGATCACCGGCTATGGCACCGATCCAGCCACCGGTGAAGAGTACGTTGTCTATCACGATCCCAATCGTGCGACTGAACAGCGCATATCGGTCGCGGATTTTGAGAAAATGTGGGGCGATGTCCCAGGCGGGTTCGATAATTACTTCCTGGCCTACGGCCGCAAGGGTGCTGCCCTTCCTCCAGGCCGCGATGACGGCATTGAAGGGACTCTGGGGGCTCTCGATGGCGTAACGAACATCACCAACGGCTTCGACAGGATCTTCAGCCCCGATTCCTTTGGCAGCTTCGTTCATGGCATTCCCCAGTTCTTTGGCGGTATTGTCCAGACAATCGGCAGCGGTATTGGCGGCTTGATCCAAATGGGCGCTGGTTGGCTGCATGGCGCAGTTGAAGGCATTCCGGTTCTGGAGAACATCGTTCAACCGTTCACCGACATCTTCAATGGCGTCGGCGCGGTAATCGGCAACATTTTCAACGGCGTCGGCGAGGCCCTCGATAGTATTGGCGGAGCCTTTGAGAGCCTCTTCGAGGGAGACTTCGGCGGCTTCGTTGAAGGCGTGGGTGACGCAGTTGGAGACGTCGTCGGTGGAGTGGTTGATGCCGTCGGCGACGCGGTTGACGCCGTTGGAGACGCGGTTAGCGACTTCTTCAGTGGCTGGTAAGAACCGGCCTGAAAATCCTCCTTACAAAAGGGGGAAGAAGGCGAAGCTTTCAGGGGGTTGTCTTGATGGGTCTGAGAAAGCCGAACGGACAACCCCTTGGCGCTTCGGTGAAGGCTTCTCAAGCTTTCACCCCGCTTTGTTAGGGGGATACTTTCAACGGTCGTTTGCGCCGTGCATCGGCATGAAAGACTCCTTCTTAAATCGCTCTACTGTTGCTGTTTGCCGAGGCGGCCCCAGGGGTCGCCTCGGCCTTTTTCTTTTTTTCGAAGACTACTAACCTTTCACGAGGCCCTCATGAAAACACCAAAGCGCATTCTTCTGATTTTGCACATCCTGGGGTGGAGCTTCGCAAGCCTGCTGTTCCTGGCCCTGGATCGAAGGCAGCAACCAAGTCTTGTCGTCATCACTGGTACAGTCCTGGATCCGGACTCTATGAAACCTCTCGCGGGCGTGGAAGTCGTCTGGAAGTCGCAAAAGGCCTACTCGGACAAGACCGGACATTACGAGATCCGCGTGCCGCCAGGCGTGAGGGAACTGTCCTTTTCCGCTTCCGATCGCCCCGCCGTGCGGAAGGTGTTGATCATCCGGCAACCGGGTTTGCAGGTGAACCAAGATGTCTTGCTTCCCAACTCTTCAGGGACGCCGCGTAAAGTCTTGGCCTTGGATCGAGGGTCACGGCTAAGTCCCCATGGAAAAGACCTGGAGTCGGACGTTGCTGCGGATTCGACCCTCTCGCTTGCGGATGAATATGGGAATCACGATCAACTGCTGACTCTGAATATCGGAAAAACCCGCGTTCACTCGCCCATCTGGCTGAACGCCAACACGATCCTGTTTGGGAAAGAAGGCGTTCTTCATCATCGAGAGAATTGGAGACTCCTCGGCGTCTTTCAGTTTCAAACCACTTCAGGAAGAGTTCAGCAAGTTGCCTCCGAGATTGGCGCTCATTTCTTGAGTAAATCCCCTCAGAAGGATGCGCTCATAGTTGCCGATCAAAAGAATCTGCATATCATGGATTCGCTGACGGATCCCGCATCGCTTCGCCGCATCTTCGGACTGGGCCCGAACCAAGGGTTTCTCCTTTCCGTGGTCTGGGGGCCGGATGACCGGATCTATTTCACCGTTGACGATTCAATCCAACTTGATGAGCGGCATTATCTCAGCAAGTCCAGGATTGCTTCGATCAAACCGGATGGCACGGACCTCAAACCGGAGTGGGCGTCTGACTCCCAGTACTCGTACCGCTATCCGGTGCGAGGGGAAGGCAAAGAGATCATTTTCTGCCGCTTCACGCTGGATGGAAAGGAGCAGACGCTCTGGAGCAAGAACACGGACAAGGGAAGCCCCAAAAAAGTCTTGGACTCAGCACTGCGTGCGGTCTACTCCGACTCCAAGGCGAGCCGTCTGTATTATATCTACCAACAGAACCTTCACCTTAGAGATCTCAAGTCGGGTGCTGATCTGGTAATTGTGAACTCCGTGAAAGAAGCAGACTACCTCCAATAGATTGGACTTTGCAGAGCGGTGAAGCCCTCCTGGGAGCGCGGGCGTCTCGCCAGGCGTCTCGCCCGCACTGTGGTTGCAGGCGACAGACCCGGCCTTCGGCCGCGTGATGACGCAGCCTTCCGCCGCGTGGCGCGCGGGACGCCCGCGCTCCCAGCAGGATTCTTTGGTTGATTCCAATGCGATTCCAAGTCCTGGTCATCTTCCTCTGGTTTCTTTTCCTGCCTGCCTTGCAGCGCCTGCTCGATTTCTCAATTCAGAAGCGATTCCTCAGTTCCTTTGCCGCCCGCAAGATCTCCCATTTGGCCGTGGGCCTCTGGGTGATTCCTCTAGCTGTCTTTGTTCGTGAGTGGTACCTGGTAGCGGTTCCCATCACGATGATTCTGGCAGCCAATGTTCATGCTAATTTGCAGCGGGGCAACCTAGGGCGGTTGGAGAAGAGGCTCTTTCCGTTGGCCGGCTTTCTGCTGCCACTGGTGCTGATCCTGTACTTCTGGCATCAGCAGCGCAGCGACTTGGTTGTCCTTGCGGTGTTGACCATGACGGTCGGCGATACCGCGGCAGCGTTGGTCGGGATTCACTTCGGGAAGCACCGAATTCCCTGGACAGGGAAAACCGTTGAAGGAGCGGTGGCGAATTTCATCAGCTCGCTGGCAGTTCTGGCCTGGGTGGGGCAGGCATTCTATCATATGCCGTTCAACACCTTTCCGCTGCCCGCCGCGGTCATCGCTGTACTGGAGGCCGTTCTGCCTGGGGAGTGGGACAATCCCCTCACCGTGGTCGTGCTGCTGGTGATGCTGCGTTATCCTTTATGGTAGAAGCCGAAATCTAAGA
>JAKEER010000397.1 GCA_022616615.1 Acidobacteriota bacterium
CTGGGCCAGCGCCCGCCCCTCCTCAGCCGAGAAGGAGAATCAAAATGTCCAATCTTTGAAGATTGGCTTCTCTCAGTTATTCGAGTCGAAGGGTGCGCTTGGGAAGCAGCGCACCCTACCGGATATCGCCGTTTCTCCGTGTGCCCGATTCACTCTCCGCGTCTCGGCGCCTCTGCGGTTTGCATTTCTGGTTGTGGCGTCACTCTCTCAGCGCCCTAACTGGTGCAACGAAAGCCATCTTTGCGGTTGTCTTGCCCCGCCTGCTTCGTTATAGTCTGCCTCTCACCTGAAAGGAGACATTTCCAGATGAGTTCCAACAAACCCAAGGCGCTTGTCACGGGCGCTAGCAGCGGCATTGGCGCAGCCACAGCTCTGGAATTGGCGCGGCGTGGAATGGTTGTGGCAGTCCATTATTTCAATAACGAGGACGGCGGGCGGCAAACCGTTCAAGCGATTCGTGACGCTGGTGGCGAGGCGCTTGCAATCAAAGCTGACGTGCGGCAACAAGCCGAGGTAGAACGCCTCGTCGCCGGCGTCTTAAGTGAGTTTGGAACCCTTGACGTTCTAATCAACAACGCCGGCTCGCTGGTGGGACGTGTTCCGTTTTTCGCAATGACGGACGAGTACTGGAACGAAGTCTTCCAGCTGAATGTCAGCAGTGTGTTCTACTGCACTCAGGCCGCCGGTCGGCAGATGGCAAAGCAGAAGAGCGGCGTCGTCGTCAACGTTTCGTCGGTGGCCGGACGTCACGGCGGAGGTCCAGGGGCGATTTGTTATGCCGCGGCCAAGGGCGCAGTGCTCACGCTGACGAAGGGACTGGCCAAGGAGCTTGCACCCTACGGCATCCGTGTCAATGGCGTCAATCCCGGCGTCATTCTCACGCCGTTCCATGAGCGCTTCACGAATGAGGAGCAGATGAAGCGCATGGTGGACACGATCGCCATGAAGCGCGCTGGCACCGCCGAAGAAACAGCCACCGTCATTGCGTTTCTCGTCTCATCCGACGCGAAGTACTTGACGGGTGAAACGATTGAAGTGAACGGCGGACAGTTGATGGATTGACCATGCAACGCACCAGAACGATTTGTGACCACGCGCTGTTTTCCAACGACCTTAGGTTCTGGTGCGTCCAAGCTCGGAAGGACGGCATCGTTTAGGCAGGTCCTGGTTGAAGGTTACCAAAAGAGAATCGACTCATCGCATTCCCCGATCTGCACTCCAAAATCCGCCATCTCCCGATTTTCTCTGCCTGGGCGAGATTCTGATCGACTTGGTTCCTGAACCCTCAGGTTCCTCGCTCGATCGAGCGCAGATGTTGCGAATCGCACCGGGAGGCGCGCCAGCGAACGTTGCCGTCGCTCTGCAGCGGCTGGGCGCCCGGGCAGGCTTTATTGGCAAGGCTGGCGATGATCCGCTCGGCCGGCTCCTCAAGAAGACACTGGGAGAGAATCACGTCGATTTAACCGGCTTCCGGCTTGCCAACCAATCACCCACCCGCCTCGCACTGGTCACCAATGACTCCAATGAAGGGCAGCGCTTTCTCTTCTACGGCAATGCCGACGTTCAGTTAAGTCCCAAGGACATCGACCGACGCTACTTCCGCCAGGCAAGCTTCTTTCATTTCGGCTCCATCTCGCTGATCCAGGAACCATCCCGCTCGGCAACCCTGTCTGCGATTCGCCTGGCCCGCAAGCAAGAACTTACGATTTCGTTCGACCCCAACCTGCGGCCGCCGCTTTGGCCAAATCTGCAGATGGCACGGTCTGCGATTCTCAAAGCCATTGAATTCTGCGATGTGCTCAAAGTGAATCAGTCCGAATGGGAGTTTCTCTTTCCAGGACGCAAGTTCGAAGAATCCTTCTCCTTGCTGAAGCGCCGAGGTGTCCGCTTGGCGGCGATGACCTGCGACGCAAAGGGTTCGATGCTTACGACTGAGGACTGTTGTGTGGCGGTACGGACCAGACCAGTAAGAGTGGTGGATACCACTGGAGCGGGCGATGGCTTCATGGCAGGACTGCTTTTTCAATTAGCTCGTCACCAGAGAATGCCGGCTTTCGAACAGGCCCAACTGGAAGACGTGGCCGCTTTCGCCAACGCTGTTGGCACGCTGACTTGCACACGCTCGGGAGCGATTCCCGCCTTCCCTTCCCTTCAGCACGTGCAGAGATTTCTTCGTGCGAGGGCCGCTCCCTAGCAGACTCTTCAGACCGCCCGTCAATCCGCGGCCGGACGTTACCCCATTGCAAATTATTGCAAATGGGGCATCGACACACCCGCACGGCTGGGCAGCCCTGTTATCTCACTATTCAGTTGAGTTGGAAGCTAGGAGAGGAACAGAACTCTCGGAGCTGCTGGCAGCGATCCTGGAGGCAGCCGCGTCAGACGAGGAAAGGGGGCCGAGCAACCGGGAGATTTTCACGCCGGCACTTCGGACGTCGTCCCGAATGGCCATCAGCTTCGATTCCATGCGGCTCGTCGGGCCGGAAATGCTCACACCCGCCACCACGCGGCCATGTTGATCGAAAATAGGAGCGGCGACACAAAGCACACCGTCCACATTCTCGCCCAAATCAAAAGCCACCCCTTGCTCTCGCACAGACGCCAAGTGTTCCAATAAATGGGCCCGCTGAGTGATCGTTTTTGAGGTCATCCGAATCAGCGAATACTGCTTGAGCACTTTCTCGACATCCGCGTCCGGCAGGTAGGCCAGCATCACCTTTCCCAGAGCGGTGCTGTGCGCCGGATTGCGATCCCCGGGATTGGCTGCGATGCGCAGGGCGCTCGGACTTTGGACGACGTCCAAGTAGGCAACCTGCCCGTCATCCAGAACGCCTAGGTTGACGGTTTCGGAATGCCGGACGAGCAGTTCCAGCATCACGGCATGTGCCACGGATTGGAGCCGCCGAAACTGCACAGCCGGTTGAGTGAGCGCAAAAAAACTGGGTCCCAGATGGTAATGCGCTTTGACATCAGCCTTTTCCACGTAACCCAGTCTCTCGAGAGAGTAAAGGATGCGATGAACGGTCGTGCGGGCGAAGGGAAGCTCGCTCGAAAGTTCCTGAAAGGAAATGGCCTGCTGCTGAGCCCCCGCCTTGATGAAGTACTCCAGTACTGCAAAGATCTTTGCCGTAACACCGATGTAATTCTTGTCCGCCTGCGGCTTCTTTGGTTTTGCCGCCCGCACGCGCTTTTTCATCTGTGACTCCAAGGCCCAATTCCCGCGAGCCGTTATGCTGCTGGAATAAAGAGGTAAAGTCAAGGGCCGCACAGTTCGCGGTCGCGGCTTCAACGGAACGGACAAGAATCCGAATCAATCAATCGCTCAACCCGTGGGCTTTGTCGCTCAAGAATTTGACATTCCGGGTCACGGATATCTGTCCGTATTATGAAAAATGCCTTGACAGCAGCGCGTCCGCCCGTGTGCAAGTCAACAGCGATGACGTCTGCCGCGGCCTCTGCAATGAAATGAGCCGGACTGCCTCCTCAATTCCTGGATCGACAGCCCGAACGCGGGAGGAAGGTTATGAACTCAGGAGGCGCCCTAAATTCGATCTCTGGCATCTTTGCGCCAACGATCACGGCTTATCGTCCCGATGGTTCGATTCATCTGGACGGCACCCGCAAGTTCGTCCGGTTCTTACTGGACGAAGGTGTTGACGGCCTCACACCTTTAGGCAGCGCCGGCGAACCGGTCGCCCACGCCAATGAGGGCAGCTAAAGCATTTCCTATTGTTTGTTGGCTATCTGCTATTTGCTATTTCTGGGTTGCGTGCCTTCCCTAAATAGCCAATAGAAAATGATCAATAACCAATAGCAAATCGGTATCGACGGACGTTGATCGACTCTGACGGAGCCGTGTAGTCCTGCTTGACACACAACGCCTGACGGATAAAATGCACTGCATAGCCTCAATCGTGGTGCAGGAGTTCGAGTGCGATGCCTTACCATCTGACGCGGCGAATGTTTCTCCAGGCTGGCGGCGCCTTGACCACGGCGTGTGGTCTTGACCTCCAGGCAGCGACGCCGCCGCGTGAACTGAAAATTTCTCACACCACCCAAACCCGCAGCGTCTGTCCTTATTGTGCGGTGGGATGCAGCGTCGTTATCCACACACTGGGCGACAAGGCGCGCAACGTCACTCCCACCGTAGTCCATGTTGAGGGCGATCCCGACAGCCCCATCAACCGCGGCACTCTTTGCTCCAAGGGAATTTCACTGAAAGAATTCATCGTGAACGACCAACGACTCACCCGACCGCTGTATCGCGCTGCGGGCGCAACGGAATGGAAGCCGATCTCCTGGGACCAGGCTTTCGAGCGCATGGCGCGGCTGATCAAGGAAACGCGCGATCGTGGCTTCGAGGCCGACGACGCGGAAGGGCGGCGGGTCAACCGGCTTGCCAACGTCGGATTAATTGGCGGCTGTACCGACACGAACGAAATCAACTTTCTGCTCTCGAAGTTTCGCTTCGGCCTTGGAATTCTTTCTTACGAAAACCAAGCGCGGCTTTGACATGGCCCTACGGTGGCCAGTTTGGCCGCCACTTTCGGACGGGGCGCCATGACCAACGGGTGGACCGACGTCGCCAACACCGATGTGGTGCTGGTAATGGGTGGAAACCCGGCCGAGAACCATCCTGTGGGCTTTCGCTTCGTTTTGGAAGCCAAGCGCAATCGCAAGGCGAAGCTCGTCTGCATCGACCCGCGCTTCAATCGCACAGCCGCGCTGTCTGACTGCTACGTCCCCATCCGCGCCGGCAGCGACATCGCTTATCTGGGTGGCTTGATTCACTATGCGCTCAGCCGCAAACTGTACCATGCCGGCTACGTGCGGCTGCACACCAATGCATCGTTCCTGATTCAAGAAGGTTTTGATTTCAGCGAGGGCTATTTCTCAGGCTGGGACTCGGAGAAAAAGAGCTACGACAAGTCAAGCTGGCAGTACGAGCTGGATTCCCAGGGTTACGCCAAGGTGGATCCCACGCTTGAACACCCACGGTCCGTTTTCCAGCTGATGCAGAAGCATTACTCCCGATACACCCCAGAGCAAGTCGCGTCCATCTGCGGTTGCTCGGTGGAAGACTTTCTGCGATCGGCAGAGGTGATTTGCTCAACCGGTAAACCGGATCGGTGCGGCACGATCCTCTATGCGCTCGGATGGACGCAGCACAGTCATTCGGTTCAACTCATCCACACCGCTGCCATGCTGCAACTGCTTCTTGGCAACATTGGCATTCCCGGCGGCGGCGTCAACGCCCAGCGCGGCCATTCCAACATCCAGGGCGCCACCGACATGGGCGCCTGGGATACGCTTCCCGGATATCTGAAGGTCCCCAGGGCGGAGCAATCGTCGCTGGAAGCCTACCTGCGGGACGCGAGCCACAAACCGCTCCGGCCCGACGCCATGAACTATTGGTCCAACTCGCCCAAGTTCGTTGTGAGCCTGCTCAAGGCCTACTATGGCGATCAGGCCACGAAAGAGAACGGCTTCGGGTATCACTACCTGCCGAAGATCGGCCCGGCCGACAATCACAGTTGGGGCTACCTCTTCGACAACATGTATTCGGGAAAGATAGACGGTCTCATTTCCTTCGGGATGAATCCGGTGGCCGGCGGACCTAACTCTCTCAAGATGATCAAGGCGCTGGGCAAGCTGAAGTGGCTCATCGTGGCCGAAAATTTCGAGACCGAGACAGCCGCCTTTTGGAACGCAAAGAAGCTCGCCGAGAAAGCGTATCCGGCCGCTGGCGATCCGGCCCATATTGCCACTGAAGTCTTCCTGCTGCCGGCCGCCTGCTTTGCCGAGAAGGATGGCGCCTTCGTCAATTCTTCCCGCTGGGTGCAGTGGAAAAGTGCAGCGCTGGATCCGCCTGGTCTGGCCAAGCGCGACCAGGAGATCATTGCCACCCTTTTCCTGAAACTCCGTGAGCTGTATCAAAAGGACCGCGGCGCCGCAGCAGAGCCGCTACTCAAGATAAATTGGAGTTACTCGAATCCTTTCTGTCCATCTCTCGAGGAGGTCGCAAAGGAGATCAATGGGCGGGATATTGCCACGGGACGCCAGCTCTCAGGCTTTGGTGAGCTGAAGGATGACGGCTCGACGCTTTGCGGCAACTGGCTCTATTCCGGTTGCTTCACCGAAGCGGGCAACATGATGGCGCGCCGAGGTCAGGAAGATCCCACGGGCCTGGGTTTCTTCCCCGGCTGGAGCTGGAACTGGCCAGCCAACCGCCGAGTGCTTTACAACCGCGCTTCCGCCGATGGCGAAGGCAAGCCCTGGGACCCGACCCGCTCGGGAATCCGTTGGGACGGGAAAAAGTGGATAGGCGATGTCCCCGACACGAAACCCGAGGCGCCGCCCAACAGCTTCGGCGCTTTCATTATGCTGCGGGAAGGCGTGGCCAAGCTCTTTGCTCCTGACTTTGCTGAGGGTCCTTTCCCCGAGCATTACGAGCCCGCGGAATCTCCCGTGGAGAATGAGCTTCATCCCGAAGTTAGCAGCAACCCGCTAGCTAAGGTCTTCCAGAGCGACCTGGACCCCCTGGGCGCCTCCAAAGAGTATCCCTACGTCGCGCTGACCTACCGCCTAACCGAGCACTTCCACTATTGGACAAAGCATGTGAAGGCAAACTCGGCGTTGCAGCCCAGCTTCTTTGTGGAACTTCCGGAAGAACTGGCCCGTGAGAAAGGCATCCAGAGCGGCAGCCGTGTGCGGGTCCGCTCAGCGCGCGGCGAGGTTGAAGGGCAGGCACTGGTGACACGCCGGATGCGTGCTCTGAAGGTCAACGGACGAACTGTGTACCAAGTCGGCTTGCCCATACATTGGGGATTTGTCGGCCGCGTGAAGGGCCCTCTGATTAACAACCTCAGCCCTTCGGTACTCGATCCCAACTCCGGCACGCCGGAGTACAAAGGGTTTTTGGTTAATGTGGAGAAAGTGTAGTTCTGGTGCAGCTGGCTCTTGGTAGGGCGGGCTGTCCGCACTGTGCTGCTGTTTGCCATTCCCCACGCAGCGACGGGCTGAGGACAGCCCGCCCTATCATTAGTCGAGATGCGAAAGGTTCCTCCTAATAGGTGTTCCGCCGGGATAGGGCTGCCGTCCTTGATATCCAGCTTTGGAAGCCACGATGACCGCGTTTTCTGCAGTCATCGCCTCCGCTCGTGGCTAACTCACGGCTTTGACCCAACCCGGTTTTGGCCGGTCGTCGTTGAATCCCGCTCCCAGCCTGCCGTATAATCAAGCCAGTTCGTTTCACGAAGAACAGAGGCCGGTCAATCTTAAGATTCCGAATCGAGGCCGCCGATGAACCCCAGGCTCGTTGCTCATTCTGGACCGCGCATGGGCCAGACGATTTGGCTTGCTGAGGAAGAGACGCTCATCGGCCGTGAAGTGTCAGCCACCGTCTGCATTGGCGACCTTTCGGTTTCGCGCCAGCACTGCCGCATCCGCAGGGATGGCGATAATTTTCAGGTGACTGACCTGGAGAGCCTGAACGGAACCTTTGTGAACGGAGGGCCGGTCGCAGAACGGCCACTGGCTCACGGCGACCAGCTCAAGATAGGCGACTCCTGCTTTTCGTTCCTGCTACACGACGAGACCGCTTTGCCTTCGCCGACCTCCATTCAGTGGGA
>JAKEER010000398.1 GCA_022616615.1 Acidobacteriota bacterium
TCCCCTCCTCGGCTGAGGAGGGGAAGTGCCGCGCAGCGGCACGGGGGTGGTCTGGAGAATGACCCGAAAATGATCATTCGAGCGTTTTGTATCGAATAGGCACGTCTGTGGCACGAAACGCTCGATTGATGCTTCTCGCAGCACCCGTCGCACCACCCCGGCGCTGGCTGCGCCAGCGCCGGCCCCTCCTCAGCCGAGGAGGGGAGCCCAAAAAATGTCCAATCTCCAGACTCCCGCTTTGGCGGGAATGACGATTGCGCCCCTTATCATTGTGACAGGTTCTTACCAGAGAAGCTCGGTAAACACCTCGTTCGAGAGCATCCAGCCCCGAGGGGTAAGTCGAAAGCGGTCTCGAACCAACTCGACCAGCCCCGCGTCATTGAGGTAAGCAATCTGTTGGCCGTACTTTTCGCGAAGGTCGAAGCCAAACCGATCTTGGAACTCGATCAGTGGTATCCCCTCAGTCAGTCGCAAGCCGAGAAAGATGGCTTCCTCCTCGCGCTCCGCCGCAGTCAAATTGCAGTGATAATCGATGGCATGGCGGCGCTCGTCAATAAGTTCGATGTAGCGGCCCACACTTCTCTCATTGCCCCAGCGCCTGCCACCGAAATACGAATAGGCGCCGCAGCCAAACCCGATGAAGGGTTGGTTGGTCCAGTATTTCAAGTTGTGCCGAGACTGTCTTCCAGGCCGGGCAAAGTTTGAGATCTCATACTGACGGTAGCCGAGTCCGCCGAATCGACTCACAGCTTCATTGTAAAACTCAATAACGAGCTCATCGTCTGGAAGAGGAGCGTTCGGCGCCCCTGGCGAATCCTCCTGCGTTGCCGCAGACGGGATGTCTCCAGCGCGGAGATACGTCTCCCCTGCCACAGAGCGGGAAGCGCTGCCCGCTTTACCATAAATCGTCCCAAAGCGGGTGTTCTCATGAATCTCCAGTAGGTACATGGAAATATGTTCGGGACAAAGCTTTTCGACAGTTTCGAGGTTGTGACGCCAGTCCGCCATGCTTTGCCCGGGCAGCCCTGCAATGAGGTCGAGACTGGCGTTGCGGATTCCAGCCTCCCGGTAAAGAGACCAGGTTGCTAAGGAATCGGCCACGGAGTGGCTCCGTCCGATTCGTTTCAGCATGTCGTCTTGAAACGTCTGCATGCCGATGCTGACTCGGTTGACGCCCGCTTGGAGATGCTGCTCTACGCGCGCCGGATCGACGCTGCCTGGGTTTACTTCCAGCGTCACTTCCTGATCGGCTGAGCCGGCGAAGACTTCGCGCAGCAGCCGCAACACACCCGCAACGTGTTTGCCATCGATGAGCGACGGCGTGCCGCCGCCAAAGTAGACAGAGTCCACTTTAAAGCTATCCAGTGGCAATGACGCCAGGCCAAACTCCGCGAGCAGGCGTTTTACTCCAAGAATCTCCTCGCGCAGCGCTGCCAGATAGGGCAATACCAGCGATTCAGGGTAAACACCTGAGGCGAAGTTGCAGTAGTCACATTTGGTCGTGCAAAAGGGGATGTGGATGTAAATGCCTAGGGGAAGCATAGGGATTTGCAACGAGGTTTACAGACAGGCTTGTTCCGCATTGTGGCCGATGATCCTTTGTCGTACTCGTTCTCGTCGTCATCCTCGGCAGTTTTCGAGGATGAGTGCGACGAAGGCGGCGACGCTTTTCTAGAAAAGCGAAAAAAGTCAAATGGAAGAGCTGCCACGGGTAGAGCCTGGCTCCCCTTTCAGCCTTCGCTGTTCTCAACTTCGGTTTTTCAAGAGATTCTGGTTGGCTCGGGAGAGCAGCAATTCTTTCGTGGAAGCGCCCTGCGGATAGGTGGCCCCGCCGAAAATCGGCGTCAATCTGGGTTGAGCGCCCTTGCCGGCAAGCTGCCCGTTCAGCGAGTCAACGCGGCCTCGCACGCGTCCGGCAACCGCCTCAACACCAATGTCGCCCGATTCAGGAAGCACAAAGGCAAACTCATCGTAAGAATAGCGGGAAATGAAATCAATCTGACGGCAACAGGAACGGAGGAGGCGGGAAACAGACTTCATCACGCTGTCGCCATTCAAAACTGCGGTATCTACTTCAGACTCTTGCAGCGACTTCAGGCCCCCGATCTGCGTCAGCAGCAATCCACAAGTGTGATTGAACCGTCCAGATCGCGTGATCTCGTGCGACAGCAACAAATGAAAATAGCGATTGGTGAAAAGCCCAGTTTCTTCATCGAACCGCTGGATCTCCATCTGATGTTTTTCGACTTTGAGCTTTCGCTCCAGAATCCGCTTCTCAATCAGCCGGTTAACTGATTTGCGAAGCTGCTCGACGCCGAAGGGCTTCGTAAAGTACTCGGCAGCGCCGAAACGCATGGCAGTGACTGCGGTCTCCACCGTGGGATATCCGGTGATGATGATTACATCACTGTTGGGATTGATGACCTTGGCCGCTTTCAGCAAGCCCATGCCGTCAAAGTCTCGGATCTTGATATCGGTGATGATGATACCGAAATCTTCGCGCTTGATCAGATCCAGTGCCTCCACCCCGGAAGAGCAGACCGTGGTAGGCACGTGCTCGGTCTTGAGGATCTCGTCAATCAGGGAGCGGATCGTGTCGTCATCATCCGCGATCAGAACCTTCGTGTTTCGCTTCTCAAAATCGATGATGGTTTCTTTGCTCAGTTCCAGGCGGCTTGTGGCAGACTCTGAGGAGCTGGCAGCATTCTTCTTTCGGTCCTCCATATGACACCTCCAACCTGAATGAGTCCGTTCGTGCGCCTGGTTTTCCAAGCCCCGTCAACACATTATGTGGGTGGGTATCTTACCTTGGGCAGAAATCGGGCGCAAATGGTTTTTCTGCCACGTGACGCGGAGCGGGCGCTACGCGCAGGGCTTCCGACGGCAATGCGAGCTGACACAGCCTCCCGACGAGCATTGGCGATGGAGAACACTCCAAGCCGGGATGCTCCACCTACCAGCCTAGCGCCCTGCGCCCGTCATACTGCCAGCGGCTGAGAACAACTTTGCTGCGCGTATAGAACCGAATACCTTCCGTCCCTTGCACGTGCAGGTCGCCAAAGAACGACTGGTTCCACCCTGAGAATGGAAACAAGGCCATGGGCGCTGGAACACCCACATTGACGCCCACCATACCACACCGGATGTCGCGGGCAAACTGCCGCGCCGCCCCGCCATCCTGCGTGAAGATGACGGCGCCGTTGCCATAACGAGACTGGTTGGCCCAGGCGATGGCGTCGCCTAGGCTCTCAGCCCGCATCACAGAGAGAACAGGCCCAAAGATCTCCTCCCTGGCTAGCTGCATCTCCTGCCGCACACGGTCGAAGATGCTTGGCCCGACAAAGAAGCCATCAGTCTGTTGCGTCAATGGCACTGCCCGGCCATCCTGTACCAGCTGCGCTCCCTCCCGGCTTCCTGATTCCAAGCAGCGTAGAACGCGCTCTCGGGCCAACGGGTCAATGAGCGGCCCCATGCCCGCTGACTCGTCCTCGTCGGTCGGCCCGACCTTCAGATCCGTAGCGGCTTTGCTCAAACGCTTCAGCAGCGGCTCCGCTGCTCTGCCCACTGGGGCGGCGACGCTTCCAGCCATGCAGCGTTGGCCCGCACAGCCGAAAGCAGCGCCCATAATGGCCGTCGTCGCCGCCTCCAGATCGGCGTCCGGCATGACGATCATGAAGTTCTTGGCCCCGCCAGCGGCTTGCACCCGTTTGCCGTGAGCCGTTCCTGTCTCGTAAATATGCTTTGCCACCGCCGTGGATCCCACGAAGCTGATGGCCGCCACGTCCGGATGCACCAGCAAGGCATCCACCGCTTCTCGTCCGCCATGAACCACGTTCAAGACTCCTGCCGGCAAACCCGCCTCCAGGGCAATCTCGGCCAAGCGGACCGCCGTGAGCGGCACCTTGGGTGAAGGTTTCAGTACAAACGCGTTGCCGCAGGCAATCGCCAACGGGTACATCCACATCGGAACCATGGCCGGGAAATTAAACGGCGTGATCCCCGCACAGACGCCTACCGGCTCAAGTGACAACTGGCCATCGATCCCCCGCGCGACGTTGCCCAGCGCCTGGCCCATGATCAGCGACGGAATACCACAGGCCAGCTCGACCACTTCAATGCCGCGCCGCACGTCACCGCGCGCCTCGTCAAGAGTCTTTCCGTGCTCGCGCGTCACCAGCCGGGCCAGGTTCTCAAACTGTCCTTCGAGCAATCCTTTGTAGCGAAACAGAATGCGGGCGCGTTCCACTGCGGGAGTCTCAGCCCAAGCCGGCAGCGCTTTTCGGGCCGCCTCTACCGCCTTCTGAACCTCAGCGGGGCCGCCGGCCGGCGCTTGAGCGATGACTTCGCCGCGCGACGGGTTGAAAACAGGCGTGGCGCCAGTCGCCACCGCTGGGACAGCTTCTCCGCCAATGAAATGGGCGCAAAGATTCGGCATCCTTCATGCTCCCCCTTGAGAATCGTCCTCGTTCTCGTCGTCGTCCTCGATGAATGCCGAGGACGAACGACAAGAGGGAATGATTGTTTAGCGAGGTGAGGCTGCCTCTGCGCACCTCAGGACCCGCTCGCTACCGCTCGCGGTACTGTTCGCCTCAGGGTTCGCCTCAGGGTCCGGGCGCTGACAGTACCGCGAGCGGTAGCGAGCGGGTCCTCGCACAGTGCTGCGCGACCAAGCCTGCCACCAGCACGGGCCGTGCCACCTCGCTAAACAAATACGAATGATTTTGATCCGTCGTGTGCCGTGCTTGCCTCACGAAGATCGAACATCGCAGAGTATAGCGCCGAGATCAGGCGAACGGCGATAATTGTTAGGCAAGAGGCCGTCGATGCACCCAGAAGAGCTCTGCGTTTTAAGCTCGGTGGAGTGGATTTGGAGTGGGTCGTGTTTCCTACCTCGGTACTGGCTTTCCATACACCTCAATCCAATCCACCCGCGAGCAGGCCAAGCTTCGGCCGCCAGGCATGAGATCGGTCCAGCCGATTTCTTCAATCCGGCTCAGGTCGGGCGCGTTCACCCATTCACCTTCCACAACCTTCTTGATATCCAACCGGCGCCAGCGAATGTCGGGAACGTTGAACTCACGGATGCGCCAGTCGCTTGACGCAGGATCGTACTGGTCGCTCACCAGCCATTCTCCGTTGGCTGTCTTGAGGATGATGCGCAGCAAGCGGAAGCCCGCCTGCTTGCTGCGCCAGCGGATTTTAGCCAGACCCGTCAGATCGACGCGGCTTTCTTGATGCCGCAGGCTGATAGCCCAGGTCCCCTCGGCCTCGCCCGACCAGATGTAATAGGGGTCGTCCGGAGGCTGATTGTGGTGGCTCTTTCTGATCCCGGCCTCTCCTGGGCCGTGTCGTGTCAGAGCCAAGCCAGGATGGCTGACATGCTCTTGAATCACGGGCGTCGCCGCTGGAGTCTCTTTCCAGTCTTCACGAAAGAAGAGCCCAGGGCGATCCTGCGCAAAAACCGATGAAACGACACCCCCAACGACCAAGACCACGGCAGACAGAGTTTTCATGAGTCCTCACATTGGAACAAATAGATTCAGAGAGCGGCGCGACGGCCCGAACGAGTGCTTCCACGACGATGCCGAAGCCAGCAGCCTGCTCCATCGGGAATACCGTCTCCCCTTCGTCATACCGGAGAAAGTGTAGGATCTTATTGCTTCTCAGCCGCGCTGTTGTTGCTGGCCAACATCCTGAAGGACGGGTTTGGCATCGGTTTTTTGTACGCCGCTGTGGAGGCCTTGATTCCGAGCCGCACCGGCTCCAGGTCTTCAACCTCGTGTCACCGGTGGTGTTCCTGGGCGGAATCGCCGCCGCCCCGCTGTTGAACTCCGTGGCAATCGCGCGGTTGGATCTGCTGTGGGAGCAAAACCGACTTGGTGAGTACCGTCACGATTGAGCCCCGGACACCGAACGTGGCGCTGATTCTAACCGGGGGCTGATACTAGCGACGTTTGTTGCTTATGTCTTCGTCGAGAACTACACCATTGTCCGCTCCCACCCGTAAGAGGACTCGCCACAGCCTGTGTATCGCTTGCCAGCTAACGCAATCAAGCTCACCGGCTTTTTGCCGTGACGGACTCTTGCAACTTACTGAACTGGAGCGGCAAGAAGTCCGGTACAGCGTTTCGGTTAGGCGCTTCGTCTCTTGAGGCTGAAGGAAAGAGGGCTCTGATCGCTCAAAGCGCTGACCTTCAAGACGGAAAAGCCCAGAATATTGCCATGACTGTCAACCTTTTCCATTACGGCATCGTTCTCGGTTTCACGGAAGTGTCCAGCTTTTCGGTCGAACAAAACTTCAAGATAGTCACCTTCTTTGTCATACCAAATTCTTACTTCTTCTCCCATAGAGCCTCTCCCTTTTTGACTGTGTCGGTGTAGTACGACGTGATAATGAAATTGTCGTTGGGCAGAACCTTTACCACAATGCAAAGGAACTTTGTTGTGACCGGAGTGGAAGGATAAAGCTTGTAAAACAGTTCCACAGCTGAATCTGTGGCTGAGCGAATGACCTGGTCGGGGTCTGCCAGGGTCTCTCCGATTCGAGATGCCTGCCCCTTCATTTCCGGATGATCGGTCTCAAGATGTGCGAGCCTCTCGTCAGTCAGTCGAACCTGCCTGTGCTGGCGGTCTCGAAACGAAATCATAGTTCTATTCTAAGTCCAAGCCTACTCCCCAAGATCAGGAAATTCGTGGTCTGTCCCCGACTTCCCCGTCCCCGATTTCACCCTGATTCCCCTGATTTCCCGCCCGATTTCCTCGATTTCCGTCCCCGATTTCCCCTGAATCCGAGCGTTTCAATCGCCTGTACCACGTCAATGTGTGGAACGGGTTTGTGCGTTGAGGTTCCCAGCGGCGTCGGCACCAGCGCTAGTTGCTCGCGCGTCAGCTTGCCTGCATAAGAGATGAGTGTTGCTTCGGTCATACTTGCTAGCCTCCTTTCAATGAACTGAAAGAAGGCTAGCAAGCTCAGGAGAGAGAACAAGGGAGCGGGAGTTGCCGGAGGCGGAAAGCTGGCGATAGGCGGAACAGCAAGAGGAGGCCCAACGGAAGGTGTGAATCGAAGGAATCATTCCGAATGGCGAATATTCTATCGATTGTAAGAGGCTGGATTCCTTCCCGAAGAAAGTGAGTGTGGCTTCTACTCTTTGAGTTTTATCCGTCGGCCTGTCGTGTCCAATGGATAGGCTCTAAGAACCGCGTATCCCCGGTCATATGTAAGCCTTCTGATTTTGAACATAAAGAACCTGCCGCTGTTTACCCTAGTGAACCTGAATTGGGAGATGTCCCCGTTGTTGAAACATCCAGGATCTGGACTTGCACCCCGGCAACCGCTAATAGATGCAACTCCTAAGGAAGTCATTTCTGATTCGTGAGAACTGCTGCCAACAAATCCCTCCAACTGAGCGATTCCGTTGCGATGTTGAATTATTTCAACACCTGATACGACTGTGGGTTTGTCGAATTCATACAGTACATAATCAGCTGATAGATCAAGTGGCGCTGGCTCCGATCGCTCTTGGCTCCGATGAAGCGGGAAATCATTATATGGGCTGTTCTCGACCCATTGCTTTGATGGATCAACGGGTTCAAGGATGATAGCTATGCCAGGAGGATACTGCGCGGGAAATTCTGTCCTCCACTTCTCGTCGATCGCTGAACGACAGTAGGGCGAGGGACAGATTCCTTCGGGAATCTCGACGCCGACTATTCGTGTGAGAGCGCCAGGCTGATCCCGCATGATCTCTTTGTAATCTGAACCTCTGTCATCTTTAAGATAGAGAAACACCGTTGCCATGTCTTGCCCATTCAGAACCTCGCACGGCTGATCGAGCCAAGTATTGCTGATCTTTCGACCTTCGGCCATCTTCAATGGTGCGCATAAAGCACCACGAGGATCGAAGTCAGCGACTTCCGCATATGAAACGCCAAGCGCTGGGTTCCATTTGGCTCTAAAAATGAACTTCCCTCCCTGCTGCTTTTTGATTTCAGTCTCTAGACCGGCTACTGGTGTTCGCTCCGAAACGCACTTTTCGACAATTCTTAGCGCCCTTTGATCCAACTTGTTGCCCAGGACTTTAAGAATGGCCCGCGCCTTTGATACATTTTTGGTTGACTCATGGTACTCCTTGCGGAAATTTTCCCATCGCTCACCTTGGTAGTTTGCCTTGAAATTTAAAATTGCCTCAGCGATGGGAACTGGAACGTCTGCGTTTACGCCTTGGGAGTTTTTTCTTAGCTCTTCATCTTTCATGTCGATAGCTTTATCGAAGTCGGTCAGTAACTGCGTATCCGTTTCTATAGTCATCATGTTCTTTAGCCCTGAACGAATGAAAGCAAGGCAAACATCCTTATCCTGTGCCATAGCGTAGTTGGGACCTAATACCAGCGTCCACGCCACCGCAGCGATGACCAATCTGAAGAATCGACTATTCATTAGACTCTCTCCTTTTTGAACTACCTGATTAGGGCGGATTGGTTATTTATCTATCACAATGAAGCGAAACGGATGGATTCCAACCATTCTCATGTGGAGAATGGCAACCTGGGGTTTGAGGTTATTTCTGACCGGATACTAAACCGCGCAACAGCTGCCCGGTACAGCTTGATCCCGGCGCGCGAACACTTGACCACGCTTCATGCAGATGGAAGGCGCATCGGACGCAGAAGCACAGCCCAGTGTGGGATCTTGTCGCCGCAGTACCGGCACCTCATACGTGCTACTGCTCCTGAGTTTTCTGTGTAAACCCTTAGGAAGTACTCCTCTTGGGTGAAGAATCTGAGAAGGCTACTCGGCACCTCTACCATGTGTCCCTCGTCCGTCTAGCGGCCTGCGGTTGAGCGGCCGCGCTTTCCAGCCGGCCGCTCCAACCGCTTGTTAGCCGGTCGGGTCAGGCTGGCTCAGTACCCAGTCGACAGCATCGCTCAGGGAGTTTGCAATGAACGGCCCGTAATGTTGAGCGCGAGTTACTTCCCGCTCATCGAGACTCCACCCGGTTCGTACCAAACATCCACGACCTTTGAAACCGTAAGCCGCTCCAACATCGCTTGCGGAGTCTCCAATCACGAATGATCGATGGAGATCGATTTCATACTCTCTGGCCGCCAATTCATACAAGTAAGTGGCCGGCTTCTTACAACCACACCACTCATTGAACCGATGGGGACAAACATATGGCCCGACGATGTGAGCCCCCCTGCTACCCATCTGCGCTGTGAAAACTCTGAACCACGCCCGAAAGTCTTTGTCTGAAAAAATGCCCTTAGCGATTCTGCTCTGAATGGTCACAACCGGGCACACAAAACCTGCTCTTGAAAGACGCGCAATGGCCTCGTCTGCGCCCGCGATCAAAGTCAGTTCACTGAGGCTTTCAACTTTGATGGGCATCACGAGCGTTCCATTGAGGTCAAGAAACGCAGCACGTCGGGTCATCGTTTAATCCGGCTAACGAGTCCAAGCTCAGCGGCTTTTGGCCGAACAAGGCGTAACGAGTCCTTACCGCTGGGCGTGGCCAAAAAGCCCGCTGGAGCACCGGGTTAGGCCTTCGGGTTACCGTACCTTCCCCTTGCGTGATTGGCCCATCGACTTAATGTCTCTGCGCAGCCAGTCGTTCACGAGCGCGCCGATGTCGCTCTTCCCCTTCTTTGCGTACTGGCTAACAGCATGGGCCACGTCCGAATCCAAGTAGACTGGGATGTTCAGCTCGACGTCTGGACGATAGAATTTCCCGCGCTCGCCTTTGGAAAAATCATATTCGTTCTTCATGGTCAAAACTCCTCGTACTGCCCGGACTCCTTCTGCTTGGCTTTTCTGGCGGAGATGATTCGAATCCTGCACTCTTCCGGCCTAACTTCCAAAAACGTGTGGATCAGAACCAGCAGGCTGTCGTGGCTGTCTTTCCCCATGCTGATCCAGCGTTTCTCATGTTCACGGTCTCTTCATCGAAGATCGAAAGCCCAACGGATCCCGAAAAACTTCTGCTGCACGCTCAAAGCTGACCTTGTGCTTTCGTTGATTCTCCTTGCCTTGCCAGGGGTCCCACTCGAAAGTGTAGCGCAAGTCTCACCACCAACAGGATCAATCAAGGCGGAGGGATGAAATCAAAGGTCTAACGGCTTGCGGTTGAGCTGCCCCGCCTCCCACTGCCAGGGATGACGGAGATGACGGTAGCAGTTTCAAGTGCTGTTCCCAAAAAGAACGCGATGGCGGGGTCAGCTTCAGCCGCCGGTTAGGTCTGTGACGCTGATGCAACCTGTGGCCTTGCTGGGAAGCCCTCGCGAACTGCATCGACGCGCCTCGCACTTCGCCGAGCGGCTGGGGTCATATGGCTCCGGTGTCCTTTTCATTGGTGGCCAGTAGCTTTGACCACCACGCGCCGCTGCGCAGCGCTGGCCGACGCCACAGAAGCCACAGACCAAGTGCTGCGTAGAGCAAAGTCCGCCCCGGCCAGCGGATGAACCCTTCGCCAGTCAGGCAGACACCGATCTCGATCCAGACAATCGAGCCGAGATACACTGAAACGCGGTGGAGTTCCTTCAGTTGCTGGTTGCGTTCGGCGTCCTGGTCGTCGCGCCACCACGATTTGAAGGAACGCCGGAAGTTAACGGAAAACTCATTTAAGAGAAGGTTGGGTACCCCTGTGACGATCATAAAAATCCCGAGCCAGTATTTCATACGAATGCCAAGATACTGCAGACGCCCTTTTCGACTGCTCCGACCTGCCGCCCCGTTTGTGTCTTCACGCACCGTGCCGAGTGCCATTCACGAATGAACCACCGGACGAGCGACGAAGCGGAGTGCCACGTTGACCGAGCGTTTCGAGTTTGCCACGCTCTCGGTCGGTTCGTGACTGGCCCAACTTGGTGTCGACCGCGTAAATGTCGGGTTGCATTCCGACAGTTGGTGTCTTACGCCGCGTAAATGCGGCAGCATTCTGCGTCAGATTGTGCGCGCAGATCCAGAACTTTCCTGATTGTTTTGACTTGTTGTTTTGCAGCCAGCCCTGACCCCAGTATCACACCACAACCGCAGCGTAATGACCTTGCGCCCTTGGTGCCATTAACAGACCGGAGTCTGGAGGCTGGAGTCTAAAGTCCGGAGGAGAATTCGGGAGTCGTAAGGCAGCTGGAAATGTCGCGGGAGTGAGCGCGGTTCCACGCGAGTTTTTCAAGAGAAGTTTCCATTCGGCGGCGGACTACGACCCATGAAAATGAATTCCTCGTCCTACTCGGCTTGGGCGTTTCGAGCAAGAGCACGAGGACGACGACGAGGACGATTTTTAAGAGCTTTCCAGCAGCTTCAATGACTGCTCCCATTCCTGATAGAGCTGGGAAAGCCGTGCGCTGAGATCTTCGTGGCAGTCGGTGAGTTGTTTGAACTGGACGAAATCTCTGGCAAGTTCTGGATCGCTCAACTGGCTGGAGTTCGATTCAATCAAGCCTTCGACGCGCTGAATTTCCTGCTCCAGGAATTCGCAACGACTCTTCAGCTTTGCCAATTCGTTTTTGCTGAACTTTTGTCCGTTTGAGCTCGGCTTCTCAGGTGTGGCGGGAGTTGCGCGTGGGGCGGGCTTCGGTGCGGCAGGCAACTCTTTGGGGCCTTCCTGAGAAATCGCGAACTCTTCGTAGGTTCCGTCGAACCAGGTGCAGTTGCCTTCCCCATCGAGAAAGAGGATCTGATCAGCGAGTTTGTTCAACAAATACCGGTCGTGCGAAACCATGATCATGGTTCCAGGAAAATCCTGGAGAGCTTCTTCCAGAGCCTCGCACGAAGGAATGTCAAGATGGTTGGTGGGCTCGTCAAGGAGCAGCGTGTTGGCCTTGCCGAAAATGAGCTTCGCCAGAGCCAGGCGGCTTTTTTCGCCTCCGCTCAGCGAACCCGTTTTATGGAACACATCATCGCCAAAGAAGAGAAAGCGGGCCAGGTAACCGCGAAGCGTCTCATCGGTCGCCAGGGGAGAAACCGCGCGCAACTCTTCGAGAACCGTTGCCTCGGGATCGAGCGTTGAAAGCTGCTGGTCGTAATAAGCCAGTTCCACCTTCTGTCCCACCTGGATCTTCCCTGCCAGCGGCATTTGCCGGGCCAGCAGTGTCTTGAGCAGCGTAGACTTTCCCGAGCCGTTGGGACCCATAATGCCGACATTCCGGCCACGAAAAACCGAGCCGCTGATATTCTTCGCCAGGACCTTGCCGTCATATCCCACGGCCACCTTCGTCAGCTTGAACACCAGATCGCCGCTTTGAGAGTTCAGATCGAAGCGAAAGCGGGCCGGTCGCTTCCCCGATGAGACTCTCTCAAGCCGGTCCATCCGCTCCAGCATGTTGCGGCGTGACTTGGCTTGTTTGGTTTTCTGCCCAGCCAGGTTGCGGCGGATGAATTCTTCCGTCCGCGCAATCATCTCTTGCTGTTCCGTGTAAGCTTTCAGACGGAGTTCGCGGCGCCTCTCCCGCTCGACCGTGTACTGGGAATAGTTTCCCGAATACTCTTCCACCTTTCCGTCGGCGATCTCCAGAATTCGGCTCACCGTCGCATCGAGGAAATAGCGGTCGTGCGAGATCACCACAAACGCGCGCGTGTAGTCCTTCAGGAAGCCTTCCAGCCAGCGCACGGCCGAGATGTCGAGATGGTTCGTCGGCTCGTCGAGAAGCAGCAGGTTGGGATCGGACAGCAGCAGCTTGGCAAGGTTCAGCCGATTCAGCTCGCCGCCGCTCAGCACGGCAGCGCTCTTTTCCAATTCACGTTCTTCGAAGCCAAGTCCGAAAAGAACGGCTTTCGTGCGGGCCTCGTAGGAGTAACCGCCTTCCATCTCCCATCGCGTCTGAAGGTGTCCGTAGCGCTCGAGCAGGGAATTCAGGTCGGAGTGCTGCGACTTGGACTCGATTTCCGCTTCCAACGACTCCAGTTCTCGGGCTCGTTCTTCCATGTGGGCAAACACTGAAACAGCGGATTCAAAGACGGTTCTCTCCGGCTCGACATGGGTCAACTGCTTCATGAATCCCAGGCGAACCTGCGGCTGGCGAACGATCTGGCCGCTGTCAGGCTCCAGACCGCCGGCGATCAGGCGGAACAGCGTCGTCTTTCCCGTGCCGTTGCGGCCCACGAGTCCCACCTTTTCATCCGGATTCAACTGGAAGCTAGCGTCCTTGAGGACTGTCTTGCTTCCGAAGTTCTTGCTGATGTGGTCGAGATTGATGAGCATTGAGGATGAAACGGCAGACAGCAGCGAGGGATAACCTTCCGCCACCCATCAAAAAAGGGCAGCCTGAGCTGCCCTTGACATACGAACGGGATTGAGATTGCTGTTAAGCCGCCTTCTTTTCAGAAGCCGGGGCGCTCAACAGCTCGATGGCCTTCTTGAGTTGGAGATCTTCCTGGGAAGCAGGCTTGTTGGGTGGCGCCGGCGTGTCGTCGGAGTCATCCTCGTCGGCATCGTCATCGACCGGCCTGGCGTCGCTGCCGTCACGCACTTCAACGTCGGGCGCGATGCCGTTGCCCTGAATCACCTTGCCCGACTGCGAGTAAAATTTAGCCGTAGACAGGAGGACCGCCGACTCGCTTTCCAGCGGAATCAGCTTTTGCAGGGAGGCTTTGCCGAAGCTCTTAACGCCCACCAGCTCGCCGCGCCGATTTTCCTTGATGGCCGCCGACACAATCTCAGCCGCCGAGGCACTGCCATAGTTTTGCAGCACAACCAGAGGCAGTTTACTCAGTGCTCTGGCAGGATCAGCGACAAACTCCTTCTTCGGCGACTTCTGGCCTTGCGTGTAGGTGATGACCCCGTGGTCGAGGAAGAAGTTCGCAACCTTGACGCCCTCTTCGAATTCCTCTCCCGCACAATTGCGCAGATCCAGAATAACCCGGCTGGCACCGCTCTTTGTGACCTGCTGCAGCTTCAGCCGCACGTCGTCACTGATGCCAGGCGTGAACCGATAGATCTTCAGATGCGCAATCTTGTTTTCCAAGAGGCTGACCTTCACCGGCGGCGCCTTTACCAGATCGCGCGTTACAGCCAGTTGCAGCGGCTCCGCTTTCCCCCGGCGCAGGATCTTCAGCTTTACTGTCGACCCCGGGCTTCCGGTCAACAGGTATTCTGTCTGGATCAAGCTGATGTCGCGCGTCGAAACCTCCTCGATGGATTCAATCACATCGCCGGCTTTGACGCCTGACTTGTCTGCCGGGCTGCCCTCGATGGGATGGATGACATAGGCGTAGCCCAGCATCTTTTCCTTGGAGAGCTCTAGTCCTATGTCGCCATTGCCGTTGGTCCTGTGCTTCTTGTAGCGAGAGTATTCGTCAGGAGAGAGGTAGGTGCTATAGGGGTCTAAAGATTCCAGCAGCCCGCGCAACGCACCCTGCATGACTTCGGGCAAATTGGGATCTTCCACATAACTGCTACGGATCTTGGAAAGAACCTCATTAAAAACGGAAAGCTGGGAGTAAGATCCCTCGCGCTCGGTGGCACGTCCGAGCAAACCGCCAACCACGGCATAGAAGACAAAAATCGTCGAAAGAATGATCACGAAAAACTTGTTTCGATTAACCATAACAACCCAACCTCACTCCACAAGGCGCTCAAAAACACCCTCATTATACATAAGAAAATGTCTAGAATCGGGGGATTCTTTGGTGCCTTCCAAGAATTTGTGCGTTCGGAAAGAATCTCTGGCCGGCCCGGAAGGACACACTCCCGCGTGAATGAATGTCTAATGACGAAGCCCGAATGACGAAATAATGACGAAGCCTGAATGTCCAGTCTGCGCCTCGTCATTCGGATTTTCGGATTTCTTTAGTCCTTCATGCTTAGTCATTCGTCATTCGGCAACGTCTTTCCTCTTACGGAATCACCTGCGGCGTCACATAAGCGTAAAACATGACGAGCAGCGCGACGAGGCAGGCCAGGACAATGCTGTGTTTGAAAACAGCTTTGAAAATCGCGGCTTCGTTTCCTTCCTGATGCGTTGCGGCGCTGGAAACGACAATGCTCTGGGCGTCGATCATCTTTCCCATGACGCCGCCAGCGCTGTTAGCCGAAGCCATCAGCACCGGGCTGATGTTCAACTGTTCTGCAGTCACCTTCTGCAGATTGCCAAAGAGGGCATTCGAGCCTGCATCGGTGCCGGTCAGCGCGACGCCCAACCAGCCTAGCAGGGTGCCAAAGAATGGGAAGACCCAGCCGGTGCGCGTCAGGCTCAACCCGAGAACCGTGTCCATGCCGGAATACCGGGTGATAAAAGCCAGACCCACCATGAAACTGATGGCCAGCAGCGAGGGAATAAGCTGACGAAGCGTCTGCCCAAAAATCTGGAACGCTCGGCTGAACGACATGCCCAGAAACGGAACAGCCAGCAAGGCTCCGGCGCAGACCGCGGCGCCTGGCATGGCGAACACGTTCAAATCCATGATTGCGGCCTCAGGAGTGGGCTGATTGACCACCGGAGGTACGCGTATCACCTGATTGTGCAGTCCAGGCAGCGGGAAAGTAAGCCCTTCGAACTTCAGATATTTGTTCAAGGCGGGCAAACCGGAAATGAGAATGAAAATCGAAGCGAGAATGAACGGAGACCAACCCTTGAGAATCACGCTTAAAGAATGATGCCGGACTTCGGCCCTTTTGTTGCCGGAATGCAATTCCAGAACGTTTTGCGGCTTCCAGAACCTGAGGAAGGCGACCATAACGAGCAGCGAGAAGATGGCAGAAGCGATATCCACCAGACCGGTCTCAAGATAGTTCGACCAGTAAAATTGCATCGCTGCGAATGAGAGGCCGCAGACCAGCAACGCAGGCATTACTTCGAAGGTCTTCTTCCAATCCACCATGCTGCGGACCAGCCACAAAGGAAGAACGAAGGCGAAGGGCGGCAAAATGCGTCCGACCATGGCGTTCAGCGACTGCTCTGGAAGACCTGTCACACCTGCCAGAACGCGGATGGGGTTCCCAACGCCACCCCAAGCCACCGGCGCCGTGTTGGCCAGCAGGCAAAGCACCGCCGCCTGGAAAGGCGGGAAGCCCAGGCCGATGAGAAAGGCGCCCGCAATGGCAACGGGTGCTCCGCCGCCTCCAGTTCCTTCCAGAAACGCACCAAAACAGAACGCGATCAGAACGGCCTGCAGGCGCGAATCGGAGGACAGCGCCGCAATCGATTCCTTCATCACCTGAAACTGACCGGTCTCGACCGCAATGTTGTAGAGGAAAATGGAGGCCACGATGATCCAGGCAATCCGCACCAAGCCAAACACGACGCCCAGAAACGTGGCATTGGAAATGAGAGACGCCGGCATTCCGAAGACGGCGGAGGCCAACAACACCGCCATGAGCATGCCGCTCAGCGCTGAGATCCAAACCCGTTGCTTCAAGATCAACAAGACAAAGAACAGCGTCAGTACCGGGAGCGCTGAAACGAAGGTTGAGAGCTGCCAAAAGTTCAACGGATCATAAATTTGACTCCAAGTCACGCGCGGGTCTCTCCTGGTTGAAAGGGTTGAAGTGCCATGAAAAATCGTTTGCTGAAGCGCGGTACTCTATCGGAAACGCCAGCAAATTGAAAGGAATGGCCAAGCTACTCGCAGGAACAGGAGCGTCGCGATCGGCTGAACCAAGCCCTGCGGCAAAACCAACTGGCAGTTGATCTCTCCGCCGAGCAATACCGGGCGGGTCTGGCTGATTTCTTGTCGGTGCTGGACGCACAACGCGAGCTCTATTCTTCAAACCGCCCTACGTTGGCGTGGGTGGCTGGGTTGGTATCGAGCTTGATTGCATCAGTGATGAAGAGCTAGCTTCCCATATTCGCCAAGCTTGTGACACGAAGCACTCGATTGGAGGTTTCCGCAAAGACCGGTCGCACCACCCCGGCGCAGGCTGCGCCAGCGCCCGCCCCTCCTCAGCCGAGGAGGGGA
>JAKEER010000399.1 GCA_022616615.1 Acidobacteriota bacterium
CCGTCGCCATAAGGGTTGACAGCGCTGGCCATCGTTTCATAGTGCCGGGCGTCAGAAAGCAAGCGTGCAGCCGCTTTGAAGATCGTCGCTCGGCTAGTTCCAACCAGTTGCGCCGTACCTGCCCTGACGCCCTCCGGGCGCTCGGTCTTATTGCGTAACACCAGAACCGGCTTTCCCAACGATGGCGCTTCTTCCTGAATGCCACCGGAATCGGTGATTACCAGGGTTGAAAGCTGAATCATTCGCGCCGTATCCAGATAGTCCAGCGGCTCGGTAAGCCAGACGCGTTCGACACCCGACAGTAGCGGCTGCACCACGCTTCGCACGCTCGGGCTCAAGTGGAGCGGAAGCACGACCGCAACGTCGGCAAAACGCTTCACGATGTCCCGTAACCCGAGGCAGATGGATCTCATCGGCGCCCCCTGGTTTTCCCGCCGATGCATCGTAACCAGAATCAGCCGTTTCGACGCCAGTTCTTGCGGCACGCTGATGCCCTGGCCGTTTCTTCGAGCTGCTAGCGCCATCTGGAAGGCATCGATCACCGTGTTTCCTGTCACAAAGATTGTTGCCGGATCAACGCCTTCCGCCAGCAAGTTTTCGCGGGCAGAGGGCGTGGGTGCAAAGTGCCAATCCGCCAAGGCGGAAGTGAGCTTCCGGTTCATTTCCTCCGGAAAGGGCTGGCCACGGTCGCCGGTACGAAGACCGGCTTCAACATGACCGACCGAAATCCGGTTGTAAAACGCTGCCAAGGAAGCCACGAAAGTGGTCGCTGTGTCTCCCTGAACCAACACGCCACCGGGCTGGACTCTCTTGAACAGCCGGTCGAGGGCCTCCACCGACTGAGACACAATGCCAGCCAGTGTCTGATTCGGCGTCATGATACCCAGGTCGTGTTGGGGGCGAATGCGGAAGGCGTTCAGAACCTGGTCGAGCATCTGGCGGTGCTGCGCCGTGACGATGCTGACCACTTGAAACTGCGGGTCGTGCGAGAGCTGCTGGATGACCGGTGCCAGCTTAATCGCCTCCGGACGCGTGCCAAATACCACAGCCAGCTTGATTTTCTTGTTCGTCATCCGCTCCCGACAACCCTCCAGACTCTTTTCTGGCGACCTCAAGTCTCGATATCAACGATTCGGCAAAAACAGTCTACCGGATTAACAACACAGCTCAGCAGGACCGGTTTCAGACAGCCGGGAAAGCAAGGAATCTTCCCGATTGGATGCTTGTTCTAAAGGATGGTTGATTGTACGAAGAATCAGGTTCAGACGGTCAGAAACTTGAACTCAACCTGGGCCGGAGAGCCGGAACCGGAGGGTCACCGCTTATTCCCGCGAAAACTGGAATCTCCTGCTGAGAGATCCTGGATCCCCTCCTTCGCGGGAATGAGAAAGTCGCCGCGATGGAGACGCTAGAAAAATTGAAAGACGGTTCAGCCTAATCGATAGAACCGCTGCGCGTTCAGCCCCATGAATTGCGCCCACTGCTTCTCCGTTGCGTCGGGCCTCAGGATCTTTTCCGGAAGCTGAAGGACCTGCCCGTAGCCTCCAGCCAGCAGGCAGACAGGCCAGTCGCTGCCCCAACAGAGGCGGTCCCAGCCAAAGATCTCCACAACATGCTTCAGATAGAAAGTGAAGTCTTCGGTCTTCCAATTCGCATGGCCGGCTTCCGTGATCAAACCGGAGATCTTGCAGTGGAGTTGAGAAGACTTCGCCAGCTGCCGCATCTGCGTGGCCCAGGGCTCGCGCTTACCTTCTTTGATGTACGGCTTGGCGATGTGGTTGAGGATAACAGGCATTGCGGGAAGGTGGTCAATGAGTCGCAAAGCCACGTCCAACTGGTGGGGCTTGATCAGCAAATCGTAAGTGAGCCCGGCTTCGTGCAGAGTGCGCAACCCTCGCATCACCTCTGTTTGCAGCATCCAGTTCACATCAGGTTCATCTTGAATGATGTGGCGCACACCTTTGAACTTCTTATGCGCTTTTAGTTCCAAGAGCGTCTTGGCAAGCTGTGGATGTTTCAGATCGACCCAGCCCACGACGCCTAGAATCAGGTCGGACTTCTCAGCCAGCCCCAGCATCCAGCGCGTCTCCTCCACGCTCTGATGGGCTTGCACAACAACCGTCCCGCCAATCTTGTGCGGAGCGGTCGTCTTGATCAGGTCCTCAACCAGGAAGTTCCGGTAGAGAGGCTTCAAGTCGGGCGACATCCAGCCGTAATGGCGCTTTTGCAAATCCCAAAGGTGATGATGCGAATCAATGATCATGGACCCTCGGATTCTTAGGGAAAAATCGAATGGTAGGGCGCGGTGTCCTCACCGCGCCGCTGTTAGTAGCCTCCGCTGCAGCGGCGGGCTGGGACAGCCCGCCCTACCTGTGCCTCGGCGGGAACACAAGCAGACGTCCTTTTCACCCCATCCCAACCCGGTGCGCACTAAGACTTCAGCGCAGCATAACAATATCCAATAAATTTTCAAACCAGACGGCCGATAGCAGTCCTGCAAACAGAGACGATGCTGCATCTCAAGGTTCGTGCATCGAGGCCCGGCACATGCCGAAAATCATTTGGACAGTCCAACCCGTCAGCGATGGATATCAGGGATTTGTCAGAGTGACGAGCGCTGTCTTAAACGAAGCAAGCGGTGCCTGGTTTTCTGTGAAGGAAACTCCCTTTGTTTCTGAAGTAGCTGCTCAGATGGCGGCTCAAGATGCCGCCTATCGGTTGGGTGTGAAGCTGGCTGCCAAGGAGCCAAATTCGCTTCCCAGCGATATCATCATCGAAAGAGCATAAGCCAGCTCCCCATAAGATGGCCACGGTGGAAAGGCAGAGCCCTTCCGCAAATCGGCCGGCGAAGCCACCGACAAGTTTACTGGCCGGTCCGCTCTGACATACGTCATCGTCGCTGCGAATGGCAGTACTTACTCTCTTGATTTAGTCTGGCGATGAATCAATTTTTGGATGGCTGAGTAGTCGAGGGGCTTGATGAAGTAGTCGAGGGCGCCCAGGTTCATGGCCGTGATGTAAGGCTCCTTCTCGTAGCGGGAAGAAATAACCACTGCGGGAACGTCGGCGCCGCTTTCCTTAAGGGCCTCCAGAAGCGCCAGCCCGTCAATGCCCGGCGTTGCATGGGCTGTAATCACAAAATCGAATCGTTTCTCCGCAACCGTGCGCAACGCCTCGGACAGGCTCCCACACGCGTCAACGGCACACCCCTCTTCCTCCAGCAGCATGCTGAGCATCAAGCGCAGATCTAGATCCGATTCCACTAACAGGATGCTCTTCTTTGGAAAGCCGCGGCTCTTCGGCGAGGGATATTCCGGTCGGCGGCTGACGGCATTCATCGCGTGTCTCCTTCGTGACGAAATCTTTCCATGGATCGACAACCAGTTGAGTCAGCTCGGCGGCCACGCCTCGTGTGAAACTGTCATGCAGGCGTTCTCCCCAACCGCGAGCCGGCAGAGCTGGAAGGGCAAGACTAAGCGCTCGGTGTAAAAACATTGTGTTCCCTTTATGAAATCCGTGTGAACTATTGCATTCCGCTCCTCTTGCCGCTTCAGCCGGACCTTGACGATCGCGCTTCTGAGGGCTGCTCGCCCAGTCAGCCCACACAGCCACGCTCTCCGCTCAAAAGCGACTTGCGTGAAGAAAATCTATTAGCAGGCGCCCGGGCAAAAACCTCCTTCGGTACTCTGTCAGGAGTGCTATGGATAAGTTCGATCTGGTGATGCCCTTGCTGGAAAAGCGCAACGCATGCTATCCAACAACGTAGGATGCGTTGGCGCCTTTGGCCGGCTGGATGGGCTACGCCTTGCCGACAACGCACGCAACGCGTCCTGCAATCTGAGGAGCGTATATTCCGAATCTTTGCTGATCTATTGAACATCGCGAATTATAGTGACAACTCCCGTGTTTGCATGTTGGCTGCGGTCGTAGGCTGGATTCGGCTCCCCTCGCCCCAACGCGGGAGAGGGGAGCTGTGAAAAAATTCGGTTGGGCCTATAAACCTGATCTGGTAGGGACGCGGTGCTCCGCGTCCGTGTTGGGTTTACCGTCGCGGACGCGCAGCAGCGCGTCCCTCCCATTTAATTTTTTCACAGCTCCAGGGGCTGGGGGGTGAGGGGGGGGTGAGG
>JAKEER010000400.1 GCA_022616615.1 Acidobacteriota bacterium
ATCATGCTGGTTGCCGCCGAAGCGATTGCACAAACAACATGTGGCTGCTTGACGTCAACGTCCCAGCCGCAGTCTCTACCTCTAGAGTGACCTGCAATGCCGCTGTCAACAGCTTCAGTTCAATCGCAGACACGGGTAGTGACCGTGGTTCGCTACCGTCTGGCGGGAACTGCCTTGCCTCGCCTCGAAGACACGCTCTGGGTGGGCGAGACGGCGCGACGATGCTTGCAAGGCGTCTTCGGACGGCTGCATGCCGGTGAAGCCTCTCCCACACTGAGCGGGCGTGCCGCCGATGGGAGCGTGATGGCCGGCCATCGACATTGCTTCTATTTGCCTACTGACGAGGACGGCGACGGACAGATCGATCATCTGACCCTGTTTGCTCGAGGTCGTCAAGGAGCTGATGGCAGGGACGAGGGGTTCCAAAGCGATGATCTCGCGGCGCTGAATTGCTTCACTGCCATGCGGAACCTGGGAAACAAGCCAGACCTGCACCTGGAAAGGCTGGGAGAGACTAGCAAGCTGGAGGAGATTCCTCTTTTGGGGCCAGCCCGCATTTGGCGGTCGGTCACACCGTTCATCCCGCCGCGCCACCAGAAGTTTCGAGGGACGCAACGAGAGAACCCACCGGATCAGCTCTGCGCGGAGCTGGAACGTCATGGCTTGCCAGCCGCGCGAGCCATCCGACCACTGTCGCAGGCTTCTCTGTGCGGCAGGGTGCTGCTCTGGACCGATTTCCAACGCCAACGGCTCTCAGGCCAAGGCAGCCGAGGGCAGGGGTTCGCTTACGGATTTGAATTGGAATTTGAGAAGGCGGTGAGTGGCCCTCTGGCACTGGGCTATGGTTGCCATTTTGGGTTGGGTTTGTTTGTCGCCGTGCCTGAGGTCTGATAGCAGGTCACCTGACCAACTAGCCCGGGGCTTCGTCCTTGATATCCCCAAACCAGCGACCCTGGGAGCCCGAAGCGCCAGCGACGGCAATCGCGGCAGTCCCTCGCTTGCGCTTCGGGCTCCCAAATATCGAGGAACCAGGCCGATCAGCTCGATTTGGTGGAGAGTAGTTGCTGCACCCCGGAGGGGAATCGCGCGCGCAATTCGTGCTCAATGGTGTTGAGCTCTGCTGCCGCGTGGTCGATCTCCTGGCGATGGTCATAGAAGTAGGCGAGGGCAGCATGGACCTGGGCCAAAGTCAGATGGGGATGGGCAGCAAGCACTTCATCGGGGCTCATGCCCAGTTGCTCGACTTCCAGAGCAATGCGCTGCACACTGATCCGGGTACCCTGAATGTGGGGCTGTCCGGCACAAATTAGAGGGTCCGAAATCACGTATGGGTAGGTCATCGGATTCTATGCTCCTGAGCTTTCGTGGCCCGGCGGAGCGTCTTGACGCCGCCGTCGTCCTGAACCGGTTCCAGATAGAGTGCTATCGCTTCGCGAATCTTCTCGAATGCTTCCGCCCGCGTTTCTCCTTCGCTAATGCAACCGGGCAAGCTGGGAACGAGAGCCGTGAAGCCTCCGTCAGCGCTGGGTTCCAAAACGATCTCCAATTTCATCGAAGGCCTCCGTGAGGCAGTATAGTGGGACATCCTGGGGAAGACAATACTTGGAGTCGGAGATCAGCGTGGTTGAAAGCCCGAAGCGCCAGCGAGGGAAAAGACAGTCGCGTATTGTCCAGGACGCAAGCATAGAATGGAAACTCAACAGCAGCATTGACAGAGGTTCTTTATGGTGAACGCGTCGAAACGCGGCCCGGCAAAATGGCAGACCCAGCTTGATAAAGACAAAGTACGGCGCGCCTTCGAGGAGGCGATCATAGACTGCTATGGCGAGTACGAGCAACACTCGGGATTGCTGACTATGATCGAGCAAGAGGTGAAGTTCCCGTTTCAAGCCCAGGTGCTCGGCAATATCGTCAAGGTAGTCGGAATGGAGTGGCCGGACGACGACGAATTCGGGCTCGACTTTGTATGCGAACACAAGGGCAAACGCCATCGCGTGGAAGCCCGCTCGGTGGATTTGGTTTCTCCCTTCCCGGAAGGGCACCTGTACATCGCAGCCTACTTGGACTGGAAGAAGACGTTGTAGTGCTCTCTGCCGACGCGGGTTGGGAGAGCGCGACGCCGCAGCGAGCGATGGGCACCCAAGGCAAAGCCTGAAAGCCCGAAGCGCCAGCGAGGAATAGTCGTTGTTTGAGAGTGAGTACAAATCTCTGCGATCAAGGTTGATGGTTTTCTGGTCACGTTTTGCTTTCCTGTAGACTGAATCCGCAACCAAGGTTGTTCGCAGTCTCTAATCAATGGTCTTCGAATCAGCATTGGAAAGTCAGAGCGAGGTTGATTAGCAGAAGGGTCGACTCTTTTTAAAGAAGGTCTCATGATTGTACTGGGGGACATCTCGGGCATCCAAAGCTACCTGTTCGACGCGGCCGAAGCAGGTGGCGGGCAAGCGCGACGCTTGCGAGTCGGTCCAAAGCCCACAGGGCCCCAGGAAGGATCAATACGTGCGAGGAGCTGTGACCCTTAATTGGAATGATCTCCTACTTGCATATCTGCATGACCCGCCGGATAAGATTTTGTCCGTGGTTGCGCGCGGTCCAATCAAAGCACATGCCGCGAGGGGCCTTGATCTCGCGAGAGTTGTTCTCGGTGACAGTGAAGCTACCCGGAGAATGATGAAGCAGGCTGCTGCAGAAGTCGACAGGCTCGCTTCCATGATTGAGCGCTTGCCGATGCCGACAGATGGCGATTCGGGGGAACGCACCGTCAACCCGGTAGGCAATCAACTTGGCATCGTGCACCCACTTGCCCGGACTCGGGCCAGACTAGATGTTCCCGATTTGACCGGAGAAATAGTTACTCAGGAGCAAGATCAGATCCGCGAGATCTTGACCTCCATTCCCGGCGATCAAGGACAGCTAGAGCGAAACCAGTACTTTGCCATTTGGCGTTTGTTTCAGGAAAAGCTCACCGAAACTCTTGGTGATTTCTTTGGACGGCTGCCAGCGGATACCCGAACTCCGGATCACACCATTTGGCACCATCTTGACATCACCGCTGGAATGAAAGCGGCTCAGGCCGATCGGGATGGCGCAGCGTTGCTTGCCGTCGCCATTGGGCCTGTACAAGCATTCATCGAAGCGTCGCGATCGGTGCGCGATTTGTGGTCGTCCAGCATGATTGTTTCCTGGCTGGCGTTTCGCGCAATGCGCCCCGTCATCGAGCAGTTGGGGCCGACGGCCCTCGTCTATCCAGCTCTAAGAGGGAACCCGCTCTTGGACCTTTGGCTAAGGGACGGCTTGCATCTGAAGTTGCCTCTACCACCTAAAGACCTTCGACTCTCACCCTCATTGCCTCATCGTTTTCTAGCTCTCGTGCCTTGGGGAGCCGACGGCCTGGAAGCAAAAAATTTGGCTGTGCAATGTCGAAATGCAGTTGTCGCTTCCTGGCAAGAAATGGCAACGCACGTGAGGCAGAGCGTTGCCGGAGCACTTCACCCGCTGTGGGCCGATTGGGACAAACGTTGGGATACCCAAATCGCCAGCTACTTCAGCACTTCTACCTGTGTCGTGCCGATGACTGGGTCCGGCGCTGAATTGGACGAATGCTTGGCCCGGCTATTAGCCGGTAAAGATTCCTTTGCAGATGCGTTCAAAGACGCAGAGGCCGTTCGTGTCATGGCCAGGTCAATTCCCGAAGGTGAACGGAAGTATTCACAAGATCATGCGGGCCGATGGCAATACCAAGTGGAGTTGACGGCACGTTCGCTGGCAGCCCATCGAACCGTTCGACAAGTGCCAAGAAATACCGCGAACCCGGGCACCGACTCGCGATTCCCGCAGAAATGTACCCTCTTAGGCAGCTTTGAACAAATGGGACCAGATGAACTGGCCAAGTCCAGAACATTCTGGGACCAGGTTTCCAGGCTCGATACAGGCCTCAGCTTCGACGGTGTCCGAATCCGGAACACGGAAGCGCTTTGTGCCGTAGCGATGGTCAAGCGATTCGCCGCGCCCGTCTTCTTGAAAGATATCCTGGGACTGGATGCGGACGACCTCCGTTTTTCCGACACATGGACAATCGCTGCAGCTGAGTGGCTGAGTCATGCCGAGAAAGCCGGTTCGAAACTGGGTCCTAAGCCTATGGCGGCTTGGAACGGTCAGTGGCTCCACTGGAACACCGAGCGGGACGATCCTGACGAACCTCGTTGCCTGGGAGCGGCATTGGAAAAGATCAAAACCGCTCGGTCAAAGCTTGGCAAGCCGCCCGTCTACTATGCGATCCTCAAACTCGATGGGGACGACCTGAGCGGTTGGCTGCGGGGCGAGAAATCGCCCCGCGTACGCGATGTGATGCATCCCGACTTGGTGAGGTATTACGAAGAACTGGGAGAGGCAGCCCATGCTGGCCTGGAGGCGAAGCGCCCTGTCGGCCCGGCGTTGCACGCGGCGATCAGCACAGCGCTGGCGAACTTCGCCCTGTATGCCGTTCCGGGAATCGTTGCGCAGCATCACGGCGTCACGGTCTACTCTGGTGGCGACGACACGCTGGTTCTCCTGCCTGCCGGTCAGGCACTAGGGTGTGCGATGGAGCTGCGAAAAGCCTTTATGAGTGACTATCACGCGAAGGGCGGACGGCAGCATTTGATGATGGGTTCGAGAGCTACGCTTTCCGGAGGACTGGTCGTTGTTCACGCCAAGGACGACCTGCGCCTGGCCTTGCAGGATACGCGGCATGCTGAGCGGAAAGCCAAGGAGAGTGGCAAAGATGCAATGGTCATCACCATTCGCCGCCGTTCTGGAGAACACACATCTGCCCTCTGTCCCTGGCACTTTGCGCCCATCGTGGATAAATGGACGACTGCGTTCCGCGCGAGAGCTTCCGACCGCTGGGCATACAGGCTTTATGCCTACCGTCAGACGCTTGCCGGGCTGCCTGTGGAGGCAATTAGAGCGGAGATGCGAAGGCAAATCAGTCGGTCGGAGGAACCCACGCCCAATCTGATCCGGCCTGAAGATTTCACCGCCGGGTTCGACGAGTTTCGAGAGTCGTCGTTTGAAATTGATAACAAGCAAGTGCGGCGTTTCAACTCCACGGCTGCTGCTCTTGAACAGTTCCTGACCCTCTGCCACACGGCCTCTTTCTTGGCTCGAGGGAGGGACGCATGATTACCAGTGAAACGACTACCATTGGCATGTGCCTCGAACCGCTCGATGTACTTTTCTTCCGGGACGGACGCCCGTTCACAGGCTCCGAACGCAGCGTGAGTGGTCTGCCACTGCCCCAAACACTTGCAGGGGCCATCCGCACAGCACTTCTTCGGCTGGCTGCATGCGACTTCGCCCGGCTCAAGAAATCCATTGAGGACGGCCAGATGTTTGAGGAAGCTGTGCGGAGTTCTTGCGGCGATGAGCATCATTGGATTGGCCGGATGATAGTTCGCGGACCTTGGCTCGCGCGACTTATGGCCGGAGGTGCCGATGTGGAGGTCCTTGTACCAGCGCCTTCAACCCTGCACCGGCACAAAGGACACCATTCAGCCAAACTGCTCAGGCTTTCTCCTCTTCATGTTGGTCAACTTCCAGGTTGGGACCCTCCGGCGGACCAACAGGGACTGCGCCCCGTGTGGACAAAGGCCTTGACTCCAACTGAGCCCGCCGAGGCCTATCTCACGCCTGCAGGGCTTGCTAGGTTTCTTGAAGGCGAAGACGTCAGTAACGGAGATGTTGTTTCTCCGCAAGATTTGTTCGACCTCGATTACCGCACTGGAATTGAGATTTCACCGGACCGTCTGGTTGCTGAAGAATCGCAGATTTTCGGGCGAGGATTTCTGAGCCTGAACCTGAAGAAGAAGGTTTGCCTGTACAGCGAGATCGTGTTGCCTGATGAGGCTCCCAGCAATTCCCTGTTTGACCTGCCTGAGACGCTCCCATTGGGAGGCGAGGGCCGGTACGTCTTCGTCCGCCGCCTGCCCAAGCCATTCAATTGGCCGCATGCAGAATCTTCGCGGCGGAACCAAAAACCTCTGGTCGTGTTAACGACGCCGTGCGCCTTCCAAGCTGGGTGGAAGCCCAAGCGTCTCGAAGACCATGTGGCTGCGGCTGCGGTTCCCGGTTCGCTCGCTTTCTCCGGCTGGGACTTGGCACGAGGCGGCCCCAAACCTACGCGGTTCGCGGTTCCCGCCGGAACTGTGTATTTTCTGGAATCACTTCCTAACGATTGGGCGCAGACGCTGGCCGAGAACGACGAGGACCGTCAACTAGGCTGGGGCTGTTGCCTCACTGGAGTCTGGACCGATGAGTGAAACCACGACAAAGAAAACGAACGAGCAGCGGTCCAAACTGCTCTTCCTGCATGCCCAAACCAGTCTGCATCCCGGCTCGGGAACTGCACTAGGTACAGTGGACCTCCCCATCCAGCGCGAGCGACACACGCAGTGGCCGGTGATCGCCGGCTCGACACTTAAAGGCATTCTGCGCGATGCCTGTCGCGAAAGAGCTCAACATCAATACGAACCGGAGCACATAGAAGAGAATGGGAAGCGTCGCGTAAAACGAACACGTCGCGAGGTTGCCAACGAAGACGATCCCATGCTTGTTGCTACATTCGGGCCGGGAAAGGTGGATCAAACTACCGGTCACGCCGGCGCCTTGAGCCTGACCGACGCCCACATCCTGGCATTCCCGGTCCGGTCGCTCAAAGGCGTGTTCGCCTGGGTCACTTGCCCGGCGGTGCTGGAGCGACTGCATCGGGACTTGAAGTTGGGAGAAACCGACGCTGACGGATTCACACCACCGTCGGCGCCCGCAAAGGACAAGGCTCTTTGCCAGCAGGGTAACCCACTATTGGTTGACGGGAACAAGCTGGTTCTGGAAGAGTTTGAGTTCGAGCGGACGGGGGATGCCGGCGCTGTCACCGAGTGGATTGCGAAGCATGCTGTTGACGACAGCTTCACGTGCGATCGCCTGAAGGCTCATTTGGTCGTGCTTGACGACGATGATTTTACCCATTTCGTCCGTCACGCGACGGAGGTCGTCGCCCGCGTTGGACTGGATTACGAACGCAAGACGGTCAAGACAGGGGCTCTTTTTTACGAGGAGTTTCTACCCCCGGAAACGATCTTCTATTCCGTCGTACTGACCAGCGCAAGCCGCCGCGAAGGAGACGAGAAAACAGCTCAGGACATACTGGAATACCTGCGGGACAACATTCCGCCGGTCCTGCAAATCGGCGGCGACGAGACGATTGGCAAGGGCCTCTGCGCCGTGAGGCTGGTCGGCGGAAAGGACGGCGCGAAATGACCCGAACAGGGCATGACACACGGAAGACGCTCGACCAGCTCCGGGCCAAGCATGCATGGGACGTAGTCCAACGCGCCAAGCAGAAGGAAGGTTATCATCAGGGTCAGGATCCGAAGAAATTCGGCGGTCAGGCAAAGAGGCTTCCGACCAGAATTCTGGCTGCCGGGCTCGGACAGGCCTTGGCGTTCCTGAAGGCGAAGGACTACGCGCCCGGATTATTGGCCGAGTTGACTAACTGGGTCGATCTGCGAATTTCCCCCAAGGTTGGCGAGCCGCAAGACTTACTAGAGCGAATCGTCAAGGGTGATTCTGACTTCCTCCGCCGAGCGACCGACGAGGTGCTGGCCTACATGGTGTGGCTCAACCGCTTTGCGGAGGCGGAGGGAATGACTGAAGGAGAGGGCGAATGAGCCTGGTATTGCCAGAAAGCACAGTCGCTCTGATCAATGGCATGCCCCCATCGGAGCGTCATCCGGGACTACAACTTGACAAATACAGTATCCCTGGCGACCAGACGAAGCAAAAAGCAACGCTCGCTGACGTCTGCGGAATCCCGGAAAATACGACGTTTCTGAAACAGATAACAGAGCGACGGCGAAGTGCTGGGGCGTCGTTGCCCGGCGCGATTTCCCTTTCCTGCACAACCCTCGGCCCGCTGACGCTGCACCTGGCCCGCGCCGCCGTCCTGGAGAACGCGGGCATCTGCTTGCACCCGATCTACGGCTTCGCTTACCTTCCTGGCAGTGGACTGAAAGGCATGGCCCGAGCTTACGCCGAAACTGTCTGGCTGCCCTCTCAGCCGGATGACCGGCAGGGGCAAGCTTGGCGACAGATCGTAGACGTATTCGGGTGGACGCCGGGTTCCGACAAGGAAAAGGATTGGAAGCCGAAAGGCATTCCGGAGCGAGTCAAGAGCGACGATGCCCACGCTGGCAACATCGTCTTTCACGACGCCTGGCCGGAAACATGGCCGAAGCTGGTTGTGGATATAGTGAACAACCATCACAAGAACTATTACGCTCCGCCAGATGAAGAGAGCCCGTATCCACCGGGAGATTGGGAAGACCCAAGACCGGTCTACTTCCTAGCGCTCAAGAGCGGCACAACGTTCACTTTTCCTCTGTCGAAGCGCCGACAAGACGTGGCTGACGTCCTGCTCGTGCAAGCCAAGGAATGGCTTTCGGGCGCTTTATGCCACCTGGGAACTGGCGCCAAAACGGGAGCCGGGTACGGTGCATTCAAGCCCACAAGCGACGCCAAACCGTTGCTGCCACCTCAATCGCGAGCCACGTTCGAGACGATGCTCGAACTCGTCACGCCCGCGTTTCTCGCTGGCGCCAGTCAGCGGGCGGAAGACTGCGACCTGCGTCCGGCTACGCTCCGTGGCCTCTTGCGCTGGTGGTGGCGAACGATGCACGCCGGTTTTGTTGACGTCAAGACACTCAGAGGATTGGAGGCCGCCATATGGGGCGACACGCGCGGCGGTGGGACCGTGCGCATCGTCATCGAGCGGGTCGGTACGGCAGCGACGCCGCTCCGCTACCAGAAACGACAAAAAGCCAACTTCAGCGAGCAACAGAAGCGGTCTGAACTGGGAATTCCCAACTCGGATGCGAGAAAAACGACACAAGGCCTCTGGTACGCCTCGTATGGTATGGATGAGGGGCAAGGAAACAACCAGCGGCAGCGCCACTACTTGGAGCCTGGGGCCTTGTGGCGGCTCTGCCTTGCCGCTCAATCGGCGGTGTATTTTGACAATCGAAAGGAGCTTGCCGACCCAAAACAGCGCCGTCGCGGAAAGACCATCGCTGCCGCCGAAGTATTGCAGGAGGCGAAGACGGCATTGTGGTTACTCTGCCACTACGGTGCAGTGGGTTCCAAAGCGCGGAAGGGTTTCGGCTCATTTGTTACAAGGGACCTTCAAGACTACAGCCCAGCGTCCTGCCTACAGATAGCGAAAGAGCTGCGAGAACAACTGGGGCTCTCGAACGAATTCAAGCAGGATCACGCCCATTTGCCATCGCTGCAGCAAACGCTTCCCCCTGTCGAAGTGAGCTTCTCCTGGCCAAACCTATGGAATGTGCTCGATCAGGTTGGCTTTGCTTACCAGGCTTTCGCGAAGAAATATAAGCATCGGCGGGAAAAGATGGCGCTCGGTCTGCCTCGTCGCATCGGACCCCCAATTCAAGGGACATTCAATCCCACGACACCCGTCATGCCCACCAGCCGACATTCATCACCTGTTCACATTCACGTGGGTCGGAATGATGGCGGATGGACTGTTCGTGTTATCGCTTTCCCCGCAGCCTACCTTCCTGACTTCAACACGAGCCGCAAATTTTTAGTGGAGTTTCTCAAAGAGTTCGGCGATGACTTACGAAGGCGTTCGGCGCTATCACTTCCACACACTGCGCAAGCACAGCCGGTGGCGCTGCCCAAAAACAAAGCTCGGCAGACAGCCTCCGTACCGGTCACTAG
>JAKEER010000401.1 GCA_022616615.1 Acidobacteriota bacterium
CGTGGATCTGTCACTGACGGCGATCCCCCTCACCCCCGACCCCCTCTCCCCGTTGGGGCGAGGGGAGCCGAGAATCGCATTGGGGCTCAACTCCACACCCGGCTGCTTCCCGACTTTCGCGACAGAAACTAGCTTAGCTAAGGGGAGCTGCGGGGACGGAGATGGTGATCAAAGGCGAAACAATTTCATTGCTAAGGGTGTAAGGTATTTCGGCGATTCTCCGTTTCTCCCGTTCACTCTCTGCGTCTCTGCGTCTCTGCGGTTTGCCTCTCTTAGATTGCAGCTTTGCTGCGCTAGCCAATCCCCATGCCTGGAAGTGTCACCCTCATCGAATGCCCCCGCGACGCCTTTCAGGGCTTGCCGCGCTTGATCCCAACAGACACTAAGGTTGACTACTTCTTGTCGTTGATCGACGCCGGATTCAAGCATATCGATTTCGGAAGCTTCGTTTCGCCCAAGGCTGTGCCTCAGATGCAGGACACGCAGCAGGTGCTGGAAGCTATCCGGCCGCGTTTGGGGCAAACGGTGCTCATCGCGATTGTTCCCAATGTGAAGGGCTTGGAGGCTTTCATTCAGGCTGGGAGCATACGCTGTGCTGGTTATGCGCTCTCTGTTTCCGAGACGTTTCAGCAGCGGAACTTCCGCCAAACGCTGCAGCAGGCTTGGATTGTGGTTGACGAGCTGCTGAAGCGCTCGCAAACGGCAGGCGTAGATCTGGTGATATACCTGTCCATGGCCTTTGGCAATCCGTATGGCGAGCCGTGGTCTCCTAGCCGGGTTGTCTCTTTTGTCGCGAAGTTGGTCGGCAGAGGCGTCCGGCAGATTTCGCTGGCGGACACGGTGGGCCTGGCCAAGCCACAGGGCGTTCATGAACTCTTCTCGGTTTGCCGCCAGCAATTTCCAAGCATCGATTTGGGAGTGCATCTTCACGGCCGGCCCAATGGTTGGGAAGACGTTGTTATGGCGGCCTACTCGGCCGGATGCCGCCGGTTCGATGGTGCTCTGCTCGGCATGGGAGGATGTCCTTTTGCAGAAGATCATCTGGTGGGAAACATTCCTACCGAAGGCTTGCTCCGTCTATTTTCGCAGCTGGGACTGATGATGGACGTCACCGAGGAATCCATTCAAACGGCGCTGGCCAAAGCCAGGAGGATTCTTGCCAGCTATTCGTAGCCAGCGACCTCATAGAACCGCCGAGAGGCGCGTCTCCGTTGGCTGGTGACCCCTCACCCGGCCTTCGGCCACCCTCTCTCCACAAACGGGAGAGGGAGTCGCTCGAAATTTGATCGAAATTTGGACTTCGCTGGCAGCAAGTGATGTAGAGTCAGTCAGGGGCACAAATTCGAAGGGCTTCATGCGACTCAGATCGCCCTATTCCCTTTTTGAGTGTCATTCCCGCGAAAGCGGGAAGCCGGACCCTTGCGGGAATACTGGATTCCCGCGTTCGCGGGAATGACGGGCCTCTGCAACTGAAGGGAAATCCAGCAAAGGGAAGCTCGGAAAAGGGAATCCCAGCCGTTGATTTGGCGCTGGGTGTTATACTTTCGTTAGCTTAGCTGGGAGATTTCATCATGAGTGCTGCTATCACAACCCCTTTCCCAACCTTGGAAGAAGTCGCAGATAGTATCGGGCTTTCCCGGAGACGAGCCAAAGAGCTGGCAGCTTTGGCGTCTGAACTCACTGGCAAGCGGGTTACTATTTATTCTGGGGCCAAGAAGGCTGCGAAAAGATCCCGGCGGGTCGCTTTCAGGAAAGTCGCTTTCAAGAAGAAGTGAAGCGAGGATTCTCGCATCGTGGCGCGACCGGCTGTCGAAAAGACCTCGGCTTTTCTAAACATTCCCTACGACAAACAGTTCGAGAATCTCTATCTGGCCTATATTGCCGGCTTGACGGCGTTCGGGCTCGTTCCCAGAGCCACACTGGAAATTCCGGGAGGTACGCGCCGGCTCGACCGTATCTTCGAGTTGATCCAGACTTGTGGATACTCGTTTCATGATCTTTCTCGAGTTCAGCTCGATCGGTTGAAGCCGAAGACGCCGCGGTTCAACATGCCATTTGAATTGGGTTTGGCGATCGGGTGGGCTAAGTCGGAAGGACACAATGACCAAGCCTGGTTTGTGCTTGAAGCCGTGAATCGGAGAATCCAGAAGTCTCTGAGCGACCTCAACGGAACTGACGTCTATGTTCACGACGGTAACGTAAAGGGCGTGCTTCGAGAATTGAGCAATGCCCTGGTGAGGAATGCCAACCAGCCTACTTTCCCCCAAATGATAGAGGTCTATCGGAAGTTGAGAAAAGCGGTTCCAAACATCATGACGACACGTGGGGCCGGTTCTGCTCTTGAGCCAAGAGTGTTTAGGGATCTGGTAGTACTTGCGGCGTCCTTGAGAAAGGTGGTTTGACCAAAAACCTCTCCGCGTCTCAGTGCCTCTGTGGCTATAATTCGCCCGTGAAATGTCCCCGCTCAAGTGGAATTCTCCTGCATCCGACTTCGCTCCCTGGCCGCTTTGGCATTGGCGACCTCGGCCCGGAAGCTTATCGCTTTGCCGATTTTCTGTACGCTGCGAAACAGCAGATTTGGCAAGTGCTGCCGCTGGGGCCGACCGGTTATGGCGACTCGCCTTACCAGGTGTTCTCGGCCTTTGCCGGAAATCCGCTCCTGATGAGCCTCGAGCTCCTGGCTGAGGAAGGACTGCTGTCTTCAGAGGACTGGAGTGAGGGCCCCACCTTTCCGGAGGCTGAAGTCGATTACGGCGCCGTCATTCAATTCAAGTTCCCTGTTCTACGTGCCGCCTTTGAACGGTTCCAAACTAAGGCGAGACCGGCCACACGCGAGGCCTTTCAAAGCTTCTGCCATCAGCATCGGGGCTGGCTGGACGACTATGCGCAGTTCATGGCGATCAAAGGTGCCCACGGCGAAGTTGCCTGGAACCAATGGGACTCTTCGATTGCCCTGCGCCAGCCGGAGGCCTTAAAGCACTGGCGCAAGAAACTAGCCCGCGAAATTGAGTGCCGCAAGTTTTGGCAGTTTCTATTTTTCAAGCAGTGGATGGCCTTGAAGCAATACTGCCATGCGCGCAGCATTCACATCATGGGGGACATCCCGATCTTTGTGGCCCGCGACAGCGCCGATGTCTGGGCGCATCCACAGTTGTTCCATCTGGACACGCAGGGAAATCCAACGGTGGTGGCCGGCGTTCCGCCGGATTACTTCAGCGCGACAGGGCAGCTCTGGGGTAATCCGCTCTATCGCTGGGATGTCATGGCAGCTTCCGGCTACGGTTGGTGGGTAGAGCGTTTTCGCGCGGCATTCGAGCTGTTCGACATGGTGCGCATCGACCATTTCCGCGGCTTTGAGGCGTATTGGGAGGTGCCAGCTCATGAGATTACGGCGATCCATGGTCGCTGGGCGAGCGGGCCCGGCGCTGAACTGTTTGAGGCCGTCCGGCGCGTGCTGGGCGAACTGCCCATTGTGGCTGAGAACCTCGGGCTTATTACCCCGGAGGTGGAGGCGTTGCGCCAGAAGCTGGGATTTCCAGGCATGGCAGTTCTTCAGTTTGCCTTCGGCTCAGGCACTTCCGATTGCGAGTTCTTGCCGCACAACTATTCGCGCAACCTGCTGGTCTATACTGGAACGCACGACAACGACACGACGGTTGGCTGGTGGAACAGTGCGGGTGCGGGCGACAGCACGCGCCGTCCGGAAGAAGTGCAACGAGAGCGCGAGTTTGTTCTCAAGTATCTCGGCGTGGATGGAAGCGAGATTCACTGGGCGTTTATTCGGGCCGTGCTGGCTTCGGTTGCCCATTTGGCCATCGTGCCTCTGCAGGACGTGCTTGGCCTGGGGAGCCATGCCCGCATGAACCTACCCGCGCGGGCGAATGGCAACTGGCAGTGGCGGTTCGCTTCCGGAATGTTGACGGAAATCATGCAAGAGCGGTTGAAGGAATTGACGGTCCTTTTCGGACGTGCTCCGGAGAGGAAGGAGGGTTGAGTCAAAGAAGTGAAAGCAAACCGCAGAGATGCGGAGACGCAGAGAGTGATTCGGATAGCCGCCAGGCTGGTGAACGGACCAAAGCAGCCGATTGAATTTGCCAACAAGCGGACGAAATCTAGCAGCATGCGAGGACACCGCTTCCTATGATCTCTGTCTTTCGTTTTCTCCCGCACCCTCGGCGTCTCCGCGGTCTGCTTTTCTTGGCAAAATCGAAATGAATACGATACGGGTCTCACACGAAGAACGTTGGGCCTGGGTCATTTTGAACCGTCCGGCCCGGCGGAACGCTCTCAACACCGAAATCCTCAATGAACTGCGCCAAGCATTGACCGAACTGGAGACGAGCGCGGAAGTGCGCGTGCTGATCATCACTGGAGAGGGCAAAGCATTCTGCTCCGGACTGGATCTTGAAGAATTGCGGCAAATGCATCGGAAGAGTTTCGAGGAGAGCTTGGTCGACTCCCGTCGCTATGCAGATTTGCTGAAGCAGATCTATCTCTATCCTAAGCCTGTAGTGGCTGCCTTAAACGGCCCAGCCATTGCGGGGGGCTGCGGGCTGGCGTCGGTTTGCGATCTAACGCTGGCGGCTGTTTCAGCCCGGCTCGGCTATACGGAAGCCAAGATCGGCTTTGTGGCAGCCATTGTTTCTTACTTCCTCGTCCGGCGCGCGGGAGAAAGAGCAGCTCGAGACCTGCTGTTCACCGCCCGGCTCGTCGACGCGCAGGAGGCCTGCCGGATGGGTCTGGTCAATGAGGTCGTTGAAGACTCACAGCTTCTTTCTCGTGCCCGTGAAGTAGCGCGGCAGTTGTCTGGCAACAGTTCTCAATCCATCCAAGCCAGTAAAGCGTTGCTGGCCAGAATCGCCTCACCCGATCTGGATGAGGCTCTGGACTATGCCTGCCAGCTCAATGCGCGTTCACGCTCGTCGACAGATTGCATTGAAGGCGTGGCGGCTTTCCTGGAAAAGCGCCCGCCGAAGTGGCAGTAGGAATTCCCCTCTATTGAGGGGAGCTGTGCAAAAATGCCCTGAGCCTGCGGTTGCGAGAAATTCCCCCTTAGAAAAAGGGGGCAGTGCCGAAGGCGCGGGGTTGTCTCACGAGGCCGGAAGGCCCAGGGAAGATGGTGGCGCCATTTGAGACAGGGTGCGTTGAAGTGACGCTTTCCCCAATTCGCAAGACAACCCCCCGGGCGGCTACGCGACCGCTGTCGCTACGCCGCCGCCCCCTTTGACTAAGGGGGAATTTTTTCGCAGCTTCAGGGGAAACTTGGGCGAGAGCCGGTGAAAAGCCTGCAGGGCAACCTTGGTGAATGGTGCACTGTGGAGTATGATTTCCGTGTGATGGCTATGAATTCCGCACAAGACGAGTATCTAATCCGCGGTCACAATGCCCTGGAAACGTGTGTGATCTTGTCGGAAGACTACGCGCGGCTGTTTGCCAAGAGAAAATTCATGGAGATCGAGACTGTTAAGCGAGTGTTGCGTGGGCTAAACGAGAAGGGTGTGCGCTATTGTTTGGTCGGGGGGATGGCGCTGGCCCATCATTCCATCCCACGCCTGACACAGGACGTGGACATCATGGTGTTGCCCGAAGACTTGCCGCTGGTTCAGCAGGCACTTCAGGGACACCTCCAGCGGGGAACTGCGGTCGTCTTAATTTTTCAGGTCGGAGAGACGCGAATCGACATTCTTCCGGCGAATCTTCGCGCAAAACGAGAAGCGGTCCTCGGTGCCATTGAAAGTGCAATTGATGATCTCCCTGTGAAAGTTATCAAGCTCCGTGACCTAATTCTGCTCAAAATGTGGGCGGCTCCAGAGCGACCGGAGCGTACCAAGCGTCTACAGGACGAGACGGATATCGTTAGCCTCATCGAATTCAACGCTGGCGGCGTTTCAGCGGAGGACATTGCCCATGTCGGCCGGAACTTGCTGGCGCTGTGTTACACCCCTCCGGACCTGGACAAGTACCGGGCACAGATCAACTGGCTTAATGAAGAGCTGGAAAAGCTGGGCCTGAGCGCTCTTCGTTACCACCTTCCGTGATCTTCTCAAAGCGCATCATCGGACGCCGTTGACGAGGCAGATAGAGTGTCATAAAAGCTTGCCCGCAGCATCATCGTGAATCCTTCTAAGAAAATGCCAACGTAAGTTCTTTGATTTCAAAAGGGGGGACTCGTAGGGTGCGTTCGCTTTCTGAGCGCACCACCTTTGGCATGGATTCCCGATGCCAATGCGGACGGTGCGTCGGGAGGCGCGACGCACCCTACATTTTCTTTTCCAAATCACACCGCGCCGCCAGCGGTGTGGAGGCTACTCTGAGAAATCCCTACCCTCTCTCTCGGCTTCTTTGCTATCCTTGAACTCGCTGACAATCTCCTGTTCACGACAACTCAAGATCCTGCTGAGCGTCGCTTTCGTCATGCGAGGTTCCCCATGAGAAGGCTCCCGATCCAAGCGTTCCATTTCCTGCCGAAGGGATACCTCCGTTCAAGTTGGCAATTCCAATAGCAAAGAAGAGGTGGAAAGGAGTCTATCTATGAGAGAAGCGACCCTTGGGATAGGAGGCGCCGCAGGTGATGGCCTGGATAAAACCGGTGATACCTTGGCCAAAACCGCATCGCGTCTGGGTTTACATCTGTTTGCCTATAACAGCTATCAGTCGGTGATTCGAGGCGGCCACATCTGGTTGCGAGTGCGCATGGGCGAAGAAAAGGTTTATTCCCACGGCGACCACCTGAATCTGCTCATCGCATTAAACCAGGACACCCTCGAGCGACACTCGCGCGAGGTGGAGTCAGGTGGCGCGGTGCTGTTCAATTCTGACAAATTGCAATGCGATCCGGCAATGCTGGGTGCCAACGTGATGCCTGTGCCGTTGCCGGTCGGTACTATTACGAAGCCATTGGGAAAGCTCCAGCCCATCATGCAGAACACAGTGGGGCTGGGCGCCGCCATTTTCTTGGTGGGCCTGGAGTTTGACGTGGTTGCCGAGGTCCTGGGCGACACCTTCAAACACAAGGGGCAAGCTGTGGTCGACCAGAACGTTCAGATTGCCCGCGCAGGATACGATTACGCCCGCGAGCATTTCGTTCCGCTGGGATTCGAGTGGAGTTTTTCCAGGGTTCGCCGTCCCTTTACCACCGGCAACGAGGCCATGAGCTTGGGAGCCGCGGCCGCCGGCTGCAAGTTCTACTCGGCCTACCCGATGACGCCCGCCTCGTCGATCCTTCATTGGATGGTCGCTCATGCTGACCGTTGCGGCATTGTCGTCAAGCAATGCGAAGACGAGATTGCCGTGGCCAACATGGCCGTGGGAGCTGGGCTTGCCGGAGTTCGGGCCATGTGCGGGACTTCTGGAGGCGGCTTCGCCTTGATGACCGAAGCCATTGGACAGGCGGGCATGCTCGAAGCGCCTGTGGTGTTTATCACAGTGCAGCGCGGCGGGCCGTCCACTGGAATTCCTACCAAGACGGAACAGGCAGATCTAAACCAGGTGATCGGCGCCTCGCAGGGCGATTTTCCCCGAATCATCATCGCGCCTTCCGATGTCACCGACGCTTTCTACACTGCCGTGGAAGCTTTCAACCTCGCCGAGAAGTACCAACTGCCTGTGATCATCCTCTCCGATCTGTTGCTTTCGGAACATCCGGAGACGATTGAGGCCGACGCACTCCGCCACGATGTCCCCATTGAGCGCGGCGAATTGGTCACCGCCTGGCCGGAAGGCAATGGCAACTACAAGCGATTTGCGTTTACCCAATCTGGCATCTCGCCGCGTGCGCTGCCCGGAACCGCCAACACCCTCTACGTGGCCGCCACCGACGACCATGATGAAGAAGGCATCGTCATCAGCGACGTCTTCACCAGCCCGCCGGTGCGCCGAAAGATCCAGGAGAAACGCATGATGAAGGTTCAGCGGGCTCTTCAGGAATTGCCCGCGCCCAGGCTGGAAGGGCCGGAAGACGCTGAAGTGACCCTGGTTGGTTGGGGATCTTCCAAGGGCGTCATCCAGGAGGCGGTGGAAACGCTGCGCAGCCAGGGTATTTCCGTAAACCAGCTTCACTTCAAGTATCTCCATCCGTTCCACACACAGGAAGCGCTCAACATTCTCACCAAATGCTGCCGGACGATCAGTGTGGAGTGCAATTATACCGGCCAGTTTGCCCGCCATTTGCGGGCTGAGACAGGATACAGCGTGAACAACCTGCTATTGAAGTATGACGGCGAGCCGATGGAGCCGGCCTACATCGTGAACCAGGTGAGGTCTATCCTGAACGGCACGCCGCATTCTTTGGAGGTGACTCCGGAGGAGGCACTAGAGATGGCCTATCACTACATTCGTTCACGGCTGGGGGACAACCTTCGCCCAACCAGTATCGAGCGCCATGCCGGCAACAACGGCGATGAGCCGACTTGGAGGGTCCAACTGGTGAGCCGGGATAACGGAGAGACACGCGGCAATCTGATCGTTGGGGTTGAGACCGGCTCGACTTATGCCTGGGAGCCGGTAGCCGTGATAAGCAAAGGACATAAGGCATAGGAATCCGGGAGAGCCGTCGCATCTGTAGCCGCCGAAGTGACGAGGCGGAGAGACTGACGCAGCCTGCCTCCTTACGTCCGCGGCTAGAGGATTACAGGTCACTCGTAGTGAGGATGCGTTGCTTCCAGCGGTTACGACTCATTGATTGAGAGAGGATTTGAAAGGAACCTAGGCCTCAACGAAAGGAGACTTCAGTAATGGCAACTGTTCTCGAACTTCCCATTGAAACTTACGACAGCGTGGTCGATCCGGACTGGTGTCCGGGTTGTGGAGATTTTGGAGTCTTGAAGAGCTTGAAGATGGCGGCTGGAAGGCTCGGCATCCAACCCAAAGATCTTTTCATTGTTTCCGGCATCGGCTGTTCTTCCAATCTGCCGGGCTTCATCCATGCCTACGGTGTACACAGCCTGCACGGGCGAGCGGTAGCTGTGGCTTCAGGCGTCAAATTTGCCAACCACAACCTGCACGTGGTCATTACGGGCGGTGACGGCGATGGTTACGGTATTGGCATTGGCCATTTCATCCATGCCATGCGCCGTAATCTGGATCTCACCTATATTGTGATGAACAATCAGATCTACGGCTTGACCACCGGCCAGGCATCGCCGACCACTATGAAAGAGGTGAAGACCAAATCGACGCCTCGCGGCAACGTGGAGCAACCGATCAATCCCATTGCCCTGGCTCTGGTTTCAGGCGCCACCTACATTTCCCGCGCCTTCTCTGGAGAACCGAACCATATGGCCGACATCATTGCCGGAGCCATCGTCCATCGTGGCTTTGCTTTGGTCGATGTTTTCAGTCCGTGTGTCACCTACAACAAGATCAATACCTATCCGTGGTTTAAGCAGCGCGTCTACCAACTAGAAAAGGAGGCGGGCTACGATGCCGGAGACTATTCCCAGGCCATGGAGAAATCGGGCGAATGGGGCGACCGTATTCCCATCGGGCTCTTCTATAAAGGAGACCAGGCGATCTATGAAGATAGTGAGCCGGCATTGAAACACGGACCCTTAGTTCACCAAACGCTGGGGATGAACTCGGAAGTGTTTCAGAGCCTGGTGGCTGAGATGGTCTAAGAGCCGCCGAGCCGGCCTAGGGATGGAGGATCGAAGATTGAGGATTGAAGATGGAGGTTCGCGAATCCTCGGCCTTCTCCTCTATCCTCTATCCTTTATGCTCGTCCCCCACGGAAACGGGTGCTTTCGTGATACCATGCCGGCTGAATTCTTAGGATTGACTTTTTTCCTGCCTCCCGGCGGTTAATTCCTCCTGTCCATGACCACGGCTGCTGCTAAGAACCTCTCCGATCAGGTCAGTTACTTGGCGCAATTCCGGCAGCGGGCCGTCACCCTCAAACAACTGTTTGACTTCGGATTGGACTCTTCAAGCGAAAACCTGCTGCTGGGGGCCCGGTTCCTTCACAAAGAGCTGCCTGTCCGTCTGGCCCACCGCATCCGGGAGCTAGACAGCTTGCCGTTTGGCTTGTCGTCCATGCCGTCGGTCGTGGTGGTCAAGCAGATGTATCTTGAGTCGTTCCGTGATCTCATTGAACTGCCGTGCCCGGAAACGTTCCAGGATGAACAGCGTTTCACGGAAACCATCGAGAATATCAAGCAGCGCCACAACAACGTGGTCTCCATCATGGCCAGGGGAATTCAAGAGCTGCGGCAGGCCCTGGGAGCCGATGAACTAAACCCTGAGATCCGACAGTTTCTCGATCGGTTTTACATGTCACGAATCGGAATTCGCATGCTGATCGGCCAGCACATTGCCATGCATGAGGGTTCTCGGCCGGGCTACGCCGGGCTGATCTGCGAGAAGTGCTCGCCGGCGGCGGTGGTCGAGGAAGCGATCGGCAATGCGCAAAACCTCTGCCTGCTGCATTACACCGTTGCTCCGGAAGTGGGTGTTTTCGGCAAGGTCGATCTTGCCTTTACCTACGTCCCCTCCCACTTGCACCACATGCTTTTTGAGCTGATCAAGAACTCTATGCGCGCGGTGGTGGAATTCCATGGCGCCGACTGTGAGCGGCTTCCCACAATCCGGGTCGTTGTTGCCGAAGGACATGAGGATCTGACGATCAAAGTTTCCGATGAAGGTGGCGGCATTTCCCGCAGCGGCATTTCCCGCATCTGGACTTATCTTTACACCACGGCCGACCCGCCAAGCCTGGCCCCACGCTCTCTCTACCACAGCGACTTTCAGGCGCCTATGGCCGGTTTGGGCTACGGGCTGCCCATCAGCCGGTTGTATGCGCGCTACTTTGGTGGCGACCTGCAGGTCATTTCAATGGAAGGTTACGGCACCGAGGCGTACCTTCATCTGAAACGCCTCGCGACAACGGAGGAATCCCTCCCAAGACGACTGCACTAGCAGAAGGCAAGGGAGGGTGAGTGCCCCCACAAGTCCCAGGTGCATGATCGGTTTCGGCTGGGGTGGAATTCTCAGGGCACAGGCAGATCCCACTCGGCTGTCTTGTTCCCGTCACCTATTTTGACAATGGTCCTCGCTCCCGTCATGTTGCTTTGTGGTTCGCGGGTCCACATGAGGTAACGACCCGGAGGCAAGGTGTGGCTGGTGGGGCTGCTGAACTTTGGAAACTGGTCGGGTTGCGCATCCTTCGCTGCTTCCAGTAGCTTGGGCAGGTAGAGCACTTGAAGATTCCTCTGCTCGCGATCCCCGCTGCGGGTCCGAACCAGCAGCGTTACCATTCCCCCCAGGC
>JAKEER010000402.1 GCA_022616615.1 Acidobacteriota bacterium
AAACTCCTAAGAAAATCCCCTCCTCGGAGGGGCGCTGAAGAAGCGACGGCAGTCACGGAGCCAGACCGGGTGGGTGGTCGCGTCGAAGTCACAACCCACCCCAGGGCCTGGCGGCCCTTTCCCCTCCCGAGAGGGGATTCGGCGGGATTTTCTAAGCAACATCACCGCGCCGAGCGGTGTGGGTGCTCCTCTGAAAATCGTCGTCGTGCTCGTACTCGAAAAGCCGACGACGACAACGAGGACGATATTTTCATGCTCGGTGGCGCCGCCAGGCGGCATAGACGGCTCCCATGCAAATGACGCCCGATCGTAGGGAACGCCCGCTGTGGCGTTCCCCGTTTGTGGCGAACGCCTCGGCGGCGTGGTTGGTAGGATCGCGACGTGAACTCCGTCCCGCATGGCGGACGAGACGTCCGCGCTCCCAGCATTATCCCCCGTCTTCCGCCAGCTCTGAAAGCCCTTTGGCAAGCCCGACTACGTCCTCACTAGAATGGCTGGCACTTAATGTGATGCGCAACCGGCTTGTCCCCTTGGGAACCGAAGGAGGACGAATTGCCGGAACAAAGCAACCTCTCTCGACCAGCCGTTCACTCATACGCAACGCAGTCGCCTCCTCCCCGAACGTTACCGGAAGGATCGGCGTCTCTGAGGCCGTCACATCGAAACCGCTCGCTCCCAACCGGCCCTTCAGGTCGTAAAGGTTCTTCCAGAGAGCCTCGCGACGAAACGGCTCTTCTCCAATGAGCTGCAAACTTTCAAGTGCGGCCCCTGCCGCTGAAGGTGGCAGGGCAGTGGAAAAGATGAACGACCGGGCCTTGTTGATGAGGAACTCGCGCAGCTGGGAACTACATGCGACAAAGCCTCCAAACGATCCCAAGGCCTTGCTCAGCGTTCCCATCGCCAGGTCGACACACTCTTTTCCTGGAGCCATCTGACCTCGCTCTGCAAAGTGTTCCGCAATGCCGCGTCCGGTGGATCCGAGAACCCCGGTCGCATGGGCCTCATCCAGCATTAGAAGACAATCGTGCGCTGCGGCCAGCGCGGCCAGTCCAGGAAGGTCTGCCACATCTCCATCCATGCTGAAGACGGCATCACTCACTAGAAGCCGCCGCCGGGCCGCCGGCGCGCCACGCAGCAGGCTTTCCAGGTGATTCAGGTCCAGGTGCCGGTAGACAAAGATCCTCGCGCGGCTCAGGCGGCAACCGTCGACAATCGAAGCATGATTCAGCGCGTCGCTGAAAACCTGATCGTTCTCACCAGTCAGCGCAGTCAAGATTCCCAGGTTCGCAAGGTAACCCGATGAAAACACCAGCGCGGCTTCCCTCTGTTTGAAGTGCGCCAGTCTCGATTCCAACCTCTCGTGGATCGCCAGATTGCCACAGATCAGACGCGAGCTGGCGGCTGAGGCGTGAAATTGTTCGATGGCCGCCTGAGCCGCGGCTTTAACCCGGGGATGGGAAGCCAACCCGAGATAGTCATTGCTGGAGAAGTTAACCAGTGTCCTGCCTTGATAGCTGATCTCATGCGCATTACCGTGCTCCAACGATTTGAGCACCCGCCGCTGATGGATGCTTTCAAGGTGCTTCAGTTCTTCGAAAACGAAATCAGCTCTTGCCATGAAGGTGAGAATAGAACCCTGTAGCGCAGACCGGCCGTCTTGTGGCAGGTCTGCGGCAGTTGGGCACAGCGAGACGAAAAGCCGCAGACCGCCAGAAGCGCGGTCTGCGCTACATCATTTTCATCCTTTGTGACGCCATCTGTTCTGGCATCCGATCTCAATTTCCAGTACCTGGCCCCGCCACAACTACGGCTGTCTGATCAAAAACAAACCGTGTCCTTGCGCAGTCGAGCAGGCTCTCCATGCTAACCGCCTCAATGAAGCTTGGATACTTCTGCAAATAGTCCTCTCCCAACCCGTGAAGCTCCATTCGCAGCAACTCATGCGCAATCCCTTCGTTGCTGCCCAGCTGAACGGCCCAGGCATTAATGAGACTGCGTTTGGCGCTTCTCACTTCCGCTTCGGTGACGCTGGGGTCGCGCATTCGGTCCATTTCTTCGCGGATCAAGGCGATCACTTTGTCCACACCGGCTGGATCCGCACTGGCACTCACCGAAAACAACCCTCCTGTCATGTCCCCTTGAAACTGACTCTGAATGAAATGAATCGAAGCGTCTCGAGGCGGCATCCGGTCGCCGAGCCGCCCACCCCAAGGGATTCCTCCCAGAATCTGATTCAGAATCAATAAAGGATAATAGTCTGGGTGAGGCGTTGAAACGCCGGCGATCCCAGCCAGCACCTGGGCGTTCCGTTTTCCTTTCACCGCCACTTGACGCTGTCCAACCCCCAGTCCAGGAGTCGTTCGAGGCGCAGAGAATGATCCAGGCATAGCTTCCTCCTTCCAACCCCCGAAGGCGCTCTCCCCAACAGCCAAAACCTGTTCGGGCTGAACGTCACCCGCGATGCTGACAACTAGGTGTTCGGGCCGGTAGTAATGCCGGTAGAAATCCTTCACGTCCGCCAGTTTGAGATTTTCCACGCTCTCGGCCGCCCCCGGGGCCATTCTTCGCAACGGATTCCCCAGAGGGTAGACGCGCTGACGCAGTGCCTGCTCAGCCACCCAAACAGGATCTTCCTCCTGCTCACGCAGCCGGCCTAGCTGTTCGGCACGCACCTGGTCGAAATCAGACGGTGTAAACGAGGGCGACTGAAACATCTCACCCAGAAGCTGAAGGAAGGTAGAAGTGTCCTTGCTGAGGCCGCGAACGGTAGTTGTCGAGACAAGATAATCTGTGTCGGTGGAGACCTCGGCTCCAAGAAAATCGAAAACCGCACCCAGCGGTGCATTGCTTTTGACTGATGTTCCCCGCTTAAGCATCGCACTCACAAACGCTGCGATTCCCGCTTGGGCGTCCGTCTCCCGGTCTGCCCCGGCTCTTATGGCAGCTCGAACGGTTACCGTAGAGCTGCCTTTATTCGCGGCCACAATCAGACTGATACTATTCGGCAACACTTTGCGCTGCGGCCTCAAGGCACATGGGCTCGCAGTCTGAATCTCAGAAAACGTTCTCGTGCCAGGTTTGGAGAGCCCCTGACGCGAGCCTGAATCCTTCACCCCGGCGGGAAATACAGACTCAGGCGTCAAGACCGGCCGCAGCGAGGGTAGGCGCACATTCAATTCCCTGGGAGCGACTTTTGGCTGCGGACCAGAAGTTACGGGTGCCTGGCTGTCCGAGCTGATAGCCGACAGCGACTCAACTTCGACGGTCCGCACTTTCAAAGCAGGCACCACAGAGCCCACTGTTCGGGAGTTCTCTGCAAAATACCGGATCGCGACACGGCGCAGGTCGCTCTTGGCGACACGGGAAATCTTAGTTTCCCACTCGTCCAGCACCTTGTGACTGGCAACCGATTCAAAGTAGCCCAGTTGATAGGCGCGTCCGCTGATCGAGTCTTGTCCCAAGAACTCCCCTGCCACGAGGAGATTTTTGGCCTTCGCCAGCTCGACATCACTCAACTCCTGGTTCTTCATCCGTTCGAGCTGCTCCAGCAGTGCTTCTTCGGCAGCTTGGAACTGGAAGGCATCGGACAGCGTTATCGTCAATTGATACAAGCTAGGCGATTGTGTGGGCATCAGTCTGGAGCGGACTTCCAAGGCCAGCCCCTTGTCAACCAAAGCCTGAAAGAGGCGCGAGGAGTTTTTGGCCACGGCCGGCTGGAGGTCAGACCAGCGGCTCATTCCATGAGCACCTGTTAGCGCGGCATCAACCAGCAGCATCGCATAGAAATCGTCGTTAAACAGTTCAGGCGATCGAAAGGCAAACTGCAGATAGGGCGTCGCCGCTTCGCTGGAAACACGGATGCGGCGCTCTCCCCGTGGCTCCGGCTCTGGTGCTTGGCTCCTTCGCGGATCCGGCTGGCGTGCAATCTTTCCAAAATGCCTCTCAACGAGACCGAGCGTTCTTCGTGTCTCGAAGCCGCCGACAACGACAAGAATGGCGTTGTTTGGAGCGTATTGCTGCCGGTAGTGCCGCAGCAATTCCTCGAGGTTGATCGATTCGACATCCGGCAACCAGCCCCCCGCCGGCCAGCGATAGGGGTGCCTCGTAAGCGCCACGGCCGCAACCTCATTGTCCAGAAGACGCCTGGAGTCGTCCTCGCCTGTGCGTGCTTCTCCAGCCGCTCTCTTGCGCTCGACACGAACCTGCGAATCTTCGAAGACACTCGAAGTCATCCTGGCCGCCTCCAGCTTGAGAACTTCTTCCAAGGCTCCAGCAGGTACCGTCTCAAAGAACGCGGTTTGGTCGAGCGAGGTGGACGAATCCCAGAAACCGCCGGTTTCTCCAATCAGCCGTCTTGTCTGCTCCTTCGAATAGCTCTCCGTTTCTCTGAGACTCAGGCGTCTGGCCAGATTCGAAAGCCCCGCAGCGCCGGCCGGGTCATCCTTCGATCCCACCCGGTACCAGCATCCCACCGACACCAATGGCGCGCTGTGGTTTTCTTGCAAAAGCACTTTCAATCCATTCTCCAGCATCGCTTCAGTGACTGGAGACTGGAAGCTGGAAAACGGCGCCTGCGGAGCGCTGGCGACGGGCGGCTGCTCTGGAGCGGCCTTCGGTCTGGAAACAGGCGCCGGCGCCATGACAGGCTTTCTCGGGCTCCGGGCTCGGGAAGGAGCCTGTTGTTTCTGCGCAAGAATTCCCAAGACTGAACCAAGGCACAGCGAGATCACAAGGCAGAAGAAATAGATCTCATTCCGACGGGTTCTCGTCATCGACTAGAGCTTTCCAAGCGCACCGGCGGAGCCTGCTTGCGCTTTTGCGTTTCGAGCCAACCCTTTTCGGTAAGCCGCCACAGCGCGCTGGTGTTCGGCCAGGGTCTTAGAGAAGACATGGCCGCCCCGATTGTCAGCCACGAAGTAAAGATAGTCTGCCTTCGCGGGGCTCAGCGCAGCCTCAAGGGAGCGTCTGCCAGGATTGGCAATGGGACCCGGCGGCAGGCCTGGATGCCGATAGGTATTGTAAGGAGAGTTGAAATCGAGGTCAGACTGAAAGATCTTTCCGCGGTAGTTGCTCTTCAGTTGTGCTGCATAAATGACCGTGGGATCGCATTGCAGCGGCATCTTCCTCTTCAGACGGTTGTGGAACACGGCCGAAACCAGTTCCCGCTCGGAATCCACACCGGTCTCTTTCTCAATCAAAGAAGCCAACGTGACGGCTTCGATCAGATTCAACGTGGACTGGCTCAACTGAGGTTCAAGTAACGCATAAACCTCGCGGAACCGGCGCACCATCATATGTGTGATTTCGTCCGGCGTCGTTCCCCGAGCCAGGCGGTAAGTATCGGGAAAGAGAAATCCTTCGAGGTTCTTGGCACTGATATTGAGGCCGACGACTTGCTCGACGCGACCGGCCGCTGCGAGAAACTCTGCGGCGCTCGTGAATCCCTTCTGTTCAAGGAGGTTGGAGATGTCGAACAGGGAATAGCCTTCGGGAATCGTGAGCTCGTGGTAGTAGATGAGACCGCGAATCAACTTGTCTGCAACCTGGACAATGGACAGCGGTTCCTCGAATCGGTACTCGCCCGCCTGGAGCGGGCTCTTGGGTTTGACCAGCTTGAGATAGCCGAGAAACAACGTCCCGTGACGAATGATGCCTTCACGCTCGAGCAGGCGCGCCGCCTCATAGGATGAGGTGCCCCGTGGAAGAACCAAAAACTTCTGTGGGCCCGAGCCGCTCGGGAAAGGCCGTGACCAGACGAAGCCGAGCGCCACCGCAGTCCCCGCCAGCGCCAGCAGGCAGACAACAACGGCCAGTATGAAGGTGCGCTTCCCCGCCCCAGTTGTAGAAAGCAATCTCATACCGCCGAGCACCCGAACCGCCTTCTTTCGGCATCCCTCACGCCGTGGAGCTGTGAAAAAATAGGGAGGGCGAACATCACGCGAGCCGCTCTGTGTGCGAGTCTTGGTGACAATTGGCTCGGGAGGACGTTCGCCCTCCCCTCCGACGGCCTTCGCAGTTTCTTTCACCGCTTGCCCGCGCCTGTCCCAGAATCGAAGGTGAGAGCAAAAATGAACTCGGCCGTGTGGCGCGCCTTTTCGGCAGCTTAGAAAAATTTAGCCATGATCCTCCGTTGCCGGCTCGGCGAGAGAGCCTTGGCGGTTGCGATGGTCCAGATACTCTTGCAGGATGACGACTGCAGCCAGCCTGTCAATCATCTGCTTGCGCTTGGACCAATGCATACCGCTCTCGATCAGTAGTTGCTCGGCAGAAAACGACGACAGCCTTTCGTCCCACAAGCTAATTTCCGCCGAGGTCACCGTCCGGAGCCGTTCCGCAAAGTTCCGCATGCGTTGCGCCTGCGGGCCCGATGTTCCGTCCATGTTTACGGGATGTCCCACCACGACATGATGCACTTCGTTCTCCTCAACCAACCGCGCCAGCGCTTCCAGGTCCTTTCTTCCGCCCGTCCTTTGCACTGTGGTGACTCCACGAGCGATGAGGCCGGTCTCATCGCTCACCGCCACGCCAATTCGTACTTCGCCCACATCCAATCCCATGAATCGCACGACAGACGCCTCATTTCGGGCGAATCCAAATCGGGAAGTATATTTCCCACTAACAGGGGTGTCAAGAAGGCCAGCAGGACGGGTGCGATTGAAAGTGGCGTACAGTTTTCTGGTTTCTTTGCGGCCTCGAAGCGGTGCGCCTTTCCAGCAAGCCGGAGGCTTGCTAGTATTACTATGTTAAGTCATTCGACGATTCCTCGGGTGGCGCCTACATGGCGTAGGTTGCCATGTGGGCGTACGCTCCGCATACATCGAAAAAGCACGATGTATGCGCCACCCAGAAAGAAACTTAACAAAGTAGTACTAGCCATTAGCCAGGGGTGGAGCGTGAACGCCCCACCCCTGGTCTGCATTAGGAGAGAAGCATGACCCCGAAGGGGTCGTAGCGCCGTCGGGATCGATCGAAGACGGTTTAACGAGATAACGGCTGGCACCCCTCCAGGGTGCTTATCGCCGTGAAACCATTGGCCGGTGGTGTCGCTACCGCTCGACCACCGGCTAATGGCTGGCAAGCCCCCGGCTTGCCTGTCGTCAGGCGGAGCCGCAATGCCGTTCAACGCGTACGTCACTTTCAGTCGCACCCCGGCAGGGCTGAGTTCAACCCTTTCGCAACCGCTTCAGCAATTGAATCTGGCCGGCGTGGTAGACATCATGGTTCGCAATTCCGCAAATCAGCGCCACGTTGCTCAGCTTGCTGGTTGCTGGAATGAAGCTCAACAGGCTTGCTTCGAGGTTGGCAACAGCCTCCTTCAGCCTGGTGTGTTCGTAGTCCAGCAGTGCCCGGTCTTCCCGCCAGGCTTTCTCCGTCAACTCCGCCGGACGGGTAAACCAGTTGCTGCCTGTCAGTGCGAAAGATCCCCGCTTCTCCCCTAGCAACCGCCGGCGCACGACGTACTTCCAGTATGCTGCATGAACGGCGATTTCCCAAATGCTGTGTCGCTTCGGTCCGGGTCTCCAGGCTGCGGCTGCAGCACCCAGTCCACGCAACGAACCCTTCAGATTCGGCCCATGCCAGGTCTTTACGGAATACGCCTCGTCGAGCATCCAAAGCAAGAATTCAATTTCCTGCGAAACACTTGGGGTCTTCATCGAAACCTCCGGACAAAAACGCAGAGAATACAGATTCCACAGATGAGTGCAGATGAAATCAGACCGATTGTCGAACTTGAGGTGTACGAACCTTCAAGGAACCTAAACCTGGCCCAGCCAGAGCCAATTTGGTCTTCGTCATTCCCGCGAACGCGGGAATCCAGTGCCTGCAAGGGGTCTAGATTCCCGCTTTCGCGGGAATCGATACTTCCCGCTCAGATTGAAGGTCTTGGTCATCCGGTAGCCTTCCATAGAGGTTCGCCGTGTGGCGTTGATCAAAATCTCCGTCAAAGGCGAGGCCAGCAAGGTCATCGCGAAACCGTGCCACGCCATAGTAGTAAGAGGCCCACCCTGAGAGCCTGTTACCTTACTTTGCCTCCTCTGAGCCGGGTAGCCTGGTAGCAAGAGAGCCAAGACAACGCTAATTAGCAGCGCACGGCGTCTGACATCAAAACAGGTGAAGGCTCTCATGAGGCTTTCGGTGAGAATCCGCTGCCCAAAAGGAATCTGCAACAATACCCTGTGCGGGTCAGCATGAAACTCCGCCCGCGCATGTTACTCAGCACTCTGGCACCCGTCAACGGGCTGCGGCGGGCAATCAGAGGTACACCAAATCCGCCTGAAGCTGTGAAAAAATTGAATCGGGGCAAACCTGAACCACAGAGGTTTCTAATCCACAGCCGAAAACGCGCGCGGAGCGCGCATTCCATCTAGGTGGAGCGGGCGCGTGGGACCGCTGTCCCCCTGCGCACGCTTCTTGCCGGGAGGCCAACTTTCAATTTTTTCACAGCTCCCCTTGGTAACGAGGCCCAAGGCCGCAGGCCTTGGCCGGGTTGCTGTGGCAGATTGGTCAACATGACAATCCCGCGCGGTTTCTGCGAAACCGCTGTCCTCCTTTGTTAAGTGGGACTTTGACGGAGGCATGACATTACCTCTTGCTTTGCAGGCTTCTCTCTCTTTATCCTTAGCACCGTTCAACCTGGGAGCAGCGGGCGACAAAACCGCACGAGGGTCTTCTTTCCATGGCGAAATTCAGGAATCGCGAAGAGGCGGGCCATCAGCTTTCTGGCTCTTTGGTCAAGTTTCAAAACGACCAACCGCTGGTCATGCCCGTCCTGAATGGCGGCGTTTTGACCGCGCTCCCTGTGGCGCAGGCTCTGAAGGCCCCGCTGTTGCCGGTTCCGATGCGCAGCCTGCGAATCCCCTGGGACCAGGAAACTATCTTCGGCTACGTCACCCACCAGGGCACGTTGCATCTCAATCAGGCGCTCGTCGGTCAAGTTCGCCTGACTCTACCCGAAATCCATCAGATCGCCCGCAAGCAGCGTTTGGCCCTTCAAATGGATTTGAACCACTGGGGGGTTGTCCTGCCTAACACCCTCGACGGCAAGACGGTCTTGCTGGTGGACGATGGAATGCACTCCGGCTGGACGATGTTCAGCGCCGCAGAAACCGTCAAGCCACTCGGCGCTACACAGGTTGTTGTGGCCGTGCCCGTCACGCACTTTAGGGCGAAACGCTTTCTTGGTAGGCATTGTAACGAAGTCGTCGCGCTGCTCACCGAAGATATCGCTCTGTACGAGATCAGGAATTATTATGACGATTTTCCCGAACTCGAGAGTGATCATGTGAGAGAGCTACTAAAAGCTGCCTTTGCCCTCCAAACCGCCGCTTGATTCCTGGCCTTCCTCCTCCTCTAAGAATCGTCATCGTCGTCGTCCTAATGTTCGTCCTCGAAAAATGAGCACTACGACGACGCGGACGAGAACGACGACGAGGAATCCCCATAGAAGCGCCACAAGGCGAGGCTAGCCTTTTGAATTATCGCTTGACAGCCAGTCTTCCACATCTATAATTATGCGTCTGTTTGCATATTTATTCTCTTTTATAGAAAGATGAGCAAACATCGCAGACAGACGAAGATCCTCAACCTGGTTCAGACGCGCCCGGTGCTCAGCCAAACGCAGTTGAGCCAGCGGCTGAAGGCAGAAGGCGTTCACGTAGCGCAAGCAACGCTCTCCAGGGATCTGCGCGCTCTGAACTTGGTCAAGACGCCGAAGGGTTACAAGCTGCCGGAGCAGTTAGGCGCAGTTGAGACAAATTCCAACCAACAGCGCCAAACGATCTTGCAATTCATGACCGAAGCGGAAGCGGCCGGCAACCTCGTGGTCGTGAAAACGAATCCTGGTAACGCTTCGCCTGTCGCCCGTTCACTCGACACGATTGGATGGACCGAGATTGTTGGAACAGTCGCTGGGGATGATACGATTCTCATAGTGACCGCCAATGCTGCAGCAGCCCGGCTGGTCAGACGCCGGCTGCTGGCTTTGGCAGAGTGATTGGGTTGGATTTCAGATCCGGGATTTGAATCGTCAATCGGGTAGAGCGCGGCACTGGGTAAGCGGGCTGTGAGGTTAAATGGCAGATGCAATGAAGGTGGCGATCATCGGCGCCAGTGGATACTCGGGGGCGGAGCTCGCGGCCTTGCTGCTGAAGCATCCGGGCGTTCGTCTCGACACCTTGATGACAGCCAACCAGGAGCGACAGGGCGCCAAGACACAAAAGTACGCTGAGGAACTGCCGCGGTTCTCCCGACGCTGTGACCTTGAGGTCGAGCCCTTAAACATGGGCGCTCTGGTGGAGCGCCAGACTCACACTGTCTTTCTAGCTACGCCAAATGAGACGTCGCATGACCTCGTGCCCGAGCTTCTGGAGCGCCAGCTCAGGGTCATCGACTTAAGCGGCGCCTATCGGCTCAGGCAGCCGGATCTGTACCCGAAGTGGTATGGCTTCGCGCATCACTTTCCGGCTCTCCTCGAGGCCGCAGTCTACGGGCTGACAGAGATCAACCGCGCAAGGGTCCGCCAAGCGTCATTGCTTGCCAACCCCGGTTGCTATCCCACCTCGGCGCTGCTACCGCTCGTTCCTTTGCAGCGGGCCGGGTTGATTGACGGCACGTTTGACATCATCTGCGACTCGAAATCGGGAGTGAGTGGCGCTGGTAAATCGCCCACCGCCGGCACGCATTTTTCTGAAGTCACAGAAAGCTTTAAGGCATACAACGTGTTCAAGCATCGGCACACGCCAGAGATCTGGCAGGAACTGGATTCGTCTCATCTGGTATTTACGCCGCATTTGCTGCCCATCAATCGAGGCATCCTTTCCACGATCTATGTCAGAGTGAGGGAATCGGTGACCGAAGCGGCGATCGGCGAGTGCTTCCAACAGGCTTACGCCCAAGAGCCGTTTGTGCGTCTGTTTCCGGCAGGGAGCCTTCCCGAGATCAAGTTTGTCGCGCATACCAATTACTGCGATGTGGGCTGGAGACTTGAGCCAAGCCGTTCGATGCTGGTCATTGTCTCCGCCATCGACAACTTGGTGAAAGGCGCTGCCGGCCAAGCCGTGCAGAATATGAATGTGATGCTGGGCCTCGAAGAGACGGCAGGGCTGATGTAGACGTAGGGCGGGCTGTCCTCAGCCTGCCGCTGCCGAGAAAGACATCGGCGGGGTGAGGACACCTGCCCCCTACCTTCAAAGGAAACTTGGCGGCCGCTTTGCGGCGCCCCGAAGGATGAATGAGGCCCCTTAACGAAGGGAGATTTTCAAAGGAGACCCTCTTGCGCGTTGTCGTCAAACTCGGGGGAAGCTTGTTGACCGACCTGGAGCTTCTCCATAGAATGGTCGCCCAACTTGCCGCCGTTCAAGATGCCGGCCACGAGGTCATTGCCGTCCACGGCGGAGGAATGCAGATCAAAGAAACTCTCGAGCGGCTGGCTATCCCGAGCCGCTTTCACCACGGGCTTCGCGTCACCGATGCTCCTACGATGCGCGTGGTGCAAATGGTGCTTGCCGGCTGGGTCAACAAAGAGATTGTCGCTTCATTCCAGCAATTAGGCCGAAAGGCGGTGGGACTTTGCGGCGGCGACGGCGGCAGTTTTGTCGCTCGAAAGTTCCAACCATCCGATGGCGAACCCTTTGACTATGGCTATGTCGGCGAAGTCTTTCAAAGCGATCCCAAGCTGGTTCAACTGCTTCTCAGCGAAGGCTACTTCCCGGTGATTGCCTGCACCGCCATGGGAAGCGACGGAGCGTACTACAACATTAACGCAGACGAAATGGCAGCGGCGGCAGCCATCTTCTGCCGAGCCGAGCGGCTGGTGTTTCTAACAGATGTTCCAGGCGTGCTCGACGGGCAGCGTGCCGTGATACCCCAACTGAATTGCCACCAGATTACGGAGCTTCGCAGCGCCGGAGTCATTTCGGAAGGTATGCTCCCGAAAACACGCGCTTGCGAACGCGCCCTGGCAGAAGGAATTCAGGCCATTCATGTCGTGGGTGGCAAAGAGCCCGACTGTCTATCGCGGGTCTTGCTGAAGAACGAAGCGCTGGGGACAGAAATTGTTTGACCCTGGGAGCGCGGACGTCCCGTCCGCATCGGGCCACTCGTGGAACCGCCTGCAATCTTCGGACGGGGATGCGGACGGGACGTCCGCGCTCCCAGGTCGGAGGAGAGTTCATGAACCTGAAGCAGATCGTTGAAGCTGAATCGAGGTACCTGACCTCCAACTACAAGAAATATCCGCTCTTTGTCGAAAAGGGCCGCAAGTGCATCGTTTATGACTATGCAGGCAAGCGGTACATCGACCTGCTGGCTGGCATTGCCGTCAATGCCCTCGGCTACAACCACCCGCGGATCACGAATATCTTCAGAAAGCAGCTCAAGAAGTCTGTTCACGTCTGCAACTTGTTTTACCATCCATACCAGGCGCTGCTGGCGCAGAAGCTGGTCGAGATTTCTGGGCTTCAGAAGGCGTTCTTCTGCAACAGCGGCACGGAGGCGGTAGAGGCCGCCTTCAAACTGGCGCGCGGCTATGCCTACAAGAACCAGCTTGGCGAAGGTAAGCACGAGATTCTCACGCTCGACAACGCGTTTCACGGCCGGACCTACGGCGCGCTCTCTGCAACCGCTTCTGACAAGTATCGTAAGCCGTATGAACCGTTGGTTCCAGGTTTTCGCTTTGTCCGGTTCAACGCTGTTGATCACCTCCACGCCAGTTTCAACGATCGCGTTTGCGCGATCATTATCGAGCCTCTGCAAGGCGAGGGCGGCATTCATGCTTGCAGCGAGGCTTTCCTGAAGGCGGCGCGCGATTTGTGCGACCAGCATCGCGCCCTGCTGATCTTCGACGAGATCCAGTGCGGGATTGGACGCACCGGCTGCTACTTTTACTATGAGAAGTTTGGCATTCGTCCCGATATTCTCACGCTGGCGAAACCGCTGGGCCTCGGCATTCCTTTGGGCGCGCTGCTGACGACCGATGCCGTCGCCCCCACCTTCGGGCCAGGCGACCATGGCACGACCTTCGGCGGAGGTCCGCTGGCTTGCCGCCTGGGGTTCGAGTTTCTGAAAGTGTTGCAAGATGAGGGATTGCTTGAAGAGATCCGCGAAAAGGGCGACTACTTCAGAACCGAGCTTCTCGGCTTGAAAGAGAAGTATTCCTTCGCTACTGACGTGCGAGGCGAAGGGTTGATGCTCGGGATGCAGCTCGACTTCCCTGCCCGCGAGATTGTGAACCGCTGCCTGGAAGCAGGCTTCATTATTAACGTCACCAACGACAACGTGCTTCGCTTCCTGCCACCGTATATCATCACGAAAAAGGAAATCAGCAAGTTCATCAAGGCCCTCGACAAGATTTTTTCTGAAGTTGCCCAGGCGCGAACGGAAGGAAGCCCGGCCGCGGCTCTGGCCGGAGGCCATTAACCCATGCCCATTCAAATGCTGTTCGGAATCGAGTCCCTCGCAGGCAAGAAACTTTCTGTCCCCGATCTAGTTTCCATTCACCCGCTGACACTTCAAGACATCCAGCTGATTTTCGCCATGGCAGAGGCCATTAAGGAGGCGCCGGCAGATTATGCGGCCGCACTGAAGGGAAAAACGCTGGCACTGATCTTTGAAAAGCCTTCGCTCCGGACGCGAGTCACCTTTGACGTGGGAATGACCAGCATGGGCGGAAGCGTCGTTTTCCTTGACCATTCGGATGCAAAGCTGGGCGAGCGCGAATCGGTGCGAGACGTCGCCAGAAACCTGGAGCGCTGGGTAGATGGCATCGTGGCGCGCACTTATAAGAACAAGTCGGTGATGGAACTGGCTGAGCACGCGTCCATCCCCGTCATCAACGGATTGACCGACCTTCTGCATCCTTGCCAGGCATTGACCGACTATTTCACGATCCTCGAAAGGTTCGGCTCGTTCCAAGGATTGAAATTTGCCTACGTTGGCGATGGCAACAACACCTGCCATTCGCTGATCGATGGCGCGGCTAAACTGGGTATGGAGCTTTGGATCGCCACGCCGGAGGGCTTTGAACCCAACCACCGGATTGTGAGCGAAGCCGAGAAGTTCGCCAAAGAAAGCGGCGCCCGGATTGAAATTCTCAACGATCCCGTCGAGGCGGTCCGTGGCGCCTCAATCGTCTACACCGATGTTTGGGCCAGCATGGGGCAGGAAGCAGAAACGGAAGACCGCGCGGCAGTCTTCGCCGATTATCAGGTCGACAGCGAACTGATGTCCCATGCCAGGAAAGGGGCTGTCTTCATGCATTGTCTGCCTGCCCACCGCGGTTATGAAGTGGCACCCAGCGTGATTGACTCGCCGCAATCCATCGTTTACGACGAGGCAGAAAACCGTCTGCATGTTCAGAAAGCGATTTTGTATTTGTTGATGGGATAGGTTAGCGCCTTCATCAGAATTCTCGATGCTTTGGCAAGACAATCTCCAACGGTGGCGCCCGAAACAGCTTGGGGAAAGGGTTTCAGACAATTCGGACTGTCTTCCAACTTATCGGTGTGTCATTCCCGCGAAAGCGGGAATCCAGTGGGGCCCAACAAGGGGTCTGGATTCCCGAGCGGGAATGACGGTGATCTAATTGGTCTGGCTCGTCCAGTTCAGGACTGCGGCAGCTTCACGCAGTTCGGCAATCTAAGGAAGAACTCATGATCAAGAAAGTTGTTCTGGCTTACTCGGGTGGGCTGGATACGTCGGTCATCATCCCCTGGCTCAAAGAAAATTATCAGTGCGAAGTCATCGCCATGGCTGGGGATGTCGGCCAGGAAGAAGAACTGCACGGACTTCACGAAAAAGCTCTCAAGACGGGTGCTTCCAAGCTATATGTCGAGGATCTGCGCGAAGAGTTCGTTCGTGATTACATCTGGCCGACGCTGCGGGCCAGCGCGATTTACGAGCGTAAGTACCTGCTAGGCACATCGATGGCCCGGCCAATCCTGGCCAAAAGGCAGGTGGACATTGCGTTGCGCGAAGGCGCCGACGCCGTGGCCCACGGCTGCACCGGCAAAGGCAACGACCAGGTGCGCTTCGAGCTGACATACAAAGCGTTGGCGCCGCAGTTGAAGGTGATTGCTCCCTGGCGGGAATGGAAGATCAAGTCACGCGAAGATGCCATCGATTACGCCTGCCAGCACAACGTTCCCATCACCGCAACCAAGCAAAAGAACTACAGCGAAGACCGGAACATCTGGCACATCAGCCACGAAGGCGGCATCCTGGAGAACCCGGCCAGCGAAGCGGAAGAATCGATGTGGAAGCTGACAGTCTCGCCGGAGAAAGCGCCGGATCAGCCGCGATACCTCGAAATTGAGTTCGACCAGGGCACGCCCGTAGGTATCGACGGGAAGCGCCTGACGCCGGTGGAACTATTGCAGACTGCCAACAAGATTGGCGGCGAGCATGGCATCGGGCGGATTGACCTGGTGGAAAATCGGCTAGTCGGGCTGAAGTCTCGCGGCGCTTACGAGACCCCGGGCGGCACGCTGCTGGTTCAGGCGCATCGCGAGCTGGAATCCATCTGCCTGGACAAAGAAGTGCTGCGGATGAAGGATCAGCTCGCTCTGAAGTATGCCGACCTCGTTTACAACGGCCAGTGGTTCACTCCGATTCGCGAAGCATTGGATGCCTTCGTCACTTCGTCGCAGCGGACAGTCACCGGGTCGGTCCGGCTCAAACTTTACAGGGGAAACATTCTCGTTGCTGGCCGGAAGTCGGCTCAGTCGCTGTATCGAGAAGATCTGGCGACCTTCGGCGAGGAGGCGGTCTACAACCAGAAGGACGCGGAAGGGTTTATCAATCTCTTCGGCTTGCCGGTGAAGGTGCAGGCGCTGGCCAAGAGGAAATGATGGGTAAGCGTGATTCGTGAAACGTGATTCGTGAAACGCGAAGAGAACAAGTGTTCTAGGCTTCTCACGCATCGCGTTTCATTCACAGCGACCACACATGAAAACCTGGGGCGGAAGATTTACCGAACAAATCGACGCGGTCTTCGAACGTTTTAACAACTCGTTCGGCATCGACCAACGGCTCATTCTCGAAGACATCGAGGGCTCGGCAGCCTACGCCAATGCTTTGGCCAAAGCCGGCATCTTGTCTCAGGAAGAACTGAAACAGATCGGCAAGGGTTTGGCAGAGATCAAGAAGCGCGTCGAGAAAGAGCCGGAGTGGCTGGCCCGCCAGAGCGAAGAAGATGTTCACAGCTTCGTCGAAGCGCGGCTGGTTGAGAGCATCGGCGACGCTGGATTCAAGCTGCACACAGGACGCAGCCGGAACGATCAAGTCGCTGTAGATACACGTCTCTACTTGAAGCGGGCCATCATCCATGCGCAGGTTCAGCTGAAAAGCTTGAACCGCGAGCTCTTGAACCTCGCCAAGTCGCACCAGGATGTTGTCATTCCCGGCTACACCCATCTTCGGAAAGCGCAACCAATCCTCTTCGCACACTATCTGCTGGCCTACTTCGAAATGTTTCAGCGGGACCATGACCGCTTAGAAGACTGCTTTCGCCGGACCGATGTGATGCCTCTAGGTTCGGGTGCGCTCGCCGGAAACGGATTTCCAATCGACCGCGAGTTGCTGCGCATCGAGCTGGGCTTTAGCCAACTGACTCGGAATAGTCTGGATGCCGTCAGCGACCGGGATTACCAAGTCGATTTCGTTTCGGCTGCCTCTCTCGTGATGGTTCACCTAAGCCGGCTAGCCGAAGATCTGATCCTTTACTCTGCGCCGGAATTCGGCTTCGTCGAACTCTCCGATGCCGTCACGAGCGGCAGCAGCATCATGCCGCAAAAGAAGAATCCGGATTCACTAGAGCTCATCCGCGGTAAGTCCGCTCGCGTCATTGGGAATCTCACCAGCTTCCTTTCGCTGTTGAAAGGGTTGCCGTTGGCTTACAACAAGGACCTGCAGGAAGACAAAGAGCTGCTTTTTGATACGCTGGACACGCTAACCGATTGTCTGCTGGTTGCCCAAGTCGTCATCCGAACGATGAAGATCGATCGCTCCGCGGCCAGCCGCGCCGTTCAGGGCGATTTTATGAACGCCACTGATCTGGCCGACTACTTGGTGCGCAAGGGTCTGGCATTTCGCAGGGCCCACGAGTTGGTCGGGAAGATCGTCTTGCATTGCGAGAGCCGAAGCATCCAGCTTCAAGAGCTGAGCCTGACAGAGTACCAAAAATTCTCCAGCTTGTTCGGCGACGATGTTTTCATTGCTTTGTCCCTTGAGAACAGCGTCGGAGCACGCTCTGTCGCTGGGGGGACAGCGCCAGCAAGAGTGGCAGAGGCGCTGGAGCAAGCGGAACGCTCCTTGGGCAAGGGAGGCGTTCCCCTCGGATAGACGAAAAGCTGCAAACCGCCACGCTCGGCGCTACGTCATTTTCATTCTTTGTGGTACCGCCCGAGGTTAACATGGAGAACTCCCCTGAAAATCCCCCTTAGCAAAGGGGAGCTGTGAAGAAATTCGGTTGGGCGTACAAACCTGATCCGGTAGGGACGCGCTGCTCCGCGTCCG
>JAKEER010000403.1 GCA_022616615.1 Acidobacteriota bacterium
ATGGCAATCTTATCCCGCACCTTGCCGCCCAAGAGGCGATAGATGGGAACTCCTATGGCTTTGCCGGCCAGGTCCCAAAGCGCAATGTCGATTCCACTCACCGCGGACAGGTAAGGCCCTCCCATGCCTCGCATAAAGACCGGCCAGGTCGCACGCGGCACTTCGCCCCAACCCCAGAAATGAAAATAGATCGCTTCGATATCCAGAGGATCTCGTCCCACGATCGAAGGACCCATCTGTTCGTTAATCATCTGGGCCGCCCCGATGGTGTCCATCATCTCTCCCGTGCCGGTTAGTCCTTGATCCGTGTAGACCCGCACGAACTTACTGCTGAACCCCTCCAGTTCCACGGCACGAACCTCGGTAATTTTGAGCTTGGGAACCCGGGAGGTTCCCAATGTTCGTCGATCGCTCAGATGCTGTGAATAGGTTGCCCACGGACGTATCTGCAGGCCAGCGCCTGCGACCGCGAGGTTGGTTAAAAATCGTCGTCTGGTGTGCATGGCCACCTCATTTCCGCTTCCGCAGAGTCGGCGGAGCTTCACACCTCAATGCCTATTTCAAACCAAAAGCAAGCACAACTTAATACGGGATCTGGGATGAACTGAAACGAGCCTATGACCTTGCTCCGATGCCACTCAGGTTGCTATCGTTTCCCCCGTCGTGTCTCTGGACATAACCGGTCAGCCGCTTGCCTTTCCACTCGCCATCGCTTGTGACCAGCAGGCCCCACCGCGGAGGGCCCTTGGGCTCATCACCCCAACCCGGCCGGCAGCGGACGCAGGTTCCGTCAAAGTCCCATAAGTCGTTGAGTCGAGGCAGAGCCCTTGCTGACGCGCGGGCTACTGACTTGAGCCTCGGCTCGGTTCAGTAGCCCGACCGTAAGGGAGGGCTCGCGACTTTGACGGGGCCTGGCAGCGGATGATTCCACCTTGACTCCCGATCAAAAAAGGGCCAAGTGAAATCTCGTTTTCACTTGGCCGTTGAGCTGCTGTGATTCAGAACCGGACGCGGAGATGGAGTTCCACCTGACGGGGATCAAAAGTGCTCTGCCCGCGCGTTCCGAAGTTCTGATTCGAGAGCTGGCCCGGAGTCAAGTTCAGTTGCGGGCTGCGGGCCGCATCCACGCTTCCCAAGGTTCCCCCCAAACCGCTATTTATGCTGCGAGTGAACAGGGTGTGGTTGAAAGCGTTGCTAAATTGCGCCGCGAGTTCGATCGACAATCTCTCCCGCGCCCGGAAGGTGCGCTCAATGCTTAGGTTCCAGTTGTTTAGCCCGGCGCCCCGAATGTCGTTGAAAGTGAGGGCGGCATTGCCAAACCAGTACACATCGGGCACGATCGATCCATCCGGCGTGGTCACAACCCGTGCGGAAAAAGCGTCCGGGTTGTACTTGAGGAAACAAAAGGCGCAGGGCCGAATAACACGGCCGCTGGGCAAGGTCACGTCGGTCCTCCCGTCATACCAGCGCTGCGACGCCTTAGGAACCTCGGCTGGCACTCCGGGTATCCGGTCGGCCCGGTTGTCGAGCGAATTCGAGCCGCCACTGATCTGGATGGGGTAGCCGCTCTCCAAGACTCCTACGCCGCCAAGACGCCACCCGCTGAGAATGCCTTTTAGAACCGGATTGGCCAGCGCCACCGCTTTGCCCGGCCCAAACGGCAGTTCGTAGACGAACGACGCCACAAACCGGTGCGGAGTGTCGGTCAGCGACAGCTTGTAGTTGTTGCGGTAGTTCAGTTGGTCAATGTTAGAATCGTATCCGCCGGTGTCTCCAAAGCCATTGGTTTGCGCTTCGGTCAGACCGAAGTCCAGGGACTTCGACCAGGTGTAATGTGCATTGAGCAACAATCCTTGCGCGAAACGGCGATTCACCTGCAGCTGCAAGGCATGGTAGCGGGAGTACCCAATCGACCGCTGCAATTGCATACCGCCAAAGTGAGGATAGGGCAGATTGACTTCCAGTTGGCTCATGGTGGCGCGGCCCACACTGCCTGTGAACGGAATCAAGGGCCCGCCCGCCGTCTGGAAGGGATTCGGGACTTGGGTATTGGCCGGGTTGTTTCTTCCGTTACTGGCGACGTAGCCCGCCCGGAAAGAGTCCAACAGAGCCCGCGGCAGAAACTGCGTGGAATTCAGCGGCACTCGGGCATAGGGAAGATGGTCACCTTTCGAGGCGGCGTAGCCGGCCGAAAAGAGCCAGTTGGGACCTGCTTTCCTCTCGACGAAAAGACTCCATTGTTGCACTCGGCCGTTGTCATAGTTCTGCCGGTCGAATCGCGGCAGCCCTCCCCCATAAAGACCAGGCGCTCTTGGGTCTGCCCCCGTGCCCCGAACGATTCGGTTCACCTGAGCACTGTGGTAAGGGCCGATCAGGACTCCGGCGGGGTTTAACCCGAAAGGCTGGTTATCGGTGAAGCCAGAAATAAAGGTATCCGCGCCGTAAGTGAAGGGTCCGTCAAAATAGCCAGTGTTGGTGGGCAAGTATGTGATTCCATAGCCCGCACGAATAACCATGTTTTCGTATGGCTGGTAAGCCAAGCCTACACGGGGGCCGAAGTCGCCATATTTGGTGTCCCACAGATTTCGGCTCTCCTGCGTGTTTCCGGGAAAGAAAAATGCCCCTGGCATCCCAAAAGGATTGGGCCGGCTGAAATCGAACGAACTCATCCGGTTGTAACGCTCTGTGGGACCGGGTTGCAAATCCCAGCGCAAGCCGAGATTGATGGTCAGCCGGTCAGTGGCGCGCCAGTCGTTCTGAGTGAAAAGGCCAAAGTACTTCTGCGCCAGCGCTAGCTTGACGCCAAACCCGCTTGGCACAAAGACGTGGCCCGCTCCCAGCAGAAACGAAGCCGGTCCCCAACCTGCTGCCTCCCCTGTGATTGGAGGGCCGGCGCCTCCGCCGGTGGCAGTGACAAACTCTCGGGAGAAGCCACTGCTGGTGCTGATAAGGAAATTCCGTTGGGCGTCGGTGTAGTTGGCGAGATAAACCCTGGATTCCGCGCCAAACTTGAAGTTCCAGCGCTTGTAAGTCTTAGTCCCACTGCCCGTCAGGGCGTGATTGGTCTGGCGCTCCCGTTTATGCAGCGAGCCGGTTTGGTTGAGGGCGCTTAAGCCGCTGCCCGGCTCGAAATCCGGCGGCGCACCTGGAATCGCGTTGAGGGCCTGAAGCTCATTCGATATGCCGAATTGGCTATAGTTGAAGTCCGGGAAAACATCTGCCTCATTGTTGGCGTTAATGCGGGTGACGCCGTAACGAACTTCCAACGCGAAGCTAGGGGTGAGCGCCCCGATATAGCCGATAGACCCATAGGGGTTGTTGTCAGAGAGAACGTTTCCGATGAAACTCGAGCGGCTGTAAAATGGATTGTCTTGTCCCCAGGAGCGCGGAGTTCCGATGGTCCCATCGCTGATGCCGAAGGTCCCGTAAAGGGAATGCTTGCCGAGGCGATAATCCAACCGCGTGTTCAGGCTATTTCGCCGGAATCGCTGGATGACCCGTAAAAAGTAGTTATTGATGTTAAAGCACCCGCCGCAGATGTCAGGATCCGGCGTGCGGTTGGGCTGCGGATAAAAACTCATCAACTTCAAGGCAAAGGGATCCGGATTGGGAATGACGGCGTTGGGAATCAGGGCGCGTTGATACAGATTTGCCTCCACCTGCCTGACATTGAAGGGATGGTAAATCTGGATGGGGGTAGGGACTCCATTGACGTTCGCAAACGTCTGGCTGAAATTTCCCGCCTTTTCCAGGTCGGTCGGCACCGTCTTAAAGTAGTCAAGAGATCGGTTGTGCCGCAGTCCCTCATAGCTGACAAAGAAAAAGGCCTTGTCCTTGATGAGAGGGCCGCCAACGCTGGCGCCGAAGGAATTCAGTTTGAAAGGCCCCCGCGGAATGCCGCGGGCATTGCTGCCGAAAGTGTTGGCGTTGAGTGCTTCATTTCGCAGGCGATCGAAAACCGAGCCGTGCAATTCGTTGCTGCCGCTTTTGGTGGCGACACTGATGACGCCCTGGGCTCGGCCATACTCAGCCGAGAAATTGTTGATGATAGTGCGCACCTCCTGGATTCCCTCCTGGTTGGGCACCACCGCCGCCTCATTCCAGGCCGAACCCTGCGTGCTCACTCCGTCGACCAGAATGTCATTGGTAAACGCCTGACCACCATTGATGGAAAGCGCTGAGAAAGTGCGCCGACCATCGATCCCTATCCCGAAGGAGTTTTGGCCCTGTGTCAGGTTAAAGGAGGCTCGTGGGACCACGCCGGGCTGCAGACTAGCGTAGTAAAAGGGATTGTGGTTAATGTTGGGAACCGTTTGAATCACCCGCTCTTCGATGACGTTTTGCACGCTGCTGGTCTCGGTCTGGAGTTGCAACGCGTCGCTACTGACTTCAATCGTCTCGGTAATCTCGCCGACGGCCAGCCTGAAATCCACCCGGGTCGTCTCGTTCACTTTCACGGTGTTGCCAATCGACAAAGCGGTACGAAACCCCGCAAACTCGACTGAAACTCGATAGGTTCCCGGCGGCAAGTAGGGAAAGGCGTAGTGTCCGGCCTCATTACTGGTTTGCTCGTAAGAGATACCGGTGTTCTGGTTGGTCACCTTCACCTTGGCGCCCGCCACCACAGCCGCCGAGCTGTCGCGGACCGTCCCCACCAGTGTCCCGGTGATCGCCTGACCCAGCACAAACGCCGGCAGCAAGACCACCAGTACCAAAACCACGAAACTACGTTGTGCTAGATAATCCCAATAGTTTTTCACGATTGACCTCCCTCGATCTAAAGGTTTTGAAGTTTTTCAATGGCAACGATAGAAGTCGCGGACAGCTGACAAGATTTCCCTCAGGCTAGTGCGTTCAACACGGATCAAAAACCAACCCGGGAGGCTGGTTCCCGTCATAGTCCACGGCCCCCTTACGGTCGGGCTACTGAACAGCCCGAGAGGACCTAAGGCGGTAGCCCGCACGTCAGCAAGGGCTGTGCTTCAACGCAATGACTTAGGAGACTTTGACGGGAGGCCTGAACTGTGGCCGCCTCATCGAGCACGACTTTGCCGCGAATCACTGAGAGCGGCCTTTCTGCGACAGCAGGTTCGGTCTGACTGAGAACCCCCTGGCCACCTTGCTTTCCAAATCCCGAACCTCGTTTTCCAACCGCAAGAGTTGTACCGTAAGACTTGTCACAGCTGCCTGGCTCTGTTCTTCAGACAGGCCGGTACCCACAAATAATCCCGAAGTGAGCCGGTCGGCTTCTTCGATCGAGTAAAACAACTGCAGGCACAAATCCGGCCAAGGGACCTCTCCCGGTTGAGCCGTTTCCAAAGCCTTGGAATCCGTTGGGTCCAGGGCCGCTCCGGCAGCGCTAATTGACGAGAGAACGGGTTCTAGCAAGTTGCGGGATCGGGAGATTTTTGTGCTCAATTCCAAAACATGATCTTGCACCATAGCTTCCAGTAGCCACTGTGTGGACTGAGACAACCCATGGGTCTCGGGCGGGGGATACCATTGCGCCAACCGACGCAGTGCCCAAGCCTCGGCTAGGGCAGATTGGGAGAGGGAGAAGGCTTGATTCGAAAGCTCGGTGACCTTTTCTTGCAAATGCACAGGGCTTGCCACCTGGAGAGTTTCGGTAAGGTACCGTTCCAGATCGCCTTGGACTGGAAACTGGCCAACCTGGACCTCCGCGCTGCTTCCCAGAGGATTTTCCTCCGGCAGCCCAGATGCTCGCTCCATTTCAGCCTGGTCTGCTATTGGTGACTGCGACAAAACCTCGCGGGCGGCTTCCTCCATGGTCTGAAGGTTGAGTTTAATCTGCGGTAGCGCGCGCAATTCCGCTAGCAGTTCCTCCCTACGCTCTGAAGATTTGACCAGTCCCCGAACTTCGATCCACCCGCCGGGAGCTCGCACGAGTTCAATCGGTTCTCCCAGGCAAGCCCCGAGGCGGTGCAGGGCATAACGCGCCTCGATTTCCGCGGTCATTAATTCAGCAACGCTAGGAGTGGCTCGATAAGCGTCCACGGCTCGGGCTTCGACTCTCGGTTCCGCGTTCCCGCCAGCTACGGGTGGAGTGAAATCTGCAAAAATTGAGGGAGGCAAAGTATTCAAAGCCACCACGTGGAAATCCGTCTCAGCCAATTCGAAACTCTGGATTCCTTGCTGGCCTTGCACCTTCAGGGATTGCGCGACCGGGTGCCAGTCCTCCAGACGAACCGTCAGATCGCCCTGGACAATCGCATTCGGAGTAAATGGGCCCTGGGCAGAGGTTTTGAGCGTCAAGCCTCTATCGCCACTGGACAGCTTGGTTTCGATCACCTCCTCAGTTTTGCGCCCTAACCGCTGTCGCCACGAGTCGTAGGTTGAAGGGGAAAGCGGCCGCCGGATATCCATGCGATTGGCCTCAAGGATCTGCTGCAGTTCCGTCAGAATAGATGACACGGATACCATTCCCTGCGCGGGCTTTGCTCCCGCTGAGGAAGCCTTGGCGGGCGGGATAAACCGGGCGCTTTGGGCATCCTCCACACGCTGCACAAAACGGTTGTTTCTCACATCATTCCAAATTTCCCAGGTCACCACATGGTCCCGCAGCGGCAAGGAGGCGTTGCGACGGACCTGAAGCTTTTGATAGACCACCGGTCCCGCAACGTTGAGAATCCGTTGGGTCTCGGCCTGCTCTGTCCTGCGCAGAAGCTCTTCGGCAGAAACGGGCGGGACCGAGTGCAGCCAGCTCCACAGCAACAGCATCAGAAGAAACATTGCAAGGCCAGGGCCCAAACGCACAGCAACCAGGCGTCTCCAAGAAGTTTGCCTGAGCCACTGAAATCGGAAACCCTGAAGCTGGCGCCCCCCAATGGCCGCAGTGATCTGGCTGAGCTTGGTGGCAAATCGCCCCTGGCCTCCTGGGGGGAAATCAGATCGGACCAAAAAAGCTTTGCGGTATCTCATCAGCGCCGTCATGGAGTATTCGATCTCTTGATGCTTCAGTCGGCACGACCAGCACCCTTTCAAATGCTTTCCAATTTTTTCGGCGGCCGCGGCAGGCAACTCATCTTCCAGGTAAAGCAGTAATTCTTTGTCAGTGGGATGCCACAGCTGGCGAAACCATTTTCTAAACGGATGGCTGCTCATAAATTTGTTTCCTGATCTTTTTGACGATCCGCTCCATGCTGTTCTCCACAGCCGACAGGGGCAGTCCTAAGACCTCGGCAATCTCTCGATAGCGCAAACCCTCGGCCCGGAGGTCTAAACAGTGTCGTTCTTGGGGAGAAAGCCGGGACACTGCCGCACGAAATTGTTGCTGCCTTTCATGATTGAGCAGGTCTTGCTCAGGGTCGGGACGGGGATCCGGGTTGTGCGCGCAGGCGTCATCCCAAATGGCGGAATCCATAGGCTCTCCTGGACCGCTTTTCCGATGGAAATCAATCGCCAGATTGTGCGCCACTCTAAAAATCCAGGCGCGGCAATTATCAATTGCTACGCCCTTTAGCAGGCAACAGTAGAGTCGCAAAAAGGCCTCTTGAGTCACTTCTTCAGCTTCAGCCGGATTGCTGACGATCCCGATCACATAATGGTAGACGGAATCCCGAAACCGTTCAAAGAGCTCGGCGACCTTCTGCTCCAACTTCGGCTGCTGCAGATGGCTGAGAGTCTCCCGCCCCAGCCAGAATTCCATGGCGGTACTCGATTTCTCCCCCACAAACCCCACTCCTGCGCTCAGTCATCCGGAAACAGTTCAATTCCCAACGCACTATCGATCCGGCTCTGGTCAAGCTCCAAGCGCTCGATTCGAAACATTATTCTGGAAACCTTGTGTAGCAAGGATTTTCAGGTTTGGATGAAAGCACATCCAGTCTGCGTCACCCGACGTTATTTCGGTTCTGGCGGCGTTCAACGCCCTGCCCCAAAACCTCGAAATCTTTCACTCGATTTGCACGCTTCTATTCATAAGACGTTCTGAGTCGTTGTTTCCCGTTTGCCGAAGCAAAAAAATCTTGGGCACCAAAAAAAGCCATCCACTGACGATCCGTTGCCGGGAGTTCAGTGGCCGGACTTGGGCAAAGCAAATTCGCTCAGAACTTGGCCGACACTTTCTAACGTTGCGTCAACGTCTGCTTCGCTGTGCGCTGCCGAGATCGAGCGTTTGGTGGCCATGGGGAAGAAGTAGATCCCCCGCTCGATCCGCTCGATCAGCGCCCTGCGCATCTTCTCGTCCAGAGCAAAGTCATGGTTCTCTGCCAAATCGTGCATGAGAGACACCTTTCGGCTCGATGGGCTGGAATTCACCCCAGCGAGCAAGCTTTAGGTTCGCTACCAACCACGGTGACATGCGCTCGATTGATCTGATCTGACTCAAAGGTGCTGAAGTAGCAGGACACGGTGCAGTGTCGAACATGGTCACCTCTTTGGCGCTCGGATCCGAAGAGCTTGCGGAGCCTCGAGCTCGACGGAATTCCTGCCTTTCAGTTGACGGGCCGCTGCCTCTTCTTGTTTGGCACGGGCCTGATCGCCCAATCGAAAATACAAACGTGCTAGCTCTATACGAACACGCACATCCTGTGGAGCAAGTTCGGCTGCTTTCTGCAACGTCTCAATAGCCTGCTGCACTTCGTTGCGACCTGCCAGGGCCCGGCTGAGTCCGATGCGCGCTTGCACATCACTCGGCTCTTTTTCAATGGCGGTGTGAAAGTAGTGAATGGCTTCTGTGTAGCGCTGTTCTTTCAAGAGCACATCCGCCAAGACGTAGTACGAGGCCGGATAGGGTGGATCTAATTGGATAGCCCTTTGAAGATGGCTTTTCGCCTCGGCAAAGCGGCCGGCTACTCGCAACTCAAATGCCAGCCAGCAAAGCACACGAGCCGATGCCGGGAATCGCCCGACCGCTTTTTGGGCCAACTGCATGGCGCGGGCCGCATCCGGCAAATCCTGATAGGCCTCGATCAGAAGCAAATGAAGCTCCTCATCGAACGGCGCGGCGTCTATGATTCCAGCCAGTAGCGCAATCGCCTCCTGAAAATGGCCGCCGCGGATATATTCCGTCGCCAGCAGCTTCGTGGCATCGGTGTGCTTCGGGTTCAGTTCGTGTGCTGCCTGGAGCTCTCGGGTCGCGTCCCTAGCCCTGTTAAGCCGAACCAGCGTCGCTCCGAGAAGAAGCCTCGTCTGGAATGAGCGGGGGTTACTCTGTGCCGCTCGCTCCAAGTAGTGCTCGGCCTGCGCGAACTGATCCTGTGAATAATGGAGCAGTCCCAAATTGTACAGTGCGCTGAATTGGTCAGGAGATAATGCCAGAGCACGTTCGAATAACGCCTGGGCCTTGCCGGTTTGGGCGGCCTTCAGCAACTTCTCACCTGCATTTGCCAGCTCCTTTGGATTCTCGATGTGCTCGGCAAAAGTTGAACAGGAGAGCAAGCTCAGGATAAGGCCGACAATTGTCGTGACACGCTGCAATTTGCCTCGATCAACTGCCCACCGAACAGCACTTTTCGTTGGGATTGCCTCTAGATTGGGAACTAAGATAGAGTAACTTATTAGGAGGTATGCTGGCATGCTTGAAGAACAGAAAGTAACCAACAAAGAGTTACTGACGCTTGAGGAGCGCCGTGCTTTTATGAAACTGCCAATGGGAGAGCGTCGCCGCAGATTGGCCGAGCAAGCCGAAGAGGCTGCCAAGTATTTCGAAGAAGATTACGCAGACTGGAAAGAACTGCAAAGCGGCGACATCATAAAATATTAGCTCATGGCTCCCAAGCGTGGCGATATTTGGCTAGTCGATTTCAATCCAACCATAGGCGCGGAAATCAAGAAGATCCGGCCTGCGGTTGTGGTCAGCTCAGACGGTATTGGAGCACTCCCAATCAAACTTGTCGCCCCTGTCACAGACTGGAAAGATCGTTATGCTCGCCAGTATTGGCATGTCCGCATCGATCCTGATGCTCAGAATGGTTTGATCAAACCTTCCGCTGTGGATGCTTTTCAATTGCGTGGAATCGATCTTCAGAGATTTATCCGCCAACTAGGCCGAGTTTCGCCAACCACCATGGAAGAAATTATTCTTGCTATTGGGGCCGTGGTCGAACATCCATAGCCTCGCCTTTGCTCTCCCAAAGAATAGAAAAACGTCTCACTACAGCCAGGATCATTCTGCCCGGTGACTCATTGACTAAAGGGGATGGTTTCAGTGTTTCCCCTTCAGACGTGGATTTTCAGAACACCACCTTCAGGCCCAACTGCATCTGGCGCGGGAGGTTGGCTTGAGTCCGCACCAGGCCGAAATTCGGGTCAGTCACAGTGCTACTGGGGTTACCCCAACGCACGCGGTTAAAAATGTTGAAAGCCTCGAACCGGAATGCCAGCTTCCACCGCTCGCTAATCGACACCTTCCTGGCCAGACTCAGGTTTTCAGCGTAGACCGAGGCATTGCGTGCTTTCGGGTTGTACCGGGTGGCATTACCCAAACTGGTGTCCAAAACTCCTGCGGCACTTGCTCAAAGGAGCGTTGGGGCTTCCCCACTTGCTCGCTTCAGCAGCTCCCTCTTCTTTTAGAACACAAACTTTAATGCGAACTGAATCTGTCGCGATGGCCGTGCCGTCGCGGCGATGGTACCGACGCCTGTAGCGCCAATCGTGCCAGCCGGCAACGTGAACTGTGGTGTGTTAAACGCGTTAAAGAACTCCGACCGGAAGACGAGGTGCCGGGTTTCGGCCAAAGGAAACTTCTTCACCAGCGTGAGATCGAAGTTGTAAGCGGGCGGGCCAGTCAAAGTGTTGCGGCCGAGGTTGCCCCAATTGAAGGCCGTCGGCGTCCGAAACGCCGCTGGATTGAACCATTGTTGCACGGTCCTGTTTTCAAGCTTCGGATCGACGCCTGGCACCGCGTCCGCTCGCGTACCAGCCCCGGTATTGGTCGGCGACCCGCTGGCCGTAACCGTGAAGGGGAGACCACTCTGCAACACGGTAATACCTGCGAATTCCCAATTGCCCACCAGGAAGCGCACCCAGGAATCGTCTTTCAATAGCGCCTTGCCTGGACCGAAAGGCAAAGCATAATTCCAGGCCAGGTTCACGCGATGACGGATGTCGCTGTTCATGCTGCCCCAGTCGGCTTGACGGTTTGTAGGATCCTGGGGAATGGGTCCATTGGCGCCGCCATCTCCGCCTGCATTATCCAAGCCGTGAGACCAGGTCCAGTTTCCCAGGAAGTAGAGACCGCTGCCGAAGCGCTTTTCGAAACTGGTTTGCAACGAGTGATAGGCCGAGTTTCCCGAGGTCTCCAGCCAGGAGATGTTCGTCACGTTCGGAAGCCGGGAATTGTAGGGCCGGCGGGCCTGAATGTTGCCAGGACCGGGCGACGGCTGATTCAACGGGCGACCCCAGGTGAGATGACGACCCAGCGAACCGACATAGGTGGCGGTGAGCACGGACGAAGCGGAAATCTCGCGCTGCAAGCCGAAGTTGAACTGCTGAACGGAGGCATTGCGGAAGTTAGGCGTCACACCTCTCAAGTTGCCAAAGGGGTTCTTGGGATCCACCGGAGGGAAATCCTGGAGTGTCTTGAAGCCTTGCGAAACACGGTTGTCCGGAATCAGCGATCCGGGAATGATGCTGAAAATCAGATCAAAGGGCACCTGCCGGAATTGCCGGATGGTCGTGTCATGACGTCCTTCCGGCGCGTAGAAGATGCCGTACCCGCCGCGGACCACCGTCTTGGAAGTGAATTGATACGCGAAGCCAAACCGCGGTCCCAGGCCGCTCCAGTCGGTTTCAATATTGGCCGAACGGGAAGCATTCCTGCCGGCAAGGAGCAGCTCTCCAGTATCAGGGTTGAAGTTCGCCCAGAAATTGTCTCGCTCCGTGAAGGGTGGATTCACTTCGTAGTGCAAGCCGACGTTCAATGTCAGCCGCTGATTAATGCGCCATTCATCCCGGGCGTAGAAATTGTACTCCTGCGATTCCACATGGGCTGTGCCGGGAATGAAGAAGTCGCGAGTGGTGCGGGAGGGATACCCCAGCAGCATCGTCGCCATCACGTGCCCTGTGCCGCCACTGGCAGCGGGGTTGTTGGTAAAGGCGCTGTCGAAGTTAAATCGTCCGAAGGCGCTCTCCCCTGGTGGTGAGGCCGTTTCGCTGATCAGCCGCCGCCGCAGGTCCACGCCGAACTTGTAGTTGTGCGCCCCACGCTGATAGCTGAGGTTGGCAATGTACTCTGCCATGTTCTCGAAGCGGATTAACGGGTTCGAGCGCGAGTTGCCTAAGCCCGCGAATCCGGCAGGACTGATGATGGGAGCGGTGGGCTGGAAAGGATCGCTGGTGTCGCGACCCGGAATCTCAGCCCAGACGGGATGCGTGAGCTTCGTGGGCGCCAGGGCGCTATTGAAGCGGGTGTAGCCGAAGCGAAAGTCTCCGAAGAGGAAAGGACTGAAGCTGTGGATGTCAGCCACCACCAGACTTTGTCCTCTGACGTCGTTGGGTCCGGCAAAGCTATTTTCATTTCCGCCGATGACCGTGTCAAAGGTGTCGGGAATCGTCAGACGGCTGTCGTCGAGCGAGTAGCGGCCAAAGAAGCTGTCTTTTGACGAAAGCTGATGGTCAATGCGGACGTCAAAACGGTCCGTCGCGCTCCGCTTGATCGGGTTGGCCACGTAGTTGTTGGCGAGTCCAGGTCGCTGCGGAAGCGGGTACAGATTAATCAGCTTGGCGGCGATGGGATCGAACCGGTCGGCAGGAATGCGGTCCTCCGTAAAACGATCGCGAATCGACCCGGAGCCCGAGGGATTGGGCCGTGTGGAAAGCGGATCGAAGATTCCATTGGGGACCGCGCCGCGGAAGTCGCCCTGCCGCATGGCCTGAGTTGGGACGGTTACGAGAAAGGTCTGCCCGACCACCTCGCGCTGGCCTTCGTAGTCTGTGAAGAAAAACGTGCGATTGCGGCGAATGGGACCTCCCAGACTCCCGCCAAACTGATTCTGGCGAAACGGGGGAATCTTTTCGTCCGGCCGATCAAAGAAATTCTTAGCGTCCAGGGCGGAGTTGCGCAGAAACTCGAAGGCCGAGCCGTGGAGGTCATTTCCTCCTGACTTGGTATTGATGACGATCACTGCCCCGGCAGCGCGGCCGAACTCAGCACCACTGTTATTCGTGAGCACCTTGAATTCCTGGATGCCTTCTACGGTGGGCCTCACAACAAAGGTCTGGGAAATCATCTCGGTTGCGTCGATGCCATCGATCAGCACCTGGTTCAAGTAGTTGCGAACGCCGTTCGCCTGAATGGTCGTGCCACCTGGCCGCAGTTCATCAGGCCGGCGGCCGGAGTTGATGGTGTTCGGCTGGGCATAGTCCAGACCCGAAACGCCCGGAGCCAAAATGGCCAGTTGCGCGAAGTTGCGGCCGTTGAGAGGCAGCGCCGCAATGGGTTCCGGCGAAATCACCTGGCCTACCGAAGCGTTCTCCGTTTGCAGCAGGGGTACCTCCGCTAACACTTCGACGGCCTGTTCGACCGAGCCCACCTCCAGCGCGATATCCAAACGGGCGGATTGGCCGACCTGCAGAACAAATCCCTTATAAACCTGACGGCTGAAGCCCGTGTGCTGCGCGGTCACGGTGTAGCCGCCCGGCAGAAGATTGACTGCAGCGTAATTCCCGATTCATCCGTGCGGACAGTGATGCCTGTGTTGGTGCTCTCGCTGGTGACAATCACCTCCACGCCGGGCACCACCGAACCGCTCTTGTCGGTGATCGTGCCCACGATGCTGCCCCGTTCCACCTGGGCAATGATCACCGCAGCGAAGGCAATCGCGAGCACTAATACTTGCGAACAGGATCATAGAAATTTTCTTCATAGTTTCCTCCTTCTCATGGTGACTGTTAGTGAGTCAGACCCTCGGTCTGCTGGGTAGCGTTCGGGGATGTGACCTACCTCATTTCTTTTCCTGTGACGCCAGGAAATGCGAGCTTCGGTTTGCAACAGAGATGTCAGTGGGACAGCGTGAACGATCTTAGTTATTGCGCCTCTTGGATTAATAGAAGAATGTCCTGAATTTTTCTGACAAAATGATGCAATCCTATTGGCTGAAAAGCCGTGTTGAGAAGGCAAAAAGACCACAAGTGCCCAACCCCTGAACGAGGGAAACTCTCGAGCCGTGACAGGAGCGGGTTGTCTTGCTAATTGGCGAAAGCCTCACCTCAGCGCATCGTATCTCAAACGGCGCCACCCTCGTTCCTTGGCCTTCTGGCCTCGCGAGACAACCCCCGCGCCTTCGGCGCGGGCTCCGGACATTTCGTCACAGCTCCCCTATCGCCCCTGGCTCCGTCCGGCCAGAGAGCAGGCTTCCACAGGGTCTACCAGTAGACCTGCAGTCCAAACTGGATGGCGCGCGGAGCGTTTAGCTGCGAACTGACGACACCGAAGGTGCTGCTGGTCACGCTCGGGGTCGGTAGTCCAAACTGCGGCGTGTTGAAGGCATTAAAGAATTCCCCACGGAACTGCACACGAAAGCGCTCACGCAAGAGGAAATTCTTGGCCAGACTGAAATCAAAGTTGTTGATTCCATCCGCCCGCACGTCGGGCAGCAAGGGGCCCACATTGCCAAAGGTAAAGGGAGCTGCCGGGAGGAATGCTGAGGTATCAAACCATCTCTCAAGGGTGCGATTGTCCAGTTTGGCGCTTCGGCCGTTGTTCACGGATGGGCGGCTGACGCGCACCAGCTGCCCGCTCTGGAAGGTGGCAATCCCGCTGAAGCTCCAGTTGCCCACGAGGGCGTTCGCCACCGGATGAAGATCGGTCCCGAAGCGTTTGCCTCTGCCCACCGGAAGATCCAGCACATAACTGAGAACCAAACGCTGGGGGACATCCAGGTCCGCCAGCGAGCGCTCGGCACGCCGGTTCTCATGGTCCAGAATAGAGTCAGCCCCTCCCCAGCCGCGGTTGCTGGAGCTGTCGTCGATCTGTTTGCCGACCGTATAGGAAGCCAGCAAGCTCAACCCCTCTGCCGCCCTTTTTTCTACCTTCAGCGTGGCCGCGTGATAAATCGAACTGGCCCAGGAGGGCTCTGCACTGCTGACGGAAGTATATTGGGGAAAAGGCAACAGCAACTGCCTTCGGGCCACCTGCCGGCCCGAAAGCGGGCCGCTTGGAATCACTCCAAAGAAGGGGTTGTCCACTAACTGGTTCAGCGCCGGCCCCAGTTCCAGAAAGCGGTTGGGCAATTGGTTTAACTGATGGGAAGCCCCAGTGAGTTTGGTTCCCTTGTTACCGAGGTAAGCCACGTCGACCAGCAAGTTGTTGCGGAACTGGCGCTGGATGGACAGGTTCCACTGCTGGGTATAGCCGGTGCGGTTGCTCCGAACGCTGCTGGCGATACCTGTTCCCACATCGGTCAGCGGGCTCCGGTCTCCTTTGGCCACATTGAAGCCTTGGGGAAAAGGATTGCTCAACAGGTTCAAAGGAGTGAGTCCATCCAGGCTGGTGACCCAGGGTGTGTCAGCTTCGAAACCTTGTGTCCCCGTGTTGTTGATAGCAATGAGCGGCACATAGAAGACCCCGTAGCCGGCTCGGACCACCGTGTTTTGAGACCACTGATAAGCCAATCCAAAGCGGGGTGCAAAGTCATTTTTGTCCAGCTCGAACAAATCCCTGGACGTGCCCTGGCCGCGAAACTCCAAGATCCCGCGCAAGGGAAACCCAACCTTCTCACTGAGCGGGCTGGGCGCATCCAGATTGAGCGAGTTCAAGCGGTCAAACCGCTCCCGAGTGCCGATGTTCAGGTCATAGCGCAAGCCCAAGTTCACGGTCAAACGGGGCGTCACTTTCCAGTCGTCCTGAATGTAATAGGCGTTATAGTATCGATAGAGAGAAAGCGCCGCCTCCTTGAAAATAGATCCGCCGGCGCCCGCCCCCAGTAAGAAGGAGGCTAACCCAAGACCCGCATCAGCACTGGACTGGAAGGGATTCGGTCCCTGAGTGAAATTAGCCCCGAAATTAAATGTCCCCGACGAATTCAAGTTGCGATTGACGTTGAACTGGTATTTACGCAAGTCTGCTCCGAACTTCAGGAAGTGCTTGCTGAGCTGCTTGCTGAGACTGACGCTGCCTGCCGGAGTTTCGCGAGGCTGAATCAGACTGCGGTTGCGCCCCAGCGAGGTAACTCCTGAAATATTGAACATGGGAATAAAAGGCTGGGCAAAATCGACGAA
>JAKEER010000043.1 GCA_022616615.1 Acidobacteriota bacterium
AGCAACGGCAGCGCCTTGCGGGACGGCTCCACTCCGGCACGAGGGATGGAGAGATCTTCAATCGTCATCTGCTGACTCAGGGGCTTGTTTCGGTGGTAGCGGATTACGGCCACGATCGTAGGGCCGGGCTTCACGGATGAACGTGTGGGATCCTCAAGATGATTCCCGAAACCCATGATGTCGGTTCGCTGGTCGCTGTTATAGGCAATCCCGAAGAAGTCGCCGTTACCCGAAAACCGGGTGCCCACCGTATCGGGCAAGGGCAGCCCCTGTTCACGGGATCGCAGGAGTATTTCTGTCGAGCCCAGAGAGCCGGCTGAGACAACGACCATTCGCCTGGCCCGCAGAATTCCTGTCTCCGGGACGGGAAGCCGAGCGTTGTAGTGTTCGTAATGGATGAGATAGCCGCCGGTGGAGGCGGGAACAATGGACCGGACACGAACCTGGGTGAATATCTCTGCTCCTCGATTTCTGGCGATGGGCAGGTAGTTCATGTAGAGAGTGTTCTTAGCCCTGACATTGCAACCCGTCACGCAGTCGCCGCAGTCGATGCAGCGATGGCGCTCGACGCCGTTGTCATCGGGGCCTTCGCGGGTGAAATTGACGGCGAGCTTGAGGAGCTCAAATGCGGCATCGGGATTGCCCTCGGCTCTTTCCCGGAGCGCTTGGACTTTGGCCAGGGTGGTTCCATGAGGATGCTCGGCGATCTCGAGGGTTTGGGCGGCCCTCTGGTAGAACGGTTGCAGGCTGGCCATCCGGATTCCCGCCGGCCACGGAGAACGTTCGAAGACGGTATTCTCTGGGATGATGGCGACATTGGCATTGACGAGGGACGTGCCGCCCAGGCCGGATCCCTGCAGCACGCTAATGTTTGCGTGCTGGGAAAGCTCATAAAGGCCGAGCGGGTTGAAAGGGCAGACAAAGTGCCTGAGCACGTCCTCGGGTTCGTCGGGAAATGTCCCCGGAATCCACTCCATACCGCGTTCGAGAATGCACACGGACGGCTTCGGCTGGATATTGGCAGTGGCAACGCGGGCCGCGACAATCGAACCGCCGTAGCCTGACCCGAGCACTACGACGTCGTACTCGCCCGCTCGGCTGTCCCATGAGCTCGACAAAGGACCGGACATGCAGAATCCTCGCTACGGCCCAGGCATCCGGCGAGCGCTCTTGCAACCGCGCGGCTAGGCCGGGTGTGCGCTTATGTTCTGTAGATGTTGTTTGGTTCAGGGCAGCTGTTTTGCTTCTGCTTTCTATTCCAAGCAGAGCGGGACACTCAGAGGCCTCTCAGCCGGCCCGCACGTCCGATTGTAGTCAATGTCGCCACCGCTGGCCGCAGCCTTCCTATGGCTATCTGGGCCAGTGTGGGTCTGAACGTCCTTGGCGGAGGTTTTTCATTTCTGCTTACTTCTCCCTTCATCGCTGGCAGAAACTTTGCCAACAGCGCTAAGGACAAATCTCTCGCTAAAGCCTGCTACAAAAGCGATGAGCAAGTACTCCACACCGGCTGACTCCTTGAGAGGAACGATTCCCACCTTCAAAAACATGTAGGCGGCAACAGCCGCCGCCGCCCCCACAATCGGTCGAGACACAGTTATGGCACCTGTTTCAAGTTGTTCCGGAATCTGGGCTTGAGTTCTTCCTCCCCACAACGACATTACCGCACTCAATGACCCGCCCAGCGCTCCCAAGATCATCACAGCCAGCAGATCGGACCAGTGCGACAACCCCAGCAGGCCCAGCGCCCCCTTATAGGAAAGGATCACGAGCAGCCCGAGGAGAAGAAAGAGAGCTGAACCTAGAAGCACAAGTTGGTCTCGCAGGTTGCCCATCTTGTAGTAAACATTTTGATAGTGCTCGTCTCGCAGCTTCATCGCAGCGCGCAATCCTTCAACAGTGGCCTCTTCGTTCGGGGCGGAGGGCGTACCAACTATTTCGTTGATGGCGCTCCTTCTCCAACCGGAGGCCAACTTGTGACCTACTTCATGCCTGATCTGCGCGGCAACAACTTTTCGTTGATTGTCGTCGAATCCAGTCATCTCTTCCCTGCGAGCATGCGACAAGAGCGCCCATGCATGGTCAATGTCGCCGTCCTCCATGGCCATCTGAATCCGGCCCGCCGTCGACTGCAGTTCCTGCTTGAGGGGCTCGGCCTTTTTCTCTTGCAGGTCAAGCAGAAACTCTTCTAGAGCTGCCTTGAGACGGCGGTGCCCTGCGGCTGCTCGGAAAACGTAGCATTGGTACCTTCGGGAAGGACTTCCGGCCGTTCCTCGCCCAGGACCGCGCTTGCCCTTGCTCACTTTACGCAGCAAGACGCGGTTGGCCGGTACCTTTCTGCTCACCTTTGTAAGCTAACCCGCAACTTCAACTCTCAAGGAGGTACGACCATGAGTATCCGCAAGCTGGTGTGTCTGCTGTTCGTGCTGATCGCAACGGCTGCGCCGTTGGGACTGGCGGCCCCCGCCGTACGGCCCGAGGCTGTCCTCCGGGCCGATGGAGGCCAACCGCCCCCGCCGATCCCGAATCCACTCGGCGGTGGTTTCTCAGTCGCTTGATTGGCAGAGCAGGGGGAGGCTCGTTCCGGGCCTCCCCCTCTTTTGTGCTAGCATCATTGCGGGGGTCGGGGACGGCGAATGCTCACGCAGATCATCTGGTGGGTCAGTATCCTGCTCATGAGCACACTTCTGGTGCGCGCCCTGCAGGGAAGATACGCGAGCCGGTACCTGTTGTTCTATCTCTACCTGGCGTGGGTTCTGGCTTCATCGCTCATCTGCTTCTACACCTTTTCCACCCGTCCTGCCTCCTATGCCACCGTATACTGGCACACGCAGTTCCTCAGCCTGGCCCTGGGTTACGGCGTGATCTGGGTGGTGTACAGCTAGGTGTTGGCGGATTGCCCCGGAGTGCTGCGGGCCGCGCAGACCGTTCTCCTGGTTGTTTTGGTTGGCATCGTGGGAAAGACGGTGGCCGTGATCGTGAACGGGGAAGTATCTTCAGCGTCCGCGCTGTCGGCCCTGCTGGAGCGGGACTTGCGAGCGGCGCAGGCCATCCTCTTGCTGGTGATTGTGGCTCTGGTGGCCTATTACCGAGTCCCCATCGGCAAGAACCTGAGGGGAATCATCGTCGGATACGGCGTCTTCATCTGCGCCAGCGTGGTCAGCCTGACGCTCCGTGCTTATCTTGGTAAGTCATTCCAGTCTTGGTGGCAGTATCTGCAGCCCGCCGCGTATGATTTGACGCTGCTGATCTGGTGCGCAAGCCTGTGGTCGTATGAGGCCAACCCGAAACCAAAGGCTCGCCTGGAGCTCGAGTTCGATTATGAAGCCTTCGCCGCTCAGGTTTCGCGGGCTCTCGCCCGGGCACGAACCTACCTGTCCAGGACGGCGCGATCATGAGTGAGCTCGTCCTCTTATTGGCGCTTGCACTGACTCTTTTGGGCCTCCTGTGGTGGTGGGCACGGCGAGAGGCGCAGTCGGAGCTGTCCGGGCGCGACCTTGCCACTGCTCGCGAGATACTGCAGTTCCTGAATATCGAGCTTCCCCCGCGGGTTCTTGCCGAGCGCGTCTTTTCCCGGGAGGATCAGGTGTTTGTGAGCCGCCGGGCCCCGCGGGATGTTCAACGCCTGTTTGAACGAGAACGGGCCCGGCTGGCCCTGCTGTGGCTTGGCGATACGCGGGCCGCCGTGAAGAAGATCGTGGACCTCTATCGAAAAGTGGCCAGGCACCACACCCGGGTCCGTTTGCTTGTCGAGAGCAACCTGGCCTTCGATTACCTCGTCTTTCTGGTTCTGTGCCGGATGATGCAGTGGTTTATCTGGCTGCGAGGTCCGTTTGCCGCCGGACGCTTGCTCGACCACACGCTCGAGACGGCAGAGAACATCTCACTCTGCATGGCCCGGTTCCGAAGGGAGGACATCAGGCCTCTCCGGTCTGAGGCGTCGTAAGGGAATGCCAATGCTGATAAAGTGTCGAGTGTTCACCCGAGCGGCGGCCAAGCTAGATCATGGACATTGACGCCGCCGTTTCCGAATTGAAACAGCGCACCCTGGCCAGCATCCCTGGGGAGATGGCCCGACTCGTCTACCTTGCTTCCACGCGGGAATACAACAGCGGCCGCTACCTTCACGCCGGCCTGGCGACGATGTTTTCAGAACCCGTTGCCGAGGCGGCTCTTGCCGCCTGCCACCGGGAGGTCTTTGAAGGGCTGGCCGGAGCGCCGTTCGAAGATGTCCTGCGAGAACTGGAGCAGTATTGCGCGCAGTCTACGGCGGACACGGCAGAGTTCGCGGACTTCTGGACCAAAGTGGAGCCCTACCGGGTACTGACTCCCGGCGGCCCCTGTTCCGCGCTCGCCGCTGAGCTTCTCTTCTCCAATCTCAGGATTTCCCTGGCAATCTTGCGGGCTCGCCCGCCGAAGAGTTCGGAGAATCCACAATCCGCATAGCCACGGCGGTTACCCGGCCGACAATCTCGGCATCTGAGGGGTAATCGAACTGCCGGATGGGGACGGGCGAGAGCGGGTGAGGGAGAAGCGTCAGCTTTCTCCCCTGCAGGTCGCACCAGGAGCAGGCATACCCGTCCCGCAACTCCACAAAATAGATCGGGCGGTCGAACTCCGTCCGCCAAGCGACCTTGCGGATCTGGTTCTGTCCGTCGTCGATTTGCACAAAGGAGCCCGGCCGGAGCAGGGGATGGAGGGTGAAATCTCCCAGCCCGATGTACCCGTACTTGCAGCGGCGGATGTCGAGATGCTGGATCAGGGAGATGGGAATCTCTCCCCAGACTTGGACAATCCGCGAGAGCAGAGCCGTCCGGTCCGCCCTGAAGCTGGGATCAAACTGCACGGGAAAACTGACAGCACGCTGATTGTCGTAGACTTCGAGATTCGTCATGTGCGTTCGCGGAAGGGGAAGCGAGAGCTGGTGCCGCGTAATCTGGTTCAAGTCGACTCCATACAGGGCGAGCAGATCGGTGAATTTCGTGCGGTAGATCACGCTGAGGCTGAACAGTTTGTAAATACTGGGGGTTGACTGCTTGTTCTCGATCTGCGTGATCCAAGCATTGGAAATGTAGAACTCGGCGTTCCCTTCCGAATCGGCGATCCTCTTGCTCCTCTGTTCGACTTCTCGGGTGGTGACACCCAGATGGGTCCGGATTTCCTTGAGTCGGTCGCCCGGCGACATAGGTCCCTCCGCTCGACAGGCAGGAGAAGTTCGGTGCGGTTGAGCGGATTCTAGCAGTGCTTGGGAATGAAAGCAAATTGCAAGCTTCCGTCTGGCTCCGCCGCCCGAGGCTGGAGAATTCCCCGCGTTCCAAGAGCGCCTGTGCGCCCGCGGAACCAGAGAAAGAAGGAATGGATGGGCTCCGGCGCCTGGGCGGAAGGAGGTTATCTATGGGAGAGGCTGAGATCTACGCGGAACGAAACAGACTCGCATTCGGGACGGGCTGGCTGCCCGATATCTTCGACTACAGGGACTTCACCGCAGAGCATGAAAAGATCAAGGGGATATTCCGTTCCGCCCCGCTTCGGGCGGAAGGTGCGCCCGGCTCGGTGGACCTCCGCCCTCACTGCTCGCCGATTGAGGACCAGGGAACGATCGGTTCCTGCACCGCCCAGGCTGTGGTTGGCTTGGTCGAGTATCTCCAGCGGCGGACGGCGGGAGGGTATCTGAATGCCTCGCGGAGATTTCTCTACAAGGTCACCCGACGTCTGTATTGCTTCGAAGGAGACACGGGCGCCTATATCCGCGGGACCATGAAGGCACTGCGGATTTTCGGGGTCTGTCCGGAGGAATACTGGCCGTACGACGTGAAGAACTATGACCTCGAGCCGCCGGCGTTCTGCTACGCCTTCGGTCAGGCCTACCAAGCTGTCACCTACTACCGCATATGGGACACCGATCCCGACAAGCTACTGGGCCAGCTGAAGGGGAGTCTCGCAAACGGGTTGCCCTTTGCCTTCGGATTCTCCGTGTACAGTTCGCTCTGGGACAAAGCCGTGCAGAAAAGCGGAGATATTCCTTTTCCCAAGGCTGGCGACAAGCTGGAAGGCGGGCACGCTGTCGTCGCCGTCGGCTACGACGACGCCAGGGGGCGCCTGCTGATTCGCAACAGCTGGGGAACCCGATGGGGCGCAGACGGCTACGGGACGCTTCCCTACGAGTACGTGGCCAAGGGCTTGGCCGACGACTTTTGGGTGCTGGCCAGCGCGGAGTTCGTTAGCCTGCTGGGCCTCTAGCCGGGTTCCGAGTTCGGTTGGCTACTCTGGCGGGGGCAACTCGATGCCCAGCACTCGGGCGGTTAGCGGCCCGACCTCTCTATCGGGCACGAGGCCGCGGCCAATCTGGAATGCGACCACGGCGGCCTGCGTCGCGGGGCCATAGACCCCATCCAGCCCGCCGGGGTGAAAGCCCAGGTCCATGAGTTCTCTCTGAATCTCTCTCACCTTGGTGCCCTTCATGAACGGCTTTGTCAGCCTGTAGACGATTGTTTCGGGCGGATCTATCTCCACGTCTTCAGAGTTTTCCTCGTACAGGATCCCGGGGACCAAGATGCCCATATCCCACCGCCGGCCGGAGACTTTGTTGCGAATCACACCTCTCCTGGAGGAATGGGCTTCGATTGTGCCCCCGGAACCGTCTGATATAACGATGTGCCCGATGGCGTTGGCTCCCGGCACCCGCAGCAGCGCCGCCCCCCGGGGCTTGAGCTCACCGAACAGTATCGGGAGGACACGGACGCGTATGGTATGGCCGTCAATGAGAATCCTCCTTTCATGCCAATCCACATCCTCTTCGCTGGGAACAAACTCGAAGTCATCATTTGGTACGAAATCCCTTTTCGCTGCAGCACTCGCTTTCTCAACTCCTCGCTCTCTAGCTTGGTGGTTCCCGGCATCCCAGGTGTAGGTGTTCGTTCCATCGTTCGTCAGGTTGCCTTCCGTGTCGTACGTCAACGTTGTGCCATTCCACTGCGTGAGCTGGTTGTTGGCGTTGTAGCTCGCCGAAGTTACAGGCTGAGGAAGTCCGCTCCGCGCGAAGCTGCCGCCCACGGCCGTTCGCCGCCCGACCATGTCGTAAGCGTAGGTGAGATTCCCCAGTGTGTTGGCGCCGAGCGAGTAGGTCATGCCGGTCGGCTGCGACGCATCGTCGTACGCGTAGCTCACGTCGATCCCGTTGGGCAGGGTCAGCGAAGTGCGGCGGTCAGCGTTGTCGTAGCCAAAGGAAACCGTAGAACTCCCCTGCGCGATCTGCGTCAGGCGGTCCGCATTGTCGTAGCTGTAATTGACAACCGGCTGCCCGGCTACGGTCATGCTGGTGCGCCGCCCCACGACATCGTAGGTGTAGCTGACCGTGCCCTGCGACGCCGTCTCGCTGGTGAGCCGGTCGAGGTTGTCGTAGGCCAGCGTAATCGTCCCCGACTGCGAATCCACCACCTGCGTCAGCCGGTCGACGGCATCATAGGTGTAGGCGATGGTGCTCTCGTAGCTCGTCCCATTCCAGCCGAAATCCACGGAGCCGAGTCGTTGTTTGTCGTCGTAGGTGAACTTCGTGACCTTGCTTCGGCGGTCGGTGAACTGGGTCAGATTGCCCGCCAGGTCGTACTGGTAGCTCTCACTGTTCAGCAGCGGGTCGGTGCGCGTCGCCAGCCGGTCCATGTTGTCGTAGGTGTAGCTGGTGGTGTTGCCGCGCGCGTCGGTCAAGCTCAGCAGGTTGCCGTTAACGCGAAGTGTAGGCTTTGGCGTCCTCGAATGTGGGGCAAATCACTCCCCGCGCAACGATTTCCACTTGGCCGGGACTCACTACACTCAAGGATCACATCAAGAACTAGTGATGTCTGTTTCCATTCGGTGCCGACTTGTCGGCTCGACGGCGTCGAGATGTGAAGCGATTATTCGCCCAACCGGCAAGAAGGCAACCAAGACCAAGAGCCATACCTATGAACTCTAATAGGCGCAGGCGGCCCACAGTGCCCGAGGGCATGATTCTGGTCGAGCTGTATCCGAGGAGCAAAGCGAGGTCGATGATATAGGCCATCACAACTATGCGATCAATCACAGCCAGCTTGCGATCCCAGAATGTTTGTAACAACACAACACTGCATACCGAGAAGAGAATCAAAACGACCATGTTCAATCGCGGGACCGAAACTCCCGAATCGTGTAGAAGTTTGCCGGTTGAAAGCATTATCAACCCATTGAGAACAGCAAGAATGAGAACTCCGGAGAACGGTCTTATCCACCTCTCCATGCTCATGACCATTATTGGTATGGATACCGCCAAGAAGGCACCCCCGAGAGCTCGCGATCGACCCACTGGGAAGAACGTGTACAGTATGCCGACCGTGAAGATACCGGCCACCAGGAGCGAAAATAGGCCGAGTCCGGCCAGACGGACCCCGTTCCTTACCTGAGCTGCGACATCTCGATGCTCCATTTGGCTATTGTGGACCTAAGCACC
>JAKEER010000044.1 GCA_022616615.1 Acidobacteriota bacterium
AGCCCTGGGACACCAACCCCTCCAGTTCGACGTTCGGCATTATCTTCGGTCAGAAGGGGACCCCGCGGCAGATTCAGTTAGGATTGAAGCTGCTGTTCTAGAAGAACCCGTCTCGGAGGAGGGCGCCCCTGCGGGCGCCCCATTGCCAAAACCTCTCCGCAGCCAGCGTGCGCCGCAGCAGGTCGACGGCATGCGGCGCTTCGTTTACATTGACGAGGTCGTGGGGATATCGGGAGCCTTCAGAAATCGCTCGACCGTACCGGTCCGGCGATTCCGGCGCATTGTGAATCATTCCGATTGGAATACCGCCGCGGCCGTAGAAGGTGTTGAGCGCATCCGTCAGGGGCGCGGCCCAGGCATTGTTCTTGCTGACCGTGACAGCCAAAAGCTTACATTCGGCTCGGCTCTCCAACGCATGAATCGCTGCCAGTGCCAGCGCATCATCGATGTCTCCGCCTATATCCGTGTCAAAAATCACCGGAACCGCATGGCTGCCCTGTGTTTGCGCCAACACCGGAAGCGCAGCCAAGGCATAAAGAAGAAATGCAAGTACCTGATTTCGCCTTCCAGTCATGCAATCTCCTGTTGACTATCGTAGCTGAGCGCGCGTATCGGTATCATACTAAAGAATGGCCATTCCCCTAAAACCAATCCGGCGGCGTACCCGAGGAACATCATGCTGAGGAGGGGCATGGCGCCCTTCGGGGCATCCCGGAACTCTCTCCAAATGAACACTCCCAGATGGCGGCAACCAAGGTTGTCCAATCCACCCTGAATTCCCTCTCGGTCTCTACTGTCCCTCACTTTGGATTGCACCCCGACGGCAGGAGCAGGTAGAAGCGCAAGGCCGATTGTGGTATTCTGCCGACGTCAATCCTAATCACTTGGACATGGTTCTGTCAGAAGGTTTTCGAATGGGAGAGCAAGCCTACATTCTAGCGGCTGATGAGACTGATTTGCAGCGTGACCTGCGCCGGTTGCAGACATCGAGTGGATTGGATTCCTTCTATAGAGCTTGGTGTTCGCTGGTAGCGAAGGCTCTGCCTCATCACTCCACAAAGATCGAATTCCATAATCTGGAGGTTTTCAAACCCTCATTGGTCCGCGATTCCAAAACGATCAATCATGACCCACGTTACCTGCTGGCTCGGTTTCAAGCCGATGTGACCCAAGACTTCCTGCTCTCTCACCCAGGATTAGAACTTTGCTTGTCTCGCGACATCTTCCGGGAAGGAGATCCTAAACGCGTCGCGGAATGGAGGAAGCACTTCATGCTCAAGGAGGGTTGGGACAAGTTCATGAAGTTGAACTTCTGGAAGGCCGGCAAACGCATCGCCGGCCTTACCGTGCGCCGCACTGCGACCCAACCAGATTTCTCTCCGACAGAGCAACTCTTTTTTCGCCACCTCCACGAAATGCTTCGTGAGGGCGTCGACCGCCTCTACACCCTCCATTGCGAGAGGCAGACGCGCGCCTGTTTGCAAAATCTTTTGCGGTCTCTGCCGTTGCCGGTCTTGATTCTTGACTGGAATTTACAGACCGTCTTTGTGAACCTGGAAGGTCGTAAGGCGTGTGCAGAGTGGGTTTTGGGATTTGCCAAGGCCAGGACGATAACTCCTCATCTCTTTGAGGAGATACCCAAGGATATCTTACAGGTTTGCCAGCGGCTGAAAGGCTCGGAGTCGTCTCCCCTATCACTTTCTGTTCATCGGACTCACGAAGGGTTGGAAGCTAGCATTGAGATTATCGAGACCCGGGAGGATATCGTCAGCGAACCTAATTTCGTGGTCAGGTTTTTTCACAGCCAGCACGGCTTCCCGGCATCAGCCTCCAAACTGGATTCGGCTCCACAACGATTCGAGGAACTCTCTCGCCTGACTCCGTCTGAGCGGGAAATCGTGGACCTAGTCAGAATCGGTCGGACCAACAAAGAGATTGCCCTTGAGCTTTCCAAATCGATTTACACCGTCAAAGCCCAGCTCAAGTCCATCTTCAGCAAACTAGACTGTTCCAACCGCACTCAACTCGCCGCGACGTTTTGGAGTTGAGCGAAGTGTGCTGAGTATTTCTCTTTCTGGATCGGTTTCCCGGAAACTGGGGCTTTTAGCCTGCGACCAAGGTTCCAATCTGCTTTGCGCTGCCCGAACACCTCCGAATTGTGGATCGGTAGGAATCCCTCCGCAGTGACAAGTCCACATCTTGCCTCGGTCGCACGGAGCCAGAGACCTCCGGCAAAGACTGCACTCCAGCGGGCAACGAATTCACACGACATCCAGGGGAAATCCAGGGTCCCGTCATAGTCCCGTAAGCCGTTGAGTCGAGGCAGAGCCCTTGCTGACGCGCGGGCTACTGATTTGAGCCTCGGATCCGTTCAGTAGCCCGACCGTGAGGGAGGGCTCGCGACTTGACGGGGCCCTGAGGGGAAATCACTCTTTGGAGTCATTGACACACTCACGTGAGCTTGTCTAAGCTGCGACTAAATTCCCAAGTGGAGTGCCGTGTTTTCTGGCAGCAGAAGCCTGGATGAAAAGCTCTTCGCTCTCATGACAGCGTTTGGATTCACATCGGGCAGTGTGGTCATTTCACTGACGGGTCAGGCCATTGTGGTGGATGGGGGATGGCTGATTAACAGCGGTGTCAAAGGTTAGGACACGATTCTCCTGCAAAACCCCCGGTTTTGGAATTGGTGAGATGCCCCAGCTAAGCTAGACAAGCCAGAGCCCAAAAAGGAACCACAGGGACACGGGAATAGATAGCCGCTAACGAACGCGCATGAACGATGAACGCAGTTTGCAAGAAAGTTGAACTTACCGGTTACCTGGTTGCTGAATCTCTTTCCATAAGGCTTTCGAAGCACATCGAAGAATTTCTAATCGAGCGCGATCGCGCGTTCGAGCTGCTGGAGCAGGCTCTGCGGAGGGTCGCCGACGGAGTTCATTAAGAGGGGGGACATCATGTCAGGAAGCATACGAGCTGTCTTAGCGGCAGCCATCGGAGTACTGGTGGCCTGCGGCGGGGCCTATGCCCAAACGGCGACGGCAACCCTCCTGGGGCAGATCACCGACCCCGCCGGGGCAAGGGTGGCGGGCGCCGAAATCACGGCCACCCACCTTGGGACTGGGGAACGCCGAACAACCGCGAGTGACGTGAGCGGTAGCTACCTGCTTGCGGCCTTGCCGGTCGGCAGTTGGAAGGTGGAAGCCCGCATGAGCGGATTCAAGACCTTCGTGCGCGAGGGCGTGGTGCTCGACGTCAACCGTAACGCCAGGGTCGATATCCAGCTCGCCATCGGCGAGGTGACCGAGACCGTGCAGGTGACCGGAGACGCTCCGCTCGTTGATACACATCAGGTGCAGATGGGGGCGCTGGTAGACTCGCGGCGCATTCGAGAGTTGCCGCTCTCCGGCCGTAACGTCTACAGCCTCGCCTCGATCCTTCCTGGCGTGACGTCAGCCAGTACGGAAACGGTCTACACTCGCAGCGGGAGCACGCTGCGCGTGAACGGCTCCCGTACCATGCACAGCACTTTCCTGATGGACGGTGGCTCCAACAACTCGCACTGGCGCAACGGCGGAAACGCCGCGCCGAATCCGGAGGCAATCCAGGAGTTCAAACTCATCACGAATAATTACAACGCCGAATACGGACGCTCGGCGGGTGCGGTAGTAAACGTCGTCACGCGGTCGGGAACCAACGAGTTCCATGGATCCGTTTACGAGTTTCTCCGGAACGACAAGTTGAACGCGCGCAATTTCTTTGTGCCCACTGTACCTCCGTTGCGTCAGAATCAGTTCGGCGCTTCGCTCGGAGGTCCGGCTATGCGCAACCGCATGTTCTTCTTCGGCAGTTGGGAGAGCCTGATCATCCGCTCGACTCAGTTCCGCAATACCGGGCGCCCGCCCACGGAGGCGGAACGCAGGGGTGACTTCTCCACTTCTCCCCCAGGGCAGCGTCCGGTGGACCCGGTCACCCGGCAGCCGTTTCCCGGCGGGATAATCCCGGCAGACCGCTTCGACCCTGTGGCCGTCAAGATCATCAGTCAGGAGGTACCGCTCCCGAACACACCGGATGGCAGGCTTGAGGCGCTGCGCAGCACGCCCTCAGATCAACACCAGGTGACGGGCAAGCTCGACTACCTGCTGGGCGCTTCGCACCGGCTCAGCGGGAATTTCTTCTATTTGACCAACTCAAGATTCAACCCGTTCAATGGTGGCAGTCAGATCCCCGGCTATGGTGAGTATACTCAGCGTTACCACCAGTACAATTCCGTGATCACGGAGAACTGGATGGTCTCGCCTTCCCTGCTGAACGAGTTCCGCTTCACCTACGTGCGGAACCACTTTGATGACCGCCCGCTGAACCAAAAGAGCTGGTCCGACTTCGGCAGCCGGATCCCCCTCGCAGCGGATTTCCACAAGCCCTTCCCGCCG
>JAKEER010000404.1 GCA_022616615.1 Acidobacteriota bacterium
CACCAGATTGGGCTTCAACAGCACTGACTTGCCGCGAACATCGAGACGGAACAAGTCCAGCCCGCGCTGGAGAACCATTTCCAACTGCTGTATGTAGGAATCGGCATGAAGAATCGCTACGCGCGACTCGGGCCGCTTGCGAGCTACTTTGTACTTGGGTTTAAGGAGCAATGCCGTCATCGCCCCGCCGGCGGCCAGCCCGACCGAGCCCGCGACGAAGGTTCGCCGGTCAAGTCTCACGTGGACTCCTGGAAAACGTTTCGTCCATCAGCGCAGTCGAGAGCGAGAGCAGCAACAGCCAGGGTGCCGCAATCGCGAATCTTGTTCGGGTCGGAGATCTCTACCAGACGAGCTAGTAATGGCGCAGGGAAGCGACCATATGCGTGAAGGGCGAGGATGGCCCACGAGAGGCTCCAAGTCGCAAAACAGGTTTGGCTGCGTCGATGGAGCCATTCCAGACTCGCATCCACGAGTTTATTGGCGGGATCACTCACAAGAGCGAGAAGGGCCAGCGCTGTTGCGTCAAGGTGCGGCGTCATTGGTTGGCCGTAAACGACCCCATTCCCCGCGTTCCATCCTCCGTTCGGACAGGCGCGGTCGAGCAACATCTCGACACCGCGTTGAATGCGGAGGCGAAGTAGGTCACCCTGCTGTTGGGCCGAGAGATGCTTTAGTGCCAGTAGCGAATACGAAGTCGGTACGACCCAACTCACGGTCTCCGGAGTCCAGGGCCAGCCGTATTTCTCCGGATCGAAGCGCACGCGGCGGTCGGTCGTTCGGAACTTCCACTTCCACAGCCAGTGAGACTCCCAGCCTTTCAGATTCAACAGCCAGCCCGCAGCCCTATGAGTCCGCTCACAGATAACCCAACATCGCAGGAGTGCGAAAAGAGCCAGCCCCGTAAGCCCGCAGCCCTCAGCATCGTCGCCGGCAAATGCCGACCAACTGCCGTTGGGGTTCTGCGCACCAAGCAAAAACTGGGTGGCACGATCTCGGGCTGTGCCTTGCCGGGAGTGCAGCGCCAGCAATGCCAGACACGTTGGCTCAAGAGCTGGCTGGCCGCACGCCGGGGTGAATGGCCATCCGCCCTCTCCAGTCCGGCGGCTGACCAGCACCATCCTGAACAAGGCGCCGGCGTCCATAGCCGCTTGCATGACGCGGCTTGTAGGTCAGGCTCACGAAATTGTCAAAGAAAGGAACCATGGAGGCTCAACGAGGCGCTAGCCATGAGTCTTGTAACCGGTGCAAATAACCCCACACGCCAGGAGATGATGCCCCGTCTTGTCGCAAAACATGAGTTAGCCAGAAAGCGTGAAATCGGCAGGAAAAGCTTAGTCTGGGATCGCGAGTAATCTCGTCGTCCATGTCTTGTGCCGAGACGTCCTCCCAGCGTTTCTCCGTTTTTGAAGGTGTTTAGGAGCAGGTGAGTCACCCTGCGTAGTGCTTCGCAATTACCATGACATGGTCATCCATGTGCGTGGAGTTGAAAGAAACAATGTCGACGTGAGTGCAAGCTGTGTGGTTCTGCGCTATGTTCCCACCCCACAAAAGGCGGGCTACGTGTTCAATTCTGTCCAAGAGCTAGCTCAAAAGCTGCGCGAAGCCAAGTACGTGATCGACCCAATCACGCTGCAAGTGGTTTACCTGGCAGCGCGAATGCGGAAGCCACTTCTGATCGAAGGTCCTCCCGGTTGCGGTAAGACTGAGCTTGCCTACGCAGTCGCCGCCGCGGGCGGCGCAACCGTGGAGCGCCTTCAGTGCTACGAAGGGATCACCGAAGAAAAGGCCATCGGAAAGTTCGATGAGTCTCTGCAGAGGATCTTCCTGGAGACCGAGAAGGAGAGCTTAGGACAGAACTGGTGTGTCATTCGGGAGCAGTTGCACTCACTGGATTTCTTTTCCGAAGGGCCGCTGCTTCGAGCACTTCGTCATAGAGATCGACCGTGCGTGCTTTTGGTGGATGAGCTCGACAAGGTTGATCACGCATTCGAGGCTCTGCTGCTGGAAATCCTGAGCGCCTGGCAAGTGACCGTCCCTAAGCTTGGCACAATCAAGGCGGAGACCGTTCCGTTCGTGGTTCTCAGTTCGAACGAAGAACGCCGCCTGGGTGACCCATTGCGCCGGCGCTGTATGTATCTGCGTTTCGAATACCCCACGGTCGAGCGTGAGATCGAGATTCTCAAAGTGCGGAGCGAAAGCCAGGAACCGGCCCTGCTCGGGCAAATGGCTGGGCTCGCTCACGCGCTGCGCGGATGGAACATGGAGAAGCCTCCGTCCATCGCGGAAATGTTGGACCTGGCAGAAGCGCTTCGCCTCCTGGGGGTCAAAGAGATCATGCCGGAGCGGCGGGACGTGTTGCTGCCACTACTGGCAAAGACCGAAGCAGACCGCGGGCGGCTTCTGCTGCGAGAGGGGTTCGAGGGATTGATCATCGATTCGAAGATGTACCGGGACAAACTACTCCGTCCAGCAGCGGCGGGCTAGACAGTCATTGAAAGAACGCGCCAAACTCGCTCTCGCCTTAATCGCATTCGCGGTACCTTTAGCGTGCAGCGCACAACCTACTACTGTGCGTGAACTTGCCGCGCAGCATGTGGAGAGCTATTCGCGTTCCTATCAGGTTCCCGTGGAGCTTGTCGAAGCCGTGATCGAGGTCGAGTCCAACTGGTCGCCACACGCTGTCTCATCCAAGGGAGCTGTCGGCTTGATGCAGCTCATGCCGGCCACCGCCGTAAGGTTTGGCGTACGGAATCGCTTCGATATCGAGGACAACATTCGCGGCGGTGTGGCCTACCTGGCTTGGCTGGTTCGGCTCTTCCGGGGTGACCTGCGCTTGGTGGTAGCCGCGTA
>JAKEER010000405.1 GCA_022616615.1 Acidobacteriota bacterium
CAAAGGAGAATACCCATGCTGTTGGTTGAGAAAGAGAAAACACCTTGGGAGAACGGAAGGCTGGATGCTTTTGCCGGCCGTCCCAAACTGCTCTTCGGAAGAATGCATGAGGATTGGACTGTTGAAGCCTCACTGTTTCCTAAAGGAGCCAACGTGTTTTGTATCGCTTCTGCCGGTTGCACCGCGATGGCACTGGCAGCACTTGGCCATTCGGTTACGGCGGTGGACCTAAATCCGGTCCAGATCGACTATGTTAGACGCCGCCTTAAAGGAGGCCCGTTCCGCCGGGGCTCGGTCGACTGGTTTCTGGCTTGGGGCCGGCGTGCGCTGCCTTGGCTGGGTCTTTCGAGAAGGGATCTCCTCGCGTTTCTAAATCTGGAGAATCTAGAGGAACAGATCGGCTTCTGGAGATCCCGTCTAGACAACGCGGTTTGGCGCAAGGCGCTCGACTTCGCGCTGGGTCAAACGCTGCTACAGTCGGTTTACAGCCGGTTTCTTGTGCAGACTCTGCCGCAAGGCTTCGCTGAAGTCATTCGCGGCGACTGGAGCGAGGCTGGCAGACCCATCCCAATCGCAGCAACCCTTACGCCTGGCGAATGCTGCTGGGTTGCGAGGCGCCGGGGGAAGCACCTCTGCGAGCTCCAGACTATCCGGTCAACTTGGTCTGTGCCGATGCGGCCGACTATCTCAATGCCAGGCCGCCAGCTTCGTTCCACGGCTTTGCGCTTTCAAACATACTGGACGGCGCTTCCGGCTCCTATCGAAAGCGGCTCTTTGAGGCGATCTATCGCACAGCGGCACCGGGAGCCGTGCTTGTTCTTCGAAGCTTTCTTGAGCCCAACAACGAAGATGAAGAGGTCTGGGCAGCTCGCGACCGTGCCATGCTGTGGGGACGCGTTGTAGTGGAACGGGTTCACGTGCCGCATTTCGGCGAAAGGCTACGAGTGCCCTTTTCATCGCGAGTGAATGAGAGGTCATCATGTTCCACTGGCTAAAACGGCATCCGATCGCGATCTCTGCCTTCTTCCGTCATTCGCTGATACTGACGTACGCCTTTCCAAAGGCCCTGTTGGAGCCGCTTCTGCCTCCTGGTCTGGTTCCCGATTCTTACGGGGATCTCGGTTTTGTGGCCATTGCGACCGTTCAGACCCAGGGGTTGCGACCGACAGGTCTCCCGAAAAGGCTCGGGGCCGATTTCCTACTCACTGGATATCGCATTCTCGCTCGATTTCAAACTCATTCAGGCCGGTCACTGCGTGGTCTGAGAATTCTGCGCAGCGATACCGATCGTCGTGCCATGGTCTTGTTCGGAAATCTGTTGACTCACTATCACTACCGGAAAGCAGTAGCCCGCCTTGAAGAGTCGAACGGAGTGCTTCGCATTGACATTCAGACCCCCGAGGGAGAGGCGGATCTGAGCTTGGTAGCCGATCTGAACAGCCGGCCAGCCCCGCTTCCGGATAATTCTCCCTTTCCCTGCCTAAAAGAGGCCAAGAGATTCGCCGGTCCGCTGCCGTTTACCTTCGACTACGAGCCTGAGACCCATTCGATCGTGCGCATCGAAGGGGTTCGTCGACACTGGAACCCGCAACCGGTAAAAGTTCACGTGTTGCGCAACACCTTCTTCCGGCATGCTCCGTTCCATAGCGCCAAGCCTGTACTTGCAAGCGCGTATCACTTGGAGAATCTGCCTTACCGATGGAAGCGTGGCTTGCGTGAACCGTTGCCAGGAGGCCTACGATGACTGCGGCGCCGCTCGCTGTGATGCGAGGAAGGTTTCAAGGTATGAAGCAGATTTTCAGGTTCAACTGGACCTTGTACGCGGCGGCAGTGGCAGCACAGGCTGTGATGCTGCTTAGTATGGAGCTTCTTTTTTTGAGCGGTGTCTGGAGGCTGATGTACTTTATCGGGGCTAGTTGTGCTCTGTTTTGGACGGGTAGCTCGCTGGTAGTCTCCCACTATGTTTATGACCGCTCACCCCTCTATCGATGGCAATGGATCGCTGAGAGATTTGACCTGCGCCCTCGGGCTTGGGTCAACATCCATGCTGGGCTGGACGAAACCAGCTTCGCATTGCGTGGGATGTTTCCGGCGGGGGTTGCCAGCGCAGTGGATGTTTTTCGGTCGTCGGACATGACTGAAGGCTCAATTCGGCGCGCGCAACGTTCGGCGTCAGCAGACTTGCCGTTGCTCCGGGCAGATTTCAGATCCCTGCCGTTTCGAGACGGGCAATTTGACGCGCTGTTCCTGATCTTTGCTGCACATGAAGTCCGGCGGCGAAAGTCCCGCCTGTTGTTTTTCCGAGACATGCTGCGGACGCTACGACGCGGCGGGCACCTATTGCTGGTGGAACATCTCCGCGACTTTCCCAACTTCTTTGCCTTTGGCCCGGGCTTCCTGCATTTCTTCTCCAAGCGTGAATGGCTGCGCCTTGCCAAGGAAACTGGTTTCGAGATCGCACAGGAGTTTTCAATAACACCGTTTGTCCGCGTCTTTTATTTGGAGAAACGCCAATGAACTTGGACCTTCACTTCAAGATCGCTGGAGTCTTATTGTGCCTGCTAGCTTTCTTCATGTCTTCTTTCCAAAGCGGTTGCGCTGGAACGAAGAACTGCAGCGGCTCTCGCTGCTCAACCGTCAAATCTTCTGGGTGCACTGCCTTTTCATCGTGCTGATTCTCATCCTATTTGGGATGCTCTCGTTTGTGTTTGCTCCCGCTCTGCTTCAACCTCATCCCTTGTCAAAAGCCATTTTGAGCGGGTTTGTGCTCTTCTGGCTCCTGCGCCTGATCGTGCAGCTCTGCGTCTATGACTCCAGTTTGTGGAAGGGCAACGGGAGAAACACAACGATCCATTTCTTGCTTGCGGGCCTGTGGAGCTATTTGGTCGTTATCTATGGTACTGCGCTTTGCAGGCAACCCTGGAGGTGAAGGGTCTTCGTGGATGAAGACCCTTTCAGTCAGCTTCTGTCCTCAGTCAGAAGCGCGGTCCGTTGCTGTGATCAGGACGACGGAAGGGTGGAAGCTGGAAAAACCTGGTTTAGACGGATCATTCAAATCAGACGAAGACAACGGCTTGGCCAGTGCAATGAGTTGTCCTTCCGCTGAAAGAACCCGATACAGGAGGCTGGCACCGCTCTTCCCGCCATCACTTACGGTCCACCAAAAGACGCGCCCGAGTGCGATGGCCTTTTGAGTGTCGGCGTCTACTTGAAGAGCGGGATACTCAGTCAAGACGCGGCTCAGAGGGATCAACCGGGCTGACAGGTCCGCGGGGCTTGCCTCGATGAAATCCGAGAGCGCAAGAGACTGCTGGAGAGAAAACTCCCCCGATTCAGTGCGGCGGAGCCTGACGAGGTGGGCTCCGCATCCGAGTCTTCGTCCGAGATCGTGGGCCACAGAACGAACATACGTTCCTGCCGAGCAGCGAATCCTGAGCTCGACTTCATCAGTCGTGGACGTGGACAAGGCGAAGTTAAGTGCGTCGATGTGCACCGGTTGGGCGGCCAGGGGCACGGTTTTTCCTTGCCTTGCGAGCTGGTAAGCCCTGACGCCCTGGATCTTCTTCGCGGAGAAGGGCGGCGGCGTTTGCTGTCGTTCACCTGACATTTCTACCGCGAGCTGCGTCAGTCGCTCTTGAGTCACGCCAGGAACCACCGTTTCTGAAGCGGGCACGCCTTCTCGATCATACGTGTCGGTCGAAAACCCTAGGCGGATGGTACCTTCGTAAACCTTATTGCCCCCCTTGAGAAACTCAACGAGCCGTGTGGCTTTGCCGAGGGCCAGCGGCAAGACCCCTGTTGCCATGGGATCAAGCGTTCCGAGGTGTCCGACTTTGCGCACCTTCAGGCGCCTTCGCACAGCCTGGACAACATCGTGCGAGGTCATCCCTTCCGGTTTGTCAATAACTAAAAACCCGTCGAGTGGAAACAAATTCTTGAGGGAGATGAAGTTTAGATTCCGACGAGGAGCCAGAGGATCTCTTGATTCCGGCCTGGCTAAGGCCTGTCAAAGCCTATGATTCAGTCCGATTCCGGTGGCTGTTTGGTCTTCACGATCAACTCTTCAATCCGGGCGCCGTATTCGATGGACTCATCGTAGAAAAACGCAAGGTCTGGAGTATTTCTCAACCGCAGACGGGCGCCAATCTCGTGCCTGAGGTGCGAAGCGGCGCTGTTCAGACCGGCCAAAGTCTTGGCACGCTCCTCGGCGCCACCCAGGATACTGACGTAGACCCGCCCGTGTTTCAGGTCAGGGCTCATCTTCACTTCTGTCACGGTGGCGAGCCCGATGCGCGGATCGCGCAGCTCAGGCATCAGTGCGCTGATTTGCTCGCGGATCAATTCCCCCACGCGTGTGGGCCTGCGGACCGGCGTTTTCATAAGAACTCAATTTGGTAGCTGCTCAGGCTGCCGTTGATGATCTTCTCAGTCTCTGCAACAACGGCATTGAGCGTCTGCTCGAGAACCGAATGGTCGGAACAGATGGAGACGATACCGAGAGTGGAGCGCTGCCACAGCTCCTGATGCCCGCACTCGGCAATCGAGATGTTGAACTTGCGCAGCCGGTCTTTTAGGCTGCGCAGAACGAACCGCTTTTCTTTGAGCGAATGCGCGTCAGGAATGAAGATTTCCAGCGTGAGGAGGCCGATGTGCATCGTCTCGAATGCGGAAGAGTGGACTCACCGCCCATCAGAGCGATTCAGGCGCCAACTTCTCCAGGATATAAGCCTCTATGACGTCCCCGACCTTGATGTCACCGAAATTCTCCAGGCCAATGCCGCATTCAAACCCCGAGCGAACCTCTGAAGCGTCATCCTTGAAACGCTTCAGCGACGCGATCTTCCCTTCGTAAACAACCACGTTGTCGCGGAGGAGTCGAACCTGGGAATTCCGGGTGACCTTGCCGTCGGTGACCGAACAGCCGGCCACCACTCCCACCTTGGGAACCTTGAAGGTTTCGCGCACCGCTGCTGTGCCCTGGTAGGCTTCCTTGAATTGCTGGTCCAGCATGCCCACCATGGCGCTTTTGATTTCGTTCGTGATGTTGTAAATGATCGTATGGAGGCGAATGTCAACACCTTCATGGGTGGCCAGGTCGGCGGCTTTCCGCTCTGGGCGCACATTGAAGCCGATGATGATGGCATTGGATGCAGAAGCCAGCAACACATCTGTTTCCGTGATGGCGCCCGTCCCTTTGTGGATGGTTTTCACCTTCACCTTGTCCTTGCCCAGCTTGCTCAGCGTCTCAGACAAAACCTCGACTGATCCCTGCACGTCGGCCTTCAGAATGAGTGGCAGTTCTTTAATGGCTCCGGCTTTCATCTGTTCGTGCAGATGCTCCAGCGTGAGCCGGGAGGTCTTGGCCAGCTGGCTTTCGCGTTGCTTCAACTGACGCAAGCTTCCGATCTGTTTGACTTTCGAAACATCGGTCAGAACTTGGAACAGATCTCCTGCGTGTGGAACGGCTTCCAACCCCAGCACCTCCACCGGGACGGAGGGCCCTGCCGACTTCACTTGCGTTCCCCTGTAGTCATACATGGCGCGGACTTTGCCTGTGACGGCGCCCACAATGAAAGAGTCTCCGATGTTGAGGCTGCCGTTTTGCACCAGCACCGTGGCCACGGGCCCCCGCCCCTTGTCCAGTTTGGCTTCGAGGATCGTGCCCATCGCCGTGCGTTGAGGATTGGCCTTCAGACCTTGGATGTCAGCCACAAGCAGGATCATTTCCAGCAGCAGATCCAGGTTTGTCTTCTGCTTGGCGGAGACCTCGACGGTAACCGTGTCGCCGCCCCAGTCTTCCGCCAGCAGACCGTTGTCCCCCAAGGTCTTCCTCACGCGCTCCACCTGCGCATTGGGTTTGTCGATCTTGTTGATGGCGACAACAATGGGAACTTTGGCGGCACGGGCGTGCGCTATGGCCTCTAGCGTTTGCGGCATCACGCCGTCATCCGCCGCGACCACCAGCACCACAATATCGGTTACCTTGGCGCCGCGCGCGCGCATCATTGTGAAAGCTTCGTGTCCGGGAGTATCAAGGAAGGTGATCGTGCGGTCGGTTTTCTCGATTTGGTACGCGCCGATATGCTGGGTAATGCCGCCCGCTTCTGTTGAAGTGACGTTCGTTTCCCGGATCGCATCGAGCAGCGAGGTCTTGCCGTGATCGACGTGGCCCATGATCGTTACAACAGGAGACCGCGGATGGACATTCTCTGTTTTTTCTTCCGCAATGGCCTCATACTCGGCATCCTCTTCATACGAGATGATGGAAGCTTCGGCTCCGAAGTCGCGGCTTAGATCGATCGCCAGCGTTTCGTCCAATGCCTGGTTCAGGGTCGCGAACATTCCCTTGTCCAGAAGCCGTTTAATAATGTCTTTGGCCTTGATATCCAGCTTTTCAGCCAGTTCCTTCACAGAGACTCCTTCCGTCAATGTGATGGACTTGGTAACCGGCAAGGGCTGAAACGGCGCGGGGCGCGAAATCACAGCGAGAGGCGCCCTTCCGCCTCGTCGCAGATCTTGTTTTCCTTCCTGGGTCTGGGGAGCGCGGTAAGGCCCGCGGGGTCTGGCGCTGCCGCCGCGGTGATCGCGCGCCGCCGCGGGAGACCCCTCGGCTGGGGCTGGAGCCGACCCCGCCTGGCGGGGACGAAAACCGGTGGAGGGAGCTCCCCCGGGACTCCCAGCGGGACGTGGACTTCCCGGCGGGTGAAAAGTTCCGCCCGGACGCGGTAGCCCTCCGGGGCGAGTGAAAGTTCGCGGCTTGATGCCGATGTGTTGACGAATCGTTTCTGTAGGAGTGCTCGCGCCTCCGGGCAAAGGCTTGCGCGGCGCAAGAACTGCTGGCTTAGCTCCGGGAGCCAAAACCGGTCCCCCGGGCCGGGGCCGAGGCGGATGCGCCAAGGCGGCTGGGGCCACCGGTGGACCTGGAGGCCGAATAATCGGTAGCTCGCCAACTTTGGGCGGCGCGGCCGGAGCGATCGGAGTTGGGGAAGCTGGAGGCGCCGGGGCTGCTGGAGCCGCCGGCTTGGGAGGAGCCTCAGCCGGCTTTGCCTCGGGCTCCTTGGCAGCCACCTTAGGCTCGGGAGCCTTCACGATAGTTTCTAGCGGTGGCGCCGGTTTCGGAGCTTCGGCCACAGGCTCGGCTGGTGGCTTCGACTCCACAACGGTCTTCGCCTCTACTGCAGGCTCAGGCTTCGCCGGTTTCTTCTTAACCTTTTTCCCGGAGAAGTGGTCTTTAATATCCTGGACGCGCTCTCCGTCGACGTGACTGGCGGCCGAGATTCCTTCGATACCCTCGCTCTTGAGGTAGGCGATAATCTCCAGCGCTTCAATCTTGAGTTCTTCAGCTAACTTGAAAATTCTTTTCTTATCGGCCACGCAGTTCTGCACGCCACGGTTCTTGACCGGGCGTTACTCCTCCTGTTTGCTTTCTTTGTCGTCTATGGCATTTTCAGACTCCATTCCGGGACTTGAATCCGGTTCGGGCAAGTTGCCTGTGTCCGCAGTTTCAACGGGAACTTCATCCGTAGTCGCTGGGCTTTCAACGATGGCCGTCCCTGCCACTTGCGAAGCTGCCCCGTCGGCACTTTCTTCGGGGGCGGATGCTTCGGACTGCATGTAATAATCTTTCACAGACTCGATGATCTTTTCTGCGCTCTTGGGACCGACTCCCTTGATGTTTGTCAATTCTGCGATAGGTGTATCTGCCAACTGCTCGATCGTCTCAATGCCGCTGTCCGCGAGCTTCTGCAGAATGGAGGGCGTCAATCCCGGCAGCTCCGAAAGCGGCGTCCGGGCAGACAACTGGGCCATTTGCTCCTCGATTTCTGCGCGCTTCTCTTCCTCGCTCTTGATGTCGATCTTCCAGCCTGTGAGCTTGGCTGCCAGCCGGACATTTTGACCCTTCTTGCCAATAGCCAGGGAGAGCTGGTCCGTTTCCACAATCACTTCTAAGTGCTTTTCAATCGGATCGATCACGTTCGCCCGGCTGATCTTGGCCGGACTGAGAGCATTCATAGCGAACTGCGGCGGATCTTCGGAGTAGGCGATGATGTCGATCTTCTCTCCATGCAGCTCGCGGATGATGGCCTGGACACGCGAGCCTTTCATGCCGACGCAAGCGCCCACCGGGTCCACATCCTTATCCTTTGAATACACGGCAATCTTGGAACGCTCGCCCGTGTCTCGCGCAGCTGTTTTGATGACGACGGTGCCGTCATAAACTTCAGGCACTTCCATCTCAAACAACTTCATGAGCAGCGCCGAATCGATTCTGGATATGATCACTTGCGGCCCTCGCGTCGTCTTATCCACGCGCACGATGGCTCCGCGGATGCGGTCTCCGGGTGAAAAATTCTCCAGCCGCGACTGTTCCCGTTTGGGCAAGCGCCCTTCTGCAGTTCCCAAGTCCAGAATGAGGTCGCCGCCTTCCACACGCTTCACCATGCAGGTGATTACTTCGCCGATGCGCTGAGTGTACTCCGCAAAGATGCTGTCCCGCTCGGCCTCACGCACCTTCTGCAAGATGACTTGCTTGGCTGTCTGAGCAGCAATACGCCCCAAAACATCGGTCGGTTTCCGGATCTTCACTTCACCGTCGAGCTGCGCCTCAGGATCGATCTTCTGGGCGCCTGCCAGCGAGATTTCACGCGCCGGGTTGGTGACCGTCTCGACGACTTTCTTGATCGCAAACACTTCCACGTGCCCGGTGTCTTTGTTGAACGTGGAACGCAGATCCTCCACTGACTTGTAGTACTTCCGTGTGGCCACCAGCACCGCGTCTTCGACGGCGCTGACCACAATCGCGGGATCAATCCCTTTGTCCCTGCTAAGCTGGTCGATCTGTTGGTACAACACACTTGTTGTCATTCAAACCACTCCCCAGGGTCTTCCCTTCAAAAATCAATATCTAGATTGGCTTTGGAAACCAATAGCAAGGGGATTCGCACCGTCTTCCCACTCTTTAGCGCAACCGATAGCACCTGCCCGTCAAACTCAGCCAGCACTCCACGAAAATTCCGCGCACCGTCAACCAGCTCTTTGGTTTGCAGCTTGACGAGGCGGCCGCAAGATCTTTCAAAGTCTCTCGTTGCAGTCAGTTTCCTCGTTAAGCCGGGGGAGGAAACCTCCAGGGTGTAGCCCCCTGGAATCAGCTCCTCAACGTCGAGTTCTGTTCCCACTTGCTCGCTCACGCGCTGACAATCGGCATGAGTAACACCGGCTGGCTTGTCAATATAGATGCGCAGAATCCGGTGGTTCAGACTGCCTTTGAACTCCACATCCACCAGTTCCAATCCTTCAGCAGCGACGATTTCTTGGATAAGGGCTTTTGTTCGATCCAGGTCAACCAACGTGAAAAATCCCTAGCGGGAAGACTGGCTGAGAGCAACGTCAGAACAACAAAAAAGTGGGCTCGCGCCCACTTAGAGCCGGAATACTATAATGTTGAGAAACCAAAATGCAACTAAATTCATGGACTCGCCAGAGAGTTTGGAGTTTTGCAGGTTCCGGAGCCTCAGCGGTTTGTTGCTGTTTAGTTCCGCCGACCCACGGAGGCCGCCTTGCAGTTGCCCGTTGAGCGCGTTGAGCGCGTTTATGAACTTGACTTTCATTTTCATCTCATTTCTCATAGGAAGCCGAACGCGGCGTCGGTGTAGCGAGACAAATTCCGAAACATGCAACGGAGGTTCGAGGTGCTGGAAGGATTCATGATCACCCTGCGCGAGGGTATGGAGGCTTTCCTCATTGTCGGATTGTCGATCGCCTTCCTGCGAAAGAGTGGCCGCCGGGGGCTGGAGTCGGCTGTCCACTGGGGCATCGCCACCTCGGTGATTGTTTGTGCCGCCGCCGGAATCTTGCTTTACCAAGTGGCTTTCAATCAGGCTTTCTGGGAGGGCGTGCTTTCCCTGGCAGCCGCGATCTTTGTTGGATCGCTGACGGTGCACATGTGGCGTCACGCGCGCACGGTCAAGAAGGACATTGAAAATCGTCTGGAACAAGCCTCAACGCGTAAAGAGGGCCGCGGCGCCTATTGGGCGGTGTTCTTCTTCACGGTGCTGATGATCTCTCGCGAAGGAATTGAGACAGCGTTGTTATTGAGTTCGCTGATGTTTCAGGTCGCAGCCCGGTCGATGCTGGTTGGAGCTCTCCTGGGCGTGCTCGCAGCCATCGTGATGGCTTTCTCTTGGACTCGTTTCGGCCACCGTGTGAACCTCAGCAGATTCTTTCAGGTCACCGCAATTTTTCTCTTGGTCTTCGTCGTCCAGTTGCTGATCTATTCCTTCCATGAACTGGCAGAGGCTTCGCTGCTGCCCAACAGCGACTACTTGCACGCAGTCACGGAACCTTATGGTCCGGACGGAAAGTACGGGAAATTCATCACCTATTCCTTGGTGCTTCTTCCTGCCAGTTGGCTGTTGTTTTCCTCCCTATTTGACAAGAAACCAGCGTTGCAAAAACAGGTTGTCGGAAAGAGTCTCTAACCTCAAAACTCACAATCCGTTTTCAACTGCTCTCAGCCCGTCGGCGTGCGGCGGCGGACTTGTTATATTTCTTCAAACTGCGAATAATGCTGCAGCACCACAAGCGTCTTTTCTTTGAGTTGAACCTTCAGTTCGGCGCGGGCGGGAAGCGACATACTTCGCCCGAACAGCCTTTGGGGTTGAAAGTCGATCCGGTACTCATAAGACCGGCAGCCCTTTGGCAGCTTGGTCTGCCGGGCCGCCAGACGAACCAGTTGGTGTTTCTTGGCGTCAATCCAGACGCGCCCACGCTGCCTCAATGGCACAGACTGCCCTAGCAATGAAATCTTGATCGAAGTGATTTCAGGCACCGTTTCAAAGGCAAACACGAGGCAAGATTTTCCGTCAATTTGTTCCGCCGGCTGCTTCTTGAAGTCGTTGGCCAGCCTGTTTTCAAATGAGAATGCTTCTGTCCACCGCCCGGTGAAGGGCTGGTCGACCAGAGGGAAGCGGTCCCACCCGCCCCCAGTGCTGCCCTCTGGCCCGGCTGCGCGTAACTCGGCGAAGATCAACTTCTCGTTGACCCGCCGATCGGGTTTGCGAGTAACAGAATAGGGATGACTGAATTCTTGCCGTTGCGTTGATTTCGTCTTCGAGTCGGTCTCCAGAATTGAGATTTTTTCCTGGCAGCGAAAACTCTTGAGCGAAAGCTGATTGACAGTGATCTGTTCGCTGACTTGGGCCAGGGCGAGCAACCCATCCTCAAATCCCTCAAACTCCTCCTCATTGCGTTCCTGCGCCGAGACCCAGACGATGCTGGCAAAAGCGAAGGCCAGAAAAATCAACAGTGCTTTTTGTGGTTTTGTCATGGCAAGATGATGAAGTGTGTCAAGGGTTCCCACGTCAGGACCCTCCTCAGAACGCCAAAGCTCTCCTATACATTACCTCTCCGGTTCGCCGGAGTCTATTGGTTGTTACGGACAAAGGAGCGGGTTGATCTTCGATGCGTTTGGAGAGCATCTGGATAAACGGTTGTTTGAAGGCTTTTGCGCGGTCGCGACAGGGCGGCACACGCTTTCCGACAGATCATGACGCTTACCACCCCAAACCCCTCCTAAAATAGGAGGGGAATGAGAACACTCATGACGATCAACTGCGAACGCACGGCGAATTCTGGAGGGCTTCATTCTCCGCGCGTGACGCACGATCTCCATTGCCTTCGCGACTGGCGGCTGTAGGCCTTCGACATGCCCGGAACTCTCTATGTGGTTGCCACACCGATCGGCAATCTGGAAGACATCACGCTGCGCGCGCTGCGCGTGTTGCGCGAGGTGGATCTGATTGCGTGCGAAGACACTCGCCACACGGCGAGGCTACTCTCGCATTACGAGATCCGGAAGCCCACCACCAGTTACCACGAACACAATGAGATTGAAAAGGCAGCGCTGTTGCTGGAGAAACTGGAAGGCGGCAAGCAGATCGCCTTGGTGAGTGATGCTGGAACACCCTGCATTTCGGACCCGGGATACCGCATTGTCCGGCAGGCGCAAGAACGCCGCATCCCAGTAGTCCCCATTCCCGGCCCTTGCTCCTTTATTGCCGCACTGAGCGCTTCGGGAAGAGCAAGCGATGCCTTCTCGTTTCTGGGCTTTCTACCCGCGCGCAAAAGCGCGCGGGCTGCCTTGCTGAACTCGCTGAAAGATGAGGGGCGGACGCTCATTTTCTTTGAGTCACCGGAGCGCCTGCTGGAGGCGGTGGCAGACCTGGACAAGATTCTGGGGCCACGGCCGATGACAATTGCGCGGGAGATCACCAAAGTTTACGAAGAGCTGTTTTCGGGCACGCCTCAGGAGGGTATAGAATACTTCGCTCAGAAGACTGTGAAGGGAGAGATCGTTTTGATCGTCGAGCCGGGCACTCGCGAATTGGGCTCTCTGGAAGCGCTGGATGTTCCGGCCTTGCGGCAACGAGTGGTTGGAATGACACAGGGCCTTGGAATGATGAAGACGGAAGCTGTGAAGCGGCTGGCCCGGGAAATGAACATCTCTCGACGAGAGCTTTACCGGTTGCTGGTTGAAGAAGAGGAGACTTCTTGAAGTGGAAGTTGGGACTGCCGAGCGGATAGGCGGTCGATGAAAATGTGGGAGGCGCGCTCTGCGCGGCGATCTTGGTTCGGGACTTTCAAAATCGCCGCTGGGACAGCGCCTCCCACCTTCGCCAACATAAGGAGAAATCGCTTGAAACTGGCAAAACGGCTGAGTCGGTTGGGAACCGAAACTGCTTTTGAGGTGCTGGTCAAGGCCAAAGCGCTGGAAGCCCAGGGAAAAGAAGTGATTCACCTGGAAATTGGAGAGCCTGATTTCCCAACGCCCCAAAGCGTCGTGGCTGCCGGCACACGCGCCCTGGAGAAGGGCCACACACACTACTGTGCGTCGGCCGGGATTCCCGAGCTGCGTGAAGCGGTGGCGCGTGACATTCGAACGACACGCGGCATTCCCGTGGATGCCGATTGGGTCGTGATCACCCCCGGGGCAAAGCCGATCATGTTCTATCTGATCCTTGCGCTCGTGGAAGAGGACGACGAGGTTCTTTATCCGAATCCCGGCTTTCCCATCTACGAGTCGATGATCAACTTCGCTGGCGGAAAGCCAGTTCCACTGCCACTGCTCGAGAAATTCGCGTTTCGTTTTGATGTGAGCGAACTGCGCCAGCGCGTGAGCGACCGAACAAAGCTCATCATCATCAATTCCCCGCAGAATCCCACTGGCGGCCTGTTGATGAAAAGTGATCTGGAGGCGATTGCTGAGATCGCCCTCGAGCGCGACATCATGGTGCTATCGGATGAAATCTACGCCAGGATCATTTACGACGGCAGCCATCACAGCATCAGCTCTCTGCCTGGAATGCTCGAAAAAACCGTGATCCTCGATGGCTTCTCCAAGACCTATGCCATGACGGGCTGGCGGCTTGGCTACGGCGTCATGCCCCCCTCATTGCAAGCCCATGTCTCGCGACTCGTGACCAACAGCGTTTCGTGCACTGCCCCTTTCACTCAGATCGCTGGGCTGGAAGCGCTGGCAGCTGCTGAAAGCGAAGTCTCAGAGATGGTGGCTGAGTTCCGACGCCGCCGCGATTTCATCGCGAAGGCTCTGGATGCGGTTCCCGGCATCCGCTGTCTTTGTCCTCCAGGTGCTTTCTATGTCTTTCCGAACATCCAGTCTTTCGGCATGACGAGCAGCGCGTTTGCCGATTACCTGCTCAATTCGGCCGGAGTGGCCGTATTGTCTGGCGCCTCGTTTGGCGAATATGGAGAAGGACACATTCGCATCTCCTACGCCAATTCCATGGGCAATCTCGCCAAAGCGGTACAGCGAATCGGAGAAGCCGTCGAACGCCTGAAAACCTAAATCTCCATTTCGCAAATGCTGAAAAGAGCCGACAGCGAGGTGGAGCGGGCGCTCCTGCGCGCGCTCATCGTCTGAGGAGCCGATTCTCAGTTTGTTCACAGGTTGCCTTATCAAGAGGCACAAACAAGCCTCGGCCTGGGCCACAAATGTAGAAACTAGATCGTCCTTCAACGGGGAACGGAATTCCAAGGTCGGAGTTGACTCCTCAATAGTCCCAGTATCCAGCGCCGCTGGAAACAGCCGCAAAAAGTGGCACATCGAGCTGCATCGGCACGAAGGCGCCATCTCCCGTGCGCTGGCCAGGTTGGGCGCCGTCGTTAACGATTGCGTAGGCGATGAACGGATTCTTCCCCGTGATTCGGGTCACCTGTGCATAGCCACTGGCAGTGCCGGGCGCATACCAGTTGAGGATATTTCCGATCTGAACCCACCCCTGAGAATCAAGCGTGATGCCATCAATGGTATTCACCTTTTGTCCGCTTGAACCATCGAACAGCTCGATTCTGAACGTGTTGGGGTCCCCACCGGCCAATCCGGAATTGACCAGGGCCAGGTTGGTGCGGGTCTCCGAGTTTTGTTGCAGACCATAAACCCAGGCGCTCGTCGTGGCCATCCGGTCGGGTTCTAACGGAAAACCTGGATAAAAGACCCCAAACTGGCCGCCATCCTTGCTCGGCGTGGACGTGCGAGCTCCGATGAATACCCCTCGCCCGTCATTTCCATCGCGGTCCTTTGCCGGAACGGTTGCGATCAGTGCACCCACGTAGTTTGTCGCACGGGGTCCAATCCCAGGGATTCCCCGGTCTCGCAGATATTGAACAAAGTTAGGCAGGAGAAGCTGCTGACCGGCACTAAGCTCAATGGAAAAATGGGCGCGGTGGCTTTGCACCTGGATTCCCTCGGCAACAAAAGAAAAGTCCACTTTCTGCTGGCTTGCCGACGTATTCGTTAGGATCAGTTCGCTTGTATAGGCTTCTGTCTCCACTATCACGGGAATGGTCAAGCGCAACTCGGGGTATCCATCCGTTGGTAACACAGGAGGCACAAAGGAACCATCCGAATTCACCTGGTCGTTGATCACCCCATAGGCGTAGTAGGGAGCGGTACCACTGACTCGTTCGACTCGCACATACCCATTGGAAAGCGACAGACCGTTCGAGATGAGCACTTCGTTGATCTGATGGAAGCCTCCTGGGCCCAGAACAATATCGGGAAGCGTCCGTGATTCAAATGGTGGATTGCCGGAGGTAACGGTTAAGCGGAGCACGACTACGCCGTCTTCCGGGTTGCCTGCATGCATGACGGCCACATTTGAACGATCCGTGGCATTCTGGCGTAGTCCGCAAATGTACGGGCTATCGAAACTTTCATAAAAAGTTGTGGCACCCGTAAAAGTCTTCCACATCCCGTTGCCCGAATATGCCAAACCCGCACGACCTTCAGCTAGAGCCGTCGTGGTCCGCACAGTCGCCGCTAGATCTGTGGGAGACGCCAGCCCCGACGCTCTAACGGTAAGAGTTCCTCCGCTACCGCCGGATGTCGAGATAGGAAGTCCAAGTGACTTCACATAAGCAATGGCGTCGGGCAATATCCGCTGTTGCCCGGCGGGCAGATGGTCAGTCACGTTGCCACTCTCTTCCCACGCTTCCCCAAAGACCCCAGCGTAGGTAAACTCCAGCATGAGATCGGCAGTTCCTCGGTTCACCAGGGTCAACTCGGAGGTGTAGAAGGAATTGTTGGTGCCGGCCAAGGAGAGAACAATCGGAACAGACAGCGTGACGGAGAAGGCTGAGGATGGGATACGCCAAACACGGAAGCCGAAGAGGGTGAGGTCGTCTTCTCGGAAGCCCCAGCGAATTGGGATCAAATTGCCCGGGAATGGATCCATGTGGAACTCTCCAGTAGTCAGATTGAACCGTCGAGTGGCTGGATCCAGCGGAACACCGAAGGCGCTGAAATCACCGCCGAGCTCCCGCTGTGTAGGGACATAGGCTTCCACGAACAATCCTGGAGCCATTTGCACCGAACCACAAAATCTTTGGTTTGGAAAGCTGGGCAATGGAATTTGACCTTCTTTGATTCGTCCTCCCATCTCGCCCGCCATCAATCGATCACCTGCAGAATTGGGGGCCGAGATATAGTGCAGCATGGCAAATGGCACGACACCGGCCGGGAATGGGGCACAGGCCTGCGCGAATAAGCGATCCGAACCGAGGACTCCCAGTGGGATTGCCATGACGGTGGCAAGGATGGTTCTGTAGAGATGGGCTTTCATGATTTCCTCCTTTGAGCTTCATACCAGAGACCGTGTAGCGCAGACCCCCTGCTTTTCAAGGAGGTCTGCGGTTTGTGGCGAATTCGGAGGCGAAAAGCCGCAGACCGCGAAAAGCACGGTCTGCGCTACATGCTTTTTCATCGAGGTGGCGCCGCAAGACGGCATAATAACTCTCTTGAAAATCGTGCTCGTCGACTCGTGCTCGTCCTCGAAGAAATGCCGAGTACGACGACGAGAACGAGGACGAGGACGAAGAATTCTCACCGGTCGTGGCACCCCGCAGCGGATGGAAACTCCTAAGAAAATCCCCCTTACAAGAGGGGGAAAGAAGGCAAAGCCTTCAGGGGGTTGTCTGGATGGGTTTGGGAAAGCCAAACGGACAACCCCCAGGCGCTTCGCGCCGCCCCCTTTGCTAAGGGGGAATAATTTTCATCAAACGTGGCGCCGCAGTGCGGCATGAAAAACTCCTCTGAAAATCCCGTGCCGAATGTGGGAGGCGCTGTCCCAGCGGCGACCTGGAAGTCCTCGCCACCGATCAAGATCGCCGCTCGGAGAGCGGCTTCCGCATTCTTTGCAGGGCCAGCTTCGCTGCCCCAACCTCCTCCTTACTCTCACGGTGAACTATTGATGATGCTGCCGTCGCCAGTGCGTTCGCCGGGGCGGGAGCCGTCGATGATGACAGCGTAAGTAATGAAGGGCTCAGTGTTGCTTGGAACAACACGAGCATAGCCTTGAGTCACGCCAGAAGCGTAGTCGGCCAGCACCGAATTCAGTTGAAACGAACCTTGTGGATGCAGCGTGATGTTTTCCACTCGCCCGGCCAGCCTTCCGGTCTCACCGTTGAAGAGTTCAACAGCGAAGCGATTGGGTTCGGCTCCAAGGTTTACGATGGCTAAATTGCTGCGAGTGTCAGCATTCTGCTGCAAACCGAACAACCAAGTTGCCGATCGAGACTCCCGTTCTGCCGGAACGGCCGGAAAGGAGAAACCATAGGGACCGCCCTTGTTCAGCGCCCAGACTCGCATTCCCAAAGAAAGTGTCCCCAGGTCGCCACCAGTTCGATCTTCAACCGTCACAACCAAGGGTCCTCTTACGGCTTCAAAGGGACGGCCGCGGATAGAGGAGCCAAAGTCTCTGAGCCAAGCGTGTACATCTGAAATCATTCTCTCTTCATTTTGTTTCAATGCGATCTCCGCCTTGACTGGAAACGCCTCGTGCTCCACAGCGTGAAATGACAAGGTCACCTTCTTGTCACCCAGGAAAGGAATGGATGAATTCTTCAAGAGCAATTCACTCCTGAAGCCATTCTCGGGTCGTGGGATTGCGGGGAATGTCAGTCGCGAGGAGCTTCCGGAAAAGGGACGGATAAAAATGGAATCGGGGCTGGCTCGGTTGTGCATGACAGCATAGGCATGGAACGGAGCGTAGCCGTCGATTCGCTCGACCGACACGTAACCGCTGGAGAGGTCCA
>JAKEER010000406.1 GCA_022616615.1 Acidobacteriota bacterium
TATATGGCAAACAGTGTCGACAACGTGAAACAGCCCATAAACACGATCATCAAAAGACTCTCCCGCTGGCGCAACGGCTGAAAGTCTCCGTCATGGTTGATGACGCCGCCAACCAGGGCACTCGCTCCGGCAATCTTACCGACCGGCCAATCCCGGACGAACGACCAAGCCAGGAGGTGGGGATACATGTAGGAAACCCAAGCATAGATCAAGACCCCGTAGTAGGGTCGGACCAGTCCGAGGGGCAAGCTGCTGAGAACTATAGCGGCGACGAGATAATCACGCATAAGAAGAGGGGAAACCGGCTACATCACCAATTTATACCAGCAGTGCTTGACAGCAAAGCTAGCGAGATCGGGCTCATCCAGGCCCACGCGACGCAATTGGAAGCGATCCGTTTCGCCGGTATTTGTCCCGAAGATCGTTGTAACCGCTGCTCGAAAGCCAAGCTCGCTAACCGTTTTCTTGAGGTTCGAGTTGAAGTCTGCTGCCCGGCCAACCGGAAAGGCAAATAGCTCGACCGGCTCATTCAGTTCGGCTTCAATAGCTTCCTTGGACTCCAGAATTTCTCGCCGAGCTTCCTCCAGGGGAAGACGGGAGAGAATCGGATGAGTTACGGTGTGGGCACCGAAGCGAATTCCTTTGGCTTTCATTCGCCGTATCTGGTCCCAGGTCAGCATCGAGTCCCAAAGATCTCCAAAGTCATGGACGTCCAAGTCCTTGAGCAAGGCGTCAGTTAAAGCAAGCTTCCAAGCGTGCGGATCATGGAGGAGCTGGAACAGGATCGTTCGCGTGGCCACCAGCCGTTCACCGACTGTGTGGAGAGGAAAGTGCACCGTGTCCTGACATCCGAAAGTCAAGCATTTCTTCCGGGTGTGCTTCACTGCGTAAGAAATCTTGTCATTCCACAACAGACCCTCACGATTGACGAACCCTGTGGTTAGAAAGACGGTCGCTGGGATTTGAAAGCTCTCCAGGATTGGGAACGCAAGTTCATAGTTGTCCCGGTACCCGTCGTCGAAGGTCAACGCCACTGCGTTCCTTGGGATCGCCTGTCCGTCGTCCAAGCGGCGAACGATTTCAGCCAGATCCATGACTGCATAGTTTCGTACCAGAAACCCCACCTGCTGCTTGAACAACTCGACGTCGATGCCGGCGAAGAATGGATCACGGCGCTTGGTCAGCCGATGATAGGTGAGAATCTGAAAGCCGGGAGCCCTCCAATTTGTAAGGTAGGGAAACTCCAGTCGCCCATGTCTTCTGTGCAGATGGACCCGGTCGCCAAGCCTTTGCAAACCATACAAGAGTCCGGATCGGAAACAAACCTGAGTCAGAATCGAACGGAGTGATTGGTGCACGGCCCGCTATTCCCGGTTAGACTGGTGCCACAATTCCAGCATCAGGAAGACCCACAGGTTATCGCCAAAGAAATTGCTCTGATCATTGCGGTGTAATTCAAAGAGGTGTTCCAGAAATCCAGGCTTGAAGTAACCCCTCTGCAGGGAAGCCTGAGACAGCAGTGTGTCTTGCGCCAGCTCCCGCAAGCGTGATGTCTTGCGCAGCCATGGACTGATGGGCAAACCAAACCCGTGTTTCTTCTTGGCGATGATCTCAGGCGGAAGAAAGCCTCTGAAGGCTTCTTTGAAGATGTGTCGCTTGTCGAAACCTTTCACCTTCAGTGGAGCGGGTATTGTGCCTGTAAACTCCACCAAGTCGAGGTCCAGCATGGGATAACGAACGCGCACATTTGCCAGCTCGCACATGCGTGTGACCTTCCTCAGATCGTTGTCGGTGATGATGATTTTCAAGTCAATGTGAAGCAGGCGATTAAGCATGGAAGTGACACCCGCACCCTCGTAATATTCTCTGGCCAACGACAGTGGGGAGTCTCTGTCGATAGTTGCAAGGAAGTCTTTGCTGAAGATCTCCTTAGGGTCGACGGTGTACAGCAAGTTGTAGGAAAAATAGCGCTGCGGCTGGGGAATGTTAGACCGGCGCACATACTTGCGTGCTTTGCCGAACAGCCCGTTCCCTGGCATAGGGAGGCCGAAGAGCAGTGGTTCGAAACAGTACTTGCGGAACCACTGAGGAACCTGCTGATAGACCTCGAAAATCTTGTCATCGGCATAGCGGCTGTTGCCCCCAAATAGCTCATCACCGCCGTCTCCGGCTAACATCAGCTCTACGCCATTCTGCCGTGCCAACCTGGCGCAGTAGTAGGTTGGCACGGCCGAGGCGTTTCCAAAGGGCTCGTCATAAGCTTGAACCAGATCTGGAATCAGAGCTGCCGTGTCCTCCGGTGTTACGAAGTATTCGCGATGCTCTGTCTGAAAATGATGATTGGCAATACGAGCATAGCTGATTTCGTTGAACTGATCCTCTCCAAAGCCAATCGAAAATGTCTTGCTCGTCCGGCCGAGCACGGATCCCAATAATCCACTGATGGTGCTGCTGTCTGTGCCTCCACTGAGGAAAGCACCTACTCTAGCAGGTTCCTGATAGTTGGATTGGGTGCGAACAGCCTCTTTCAAACGGGTTCTAATGCCGTCTGCAAAGTAGCTCGGACTTTGAGAGAAGTCCTCCTCGAAGCGTATCTTCCAGTACGGTTCAATCTTCAGACTCGCCTGAGAAAACAAAAGATAATGACCCGGCGGCACTTTTTTGATGCCCAGGTAAGCGGTGTCCGGGGTGGGGATACAGCTGAAGAAGAAGTACTCGTAAATCGCGTTGAGATCAATGCGCTTAGGGATCTCAGGTGCCTTCAGTACAGCACTAATGCGCGATCCGAAGGCCAACCGGGCGTTGTCAAAGCAATAGTGAAGGGGACGGATGCCAAACGGATCGGTTGCCAGAAGCAACTGCCGCCGCCGCCCGTCCCAGACGGCCAAGGAAAACGCTCCCCGTAGGAGACTGAGGAAGCGTGGGCCCCGCTGACGATACATTGTGGCTATTAGCGACGCTTCCTGTTCAAGCCTAGATCCGGTTCCATTGAATTGAGCTTTGAGCTCGGGTGCATTGTAAAAGTCGCCCGCACAAACGACACACAGGTCGTGCTGTCGACAAACACTGCGAAGTCGGTCAGTATCCGGCTGAGAAAACTGCTGATAGACGCCGAATCCTCCACCTGGATGGTCGACGATATGTTGCCAACCGATCTCTGAATACAGCGGCAAGGTCTCAACCATCTCTTTGAGTGCCTGGCGGAGCCTGACTAAGTCGAAGTCATTTGCAACGAGGCCACAAATTGCACTCATCAGGTTATAGCCGCCCTTTCAGGCACGGTCAGGGCCAGCAGCCCCAAAGCGTATCCGCCGACTGGACTATTTCGCAGTACGAAGCTCACCTATGTCAGATAAGGTGTCTAGAAACCGCAGGTCCTATGGTATTGGTCAGCCACAAAGGCATATGGCGCCACAGGCGAATCCCAAAGGCAAATTTAGGATTTAAGGGTGAGGTGTCGGGGATGCTTGCACCGTCGCTGAGGAAATACTGGTAGGGAAGGTCGCTTATCGTCATTCCCCAACGCTTCTTGAAGTTGAAGGATCCCGTGCCCTTCTTGCTTCTGCCGAAATCAAAGATGCGATAGCCGTTTTCGCAACCGTACCGGATCAACATCCAGTACATGAAGTTGTTTACTGCCAGGTGATTGTACTCTCGGATAGAGCCTCCATAGTATGGCACTACCGCATCCTTGTAAAAGAGTGTCCATACTGCTGAGACAAGTCTGCCCTTCCAATGCACGGAAAAGATCCTACAGTCAACGTCAAACTCGCGCAGCCCGCTGGTGAACAGCCTCTTGGAGAAAACAGGCGTACCCAACTCCCGCACGCTACGCGAATAGACATCATAGAATCCGTCGACGCCGATGGCGTTCACACAAAACTCTAATCCGTTTCGAATTCCTTCCCGAATTTCGGCGCGCGTCTTACGCGGAATAGCTTGCATGTTCTTTTCGGGATCATCAAAGAGCTCCTGTCGAAAGGTGACATAGAGGTCTTTCGTCGGCAATTCAGGAAGCCGTATCAAGTTTTGAAAGTTTCTCAGTTCGAGGAATTGTGCGTTCTCCTCACGGGCGAGCTGCTGTGCCCTCTGAAGCAGTGCCGACTCCGCAAGCTCAGAACTGGCCAGGATTCCGCCGTAGGCAGCTTGAGGTGTTGAGATCAACATGCGCCCGAAAATCAGACTTCGAACCAGAAAGAGCGGAAGAATTCCTAGCATTTCTCCGGTCGCCGAACTCACCGCCCGAACATGACACGGCTGGTGCCCAAAGGTGGAGGCCACGACACGTTGCCAAGCAGAGAGATGAAATGGGGTGCCATGGGGGTGTGACTTCACAAACCTGTCCCAGAGGCGACTCTGGTCTGGATCGCTGCCGACCTGAACCACTTCGAGGCTTTGCTCGGAAGCCGGTAGAGTCGGCGACCAAGACGAAAAACCCGAAAAGCGTTGCGTTGAATTATACTCCATACGATATGTCAAACTTGGCTGTGGGCCCCTTCATATCCTCAGCGCATACACAGTATGCGAACCGTCAATGACGACTCGTCCAGAGTGTCGCATGACCTCATCAAAGCCACTCTGCTGGCGGCTGTCGCCGTGAAACTCAATCGCCAGTAATCCCACTCGTTTAATCCACCGCGTGTCTTTGAACAAGAATCTCTCAGCTCCTTCAATATCGACCTTCAGCACGTCCACGAAGTCGAAGATGGTCAAGCCCATCACTGGACCCGTACCCCCTACCTCTGGACAGCACTATAGTGCCCCTCTCGATCCATTTCGCAATCCAGACCGGAAGCCGTGTGCCACGCAGCAGCTTGCATGACTTGACAGCGATTCTCCTTGATCAATAATTTGAGGTTTTGCTTTAGCAGGGCATAGTTGCCGGGGTGCGGCTCCACCGCAAAGACCCGAGAACCAGGTAGGTGGCGGACCAAATAGAGCGATGTCAGACCGATGTGCGCCCCAAGATCGATGATGGTTTTTGCGCTGGGTTTGTGGTGTAGCACATCACGGTACACCTCTTCCAACCA
>JAKEER010000407.1 GCA_022616615.1 Acidobacteriota bacterium
AAGTGCCCGGGGTGGGGGTCGAACCCACACGGCCCTCGCGGGCCAGGGGATTTTAAGTCCCCAGCGTCTGCCAATTCCGCCACCCGGGCATATTGAAAACAAGCAAGTTATCTTACATCACCAAACCGCGCTCGGCGGCTGTAGGGAGAATCGTAGGGACTCCCTGCTGCCTTCCACCCGTGGAACGGTCCGCCCGCTTGCGCCGAGCCTTGGAAGCCCTTTGCAGCGCTCTCTTTGCCTCCGACCTGTTGCGCGCTTCTAGTTGCCTCCAAGCGGATTCGAGCCGTGCAGGTGTGGGGTGGACATACTTCTGGCTGACGACGACACTGGAGTGCCCCATCGCCTTCATGATCGTAAAGGCATCCGCGCCAGCCTCCCCTAGCCGCGTCCCAAAGGTATGACGGAGCGAGTGCAACACGAAGTCACTCGGCATGGAAAGTGCCGTCCGTGTGCGCGCGTGCTGCGAATCCAGCGTGTAGAGGGAGACAGGGCCAGAGCCTTCCTCGTTGCTGAAGACCCAGGAGCACCTTGCCTCCTTCTTCCGACACTCGAGAACTTGCCGTACACGCCGCGTGAGGCTAAGGTTTCTTTTCGCGTACTTCGACTTGCCGTCCCTCACATGGATGTAGCCAAGCGCGGCCCCGCTGGCGGGCTCCAAGTGCACGTCGGCCCACTGCAACCCACGAAGCTCGCCTAGCCTCATGCCCGTGTCCAGCAAGATTTGAGCCGCGTCTCGGAGTGGCTGTGAACATTGTGTCAGGTACGCCGGTTCGGCTTCATCACTGAGAATGAAATCGCGGTGACCTTCGCCGGGCAGAAGCTTGATAACCGGGACCCGATGAATGAGCTTTTGGCTGTAAGCCCACCGCAGCAGTTTCTTGAGCGTGGCGAGTTCACGGTTCACCGATGCCGGAGAAACCTGCGCCCGTCGCGACTGGATGAACGATTCAACCAGTGGCTCGTCAATCTGGTCAAGGCGGGAGGAAGCCAGAGGCTCGAAATCCAGGAGGCGGCGCAGCTTCTTGGCGTAGAACTCCACCGTCGCCGGCTTCGCTGCCAGACTCACTTTTACGTGATCTGTGAACCTTTTCTCGAACGCCCGCAGGCTTGGCGCCTGGACCTGTCTCTTTGCCCAATCTATAGAGCACGGCTCACTACAAAACTTCTGCCCACTCTCCGGCGTGACAGCTTTGCTGCCATCGAACAGTTTTTCGCATTGAGCACACTTCATCAGCTGTTCCGGTTGGCAGCCAAACTCTATGGCTTTCTCTTGCCTACGCCGCCAATCTTCGACCAATTGATCTCGGTAGGTGGACTCCATACGCTGGGCGACACGCTCGTTCCCTTGGCGCGTGCTGCGCTGAACGCGCTGCCCCTTGAACCAGAAGTCCATCCAGTAGACTCCGCCTCTCTTGTAGACGCTCATGTCTTCCTCCGCTGTTTGTTCTGCTGAGTTGATCCCTGGGCCCGGCGCCGCCGCTTCTTGAGTTGCTCGTCACGGTGGCGGCCCCACCAGCGGAGCTTGGCTTCACGTTGAGCCGGGACCGCGCAGGCGTTGGAGCAGAACCGCTGGCTACTCCGAGAAGCGAAGAAATAGGGCCGCGGGCAGTTGACGTTCTCGCAATGCCGAGCCAATGGTCCGAGCCGTTGGAGCGTATAGATGAGCCGGTCAAAGTGGTTAGGTGGGGGCGCGGCGTCCACGTGGATACCCCAAAATCGGATCTCACGGAAAATGGTAGTAGCAGCAAGTTCAAATTCGCGGTGAAAAGCTCGCTGGTGGGCCTCCAGCTGTGCCAAGCTGGCATTACGCATCTTCTTTAATGCTGCCACGACACCTTGCGTCTTGGTAGCAGCCAAGTGCTGGGCATAGAGCTGTCTTAGTCGGAAGCAATACCATTCGCGCTCTCGGTCAGTCGGCGCGTTCCAGAGCGCCCGCAGATGATCGCGGATGCCCACAACCGACTTGAATATACCGTCGCCCGCCAATGGCCTCAGTTCCTCAAAAATCTCCGGGTACTCCTTCACCAAGACTTCAGCGCGGGATTCCAAATCAGGAGAGTCGGGTAGGTTTACCCACCGCTGCAACAGCACCTCCATTGCAACACGATCTAGATGGCGACTCACAGGTCGTTTGCTAGACTTCTCTGCAAGTATTGACATCGAGCAGCATTCTAGCATAGAAGAGTATCGTGTCAAGCAAGAAATAGGAGAGACGAACAATGGTCGAGATCCGCCTGATGGACGTGAAGGAGGCCGCTAAGCAGATGCTGAACGTCAGTCCTTGGACGGTGCGGCTGTGGATTCGGCAAGGGAAACTTCCTTTTGTGCGCCTCGGACGGCGCGTTCTGCTCGACCCCAAAGACCTGCGAGCTTTCATCGACGAGAACCGGACGCGTCGCAAACAGGGGAACAAGGATGGCGAAAGTAGCGGCAGAGGCGCCAGCTAGGCGGAGCAGCGAAAGGAACGGAGCGACGGCGTAGATGGCCTTTGACACAACAGCGCGGGCTCTGGACTTGATCGGCTTGCCGTGGTCGCTAAAGGGTCCCTTGGTGGCCCTAGCGCATTGTGAGAACAGCAAGACCAGGAGATGCACTCCGAGCGTTAGGCGGGTCGCCGAGATTGCTGGGGTTGCTTACAGGACCGCACTTTTGGCCATTGGCGTCTTGGAAGCCGCCAAAGGGATTAGGGTTCTCTCAGGGAGGGCGCGCGCGCGATGTAGCCGGTACGAACTTTATGTGGAAAAGTGGGATTCGAGCTTCGTGAAGTGTGCAATGGCTGCATATCAGTCTGCAACGGTTGCATGGAAGTCTGCAACAGATGCACGGAAGGCTCTGCAACAGTTGCACACAGAACATAGAAGTACAATAAAGAAGAATCCGGTCTTGAATCTTGGACAAGTTGCACAGCGTTTAGTGAACAGTGGGAATGTGGAAAACCTCCAAAACTCTTCTAGTAGTCAAGAGCAAAAGGCAAGGCCACCCGCGCGCTCGAAGAGGCCCGAAGAGGAACCCGTGAAACACAAAGAGCTGAAGAAGGAAAAACCTTCTTTCTAGCGTACCTACTCTTCATTTGGTATTGTCTGCATTGATGCGAGACCGAGACATTCGGCGGGCCCTTCGTCAGCACCTCAGGACAGCCTTCGGTGGCGACCCGACAACACTCGTCGTGGAGGAACTGGGTATCTGTAGAGGGACTGTTCGAGCGGACGTAGCAGTCGTAAATGGGGCACTTGGAGCCTTTGAAATCAAGAGCGACCGGGATAGCCTTGCTCGTCTGCCGGCTCAATTAACCGCATACTGCAGTGTGTTTGACACGATAACTTTCGTCGTCGCCCCTCGGCACCTAGGCAATGTCGAAGCCTTGGTGCCCGCGTGGTGCGGCATCATTCAGGCAGAGGACCGTGGACGTACCCATCCAGAGCTCGTATGCGTTCGAGGCCCAGATCTCAATAGCGACGTTGATCCATTCGCCCTTGCGCAGCTGCTCTGGCGGGATGAAGCATTGCAAGTCCTGAGGGCAAGTGGGTTGGCAGCTGGCTTGGAAAACAAGCCACGACGTTACCTGTGGAAGGCACTGGCAGAGCAGGTTCAGCTATCCAGCCTCAAAGAAATCGTGCGAATGCATCTCAAGTCCCGGACGCGCTGGCGAGTTGACCGGTTACGAAAGCGAGGTGGTGGGAGGTTCCTACCTTCCGCCACGTCGTCAGATTACCTGTCCCCGTGCGCTCATGCGCACAGTCCTGGATAAACTGATCGCCCCAACTGAACTGCGGCCCCAAGTAATCTGGTCGGCGGATAAGTTGACGACAGGCTTCGCGAAACTCCTCGTACCCATAATCGCGCACGTTCCTTGCCTTTGAGATCAGCCATGAATCGCTAGTTGTGTAGCGTATGCCTGACGAGGGACTCATGATCCGAGGATCAACTTCCGACGGCTGGGGGTGGGCAATCGAATAGTCGCCAAATGCTGGGAGTCGTGGCAGAGCTCTACCCGCCGCAGTCACTCTGCACCAGAGTGTCCATTCAAGTCTTGGCACGGGCGAAAGAGCTGATGGTGGAAGCCCTAGAAGATTCTCCGGAAAGCCTGTTGCCGTCATGGCGAATGAACGCCACTGCCCGAGAACGGGTATGCCTCGGATGAAGTCGAGAACAACTGTGACCAACGTCGCGATCTCGCCAGAGTTCAACGCACCCAAGTCCAGTATCAAGTCCGTTTGCAGCGCAGAGATCCCAAGCTCGTCTAACAAAGCAGTAACCTGATCCTCAAGACCTGGCTCGGCAAAGTCTTCGCGTTGAAGACGCAGGCACACACCGCGGTCGTCCAGAGCGATAGCCTCGCGGCATGCTTCCAGATGATCCTCTCTAACAAGCCCAACGACGGGAACTAGCTGGAGGCCAGCTTCTCGCGCCGCATCGAGGACGTACGCTATGGGACGGCGCCCATCGCTCATTTGTTCGCCTTCCGGGATCCATCGAAGATCCACAAATAGCGGATGTTCGCAGCCCCAATACTTGCGGATCTTGCTGCTCACCCGCCCTAAGTGCTGATCAATCGTCTTGCCTGGCTGTTCTTCCTCAAAGTCCCAGGGAACTGGAGGGATTTCGAGAAGCGGAGTCAGTCTCCCCTTCACCTCAGGTGGCGTGACTTGAAGGGCACGGTACTCGCCGTCACGTCCTTTCAAAATTGGTACGTAGTGCCTTTGGTCGAACACCTGAGTCCCTACTCGAAGACCCAATCAATCTTTTTCTTGAGTTCGTTACATTCTGTGCGCGCCAGGATCCCGTCGTGCTGCAGGCGGCCAACTACAATTCCCGGGGCGATACCGAGCTCGTAAGCAAATCTGCTGGCGGCTGCGCAGCTTCGAGCACGGAGTCTTTTGAAGAGTTTGTATTTCGCTTCTGGAATTAGCCACTCCCTGGAAAAAGCATCCGCATCTAGCTCCTTTTGATCTTGTTCATGATCCGGTTCTTCGAGGAACACGTCCTGTTTCCCGTGAAGGAGAATGTGTCCCGCCTCGTGAAAGAATGTGAACCATAGATGGTCATCTGTCTTGTATCGGAGGCTTAGCTGCACAAGGGCTTTCGTTGATGAAAGCCAGCGCGTAGCTCCCCACACTCGCGTCCCCGGCAACTCCGGCACAAACACTACGATCACTCCAGCTTCGCTGCACTCCCCGGTTAGGAGAGAAGCGAAATTTGATGGCATACTTCGCGTGAGTGCTCGAACTCGGCGGAGGGCTTCTTTGAAGCGATTGGAGTCATAATCAGCTGAGTCTACGCTTTGTGCGTCGATTTCACCCTTCCTCAACCAAGCGGCAATGGCACCGGGCTCGCTCCTAAAACTGCGCGAGTGCCGAAAAGCGGTCTGGCCACCGCGCCACAATTCATTCCACCGGTCAGGTGACGCAACACCAAAGAACATGAGCACTTCTTGGAGCTGCCTCGACTTTTCGCGTTGTTCCCGAACCCAGCCGAGCTTCACCATCGCACGATAAGGGACTTCATCTAACCATTCAGCCTGATCTTCCAGCGATTCGAGCTCCTTCTGCCTGGCGAGAGCTTCACGATATTGCTGTTCTCTGCTATTCCAGAAAGAGGCAGGGATTCCAAGCACTAGTTCCAGCTGCAGGGCTGTCTCAGCCGTTATAGCCGCTTTGCCCCTAATGATCTCATTGATTGTTTTCTTCGGCCTTCCCGTTCGGGATGCGAGTTCAGCCTGCGACATCCCACGCAATTCAAGGACTTCCTGCAAAGTCTTTCCAGGAGGGGAGACTTGGTCTGGAGCATACATGTTTCGGATTGTTTCACTCATGCGTGTCTACCACCTCAATGACGACAATCGCGGTGATCC
>JAKEER010000408.1 GCA_022616615.1 Acidobacteriota bacterium
AGGATGTTGCCGCATACAACGAGGAGATCCGGAATCGTCTGCAGCGCGTAGGCCTTGATGGTCAAGCCGACTCTTTTCTTGTAGGTGTCCCGGATGTGAAGAACATCCTTGCGGCACGAAGGGAAAGCATACTTGGCGAGATTCGCAACTTCGAAACCGGCGGCCAAGGGTCTACGGTCCCCTCATTGTCCGAATTAGACCGACAAACCACTGCAATCAAGGGCCGTTTGCAATTGAGTGAGACCAAGCGGAAAGCTTTTGAGAAATACCAGACTGAGCGACAGGCACTTGTTGGAGCGATCCACGCTCTTCGGGAAGAAATTGCGGAGATTCAAGGTTCCGTCAAGGAAAGCCTAGCCGCAAACGTGAAGGAGCGGTTGGAACGGTATCTCGATATTTTCGACGTTCTGCAAGAGGAGCGAAGGACCCTTGAAGACCTTTACGATCCCCTTCGGGAAGTGCTCCAAAGCGGCGGAGACGTCGGTCGGAAACTGACCTTCTGGTCGAAGATAAATGCTGAGCTCAACGCACACACCCAGCGTTGCCTGACAGAGTTGCTTGACCGAACCAGGCGGGGGCGTTATCGGGAAGAGAATGCATTGGGACTCGCCGTAGGGGAGCTTTGGCGGCGAATTGAAGAAAGCGAGTTCCAGAGGGAGGCAATAAGAACCGCGGTCTCCGAATTTTATGAATCGTTCCTTTCTGACGCAGATGGCAGCGAGGTTCGCGTCGCAGACCAACTGCGAGTGAGAAAGGCAGAGCGTGACTTCGACGACTGGTTTTTCAGCACGGATTTGTATTCCGTCTCCTATTCCATCAAGTTCGACAACAAGGACTTGCTTTTGCTGTCTCCCGGCCAAAAGGGAATCGTCTTGTTGTTGCTCTACCTAGAAATCGAACAGGAAGACCGCCGGCCATTGATTATCGACCAACCCGAGGAAAACTTGGACAACGTGTCCATTTATGACAATCTTGTTGAGTATTTCCGGAAGTGCAAGAAGAACCGCCAGATAATCATGATCACTCACAATCCCAACCTTGTCGTGAACGCAGACGCCGAGCAGGTTATCGTTGCAGATTTTGACGGTGCCCGAACACCAAAGATCGCCTACCACAGCGGCGCGCTTGAAAACACGGTGCTGCCAGACGGCTCTAGGGGTATTCGCGAGCACGTGTGCAGGATACTTGAAGGGGGCGCAGAAGCGTTTCGCCGCCGGGAAAAGAAATACTGGTTGCCGCCAGCGTGACCTGGGCCTTTGCCGCCGCCATGCCTTTCAAACCGCGCGCAGGGTTGTGGGCAGAAGGGGCGGTTAATGGTTATGGTTGAAGGAGCTGTTCAGCGACCCGCCTAGCATCGTCAGCGCTGGGCGCGGCCCAAACGCGTAGAATGGCTTGGTCGTATTTGAGCAGCTCCGCGTCGCGTTGTTTGCGAGCCAATCGCTCGGCCTTTTCCAAAGGGAGGCGCAGTTCCTCGGGAGCATCATATTCGAGGTCGATGACGCCGTCGCCGTGCCAATCAAAGCCCTGCTTGCCGAGTTCCGCCTCGGCACCTTTGAGCTCCTCTTGCCACTGCCGCATCTTCTCAACGAGTGATGAGAGCCCGCGTTCCTGCACCAGCTTGGGAATTACTTCGGCCTCGACCCGCTTGTCCAAGTCGTGCTCGGATTCAAGGCCCTCTTCGGCACGTTCCTTTGCATCCTGAAGCAGCCGGGTCATGACTTCGCGCTGCTTCTGATTAAAGGGTTGATGGTTATGGTTAGGTTGTGAAGTTTCGTTTTTCATAGGTTTGTTGCTTGCCCCTCTGCCCACAACTCTGCGCACGAGCAAACTTGGCCGCCCACCCGTCGGGGCGCGAACCCCGGCAGAACCTCATCCTCCGCATAGGAGAATCGGATTCAAGGATTAGCTTGGGCTGTGCAACCAACGGGTGAGCGATAGAGAACCTGCGATGGAATGCCTCCTTTCTTGTTCGTTGTGCATACTCCTGTCGCAAGGATAGGGGGCTACCTTGAAACGGCAACCCATTGACACTGCGAGGGAAGCTCACGAAAACCTCTCCTTGCGACAAGACACCTCGACAAGAGACCTCGCCATGTACTCTGAAAGCTTTTTTGGCTTATTCTCGGGCGAGGCCAAATCAACAAAAATTGGCAGTGCAAAAGAACCCCTCCGAAATTCAGAAAGGGTTGTACCCAGGAAACGGCGCGGTTCAGCACCGCGTCGACACAGGATCCGCTCCAGGGCTTCAACTCGCTTGGCCGTATCGGCTACAACCACGATGGCGTCCAACCGAAAACTGTTAATGGTCCCCTGGTAGGACCGAATCTTTTTCCATAGTTGAGCGGCTGTCTCGCTGCCCCGGTCGTATTCCAACGCAAGCGTCAGACGCTTTTCCAGTTCAATCGCACACATTGCGTCTGGAATCACCCGGCCAAACCACTTGAAGCGGGGCAATTCCCAAGCAGCGAAGAAGAACACAACTGGCACGCCGGAGGTCTCCACGGCGATGCGGAGATCGTTGATTCCGGTCAGGTGTTGTAGTTGCTTCGGGGGAACTCGTTCCAATCTTGTCTCCACGCCCTGACTCTCCAGCGCAACTGTCCCTCTTCGGCCCAGCGTGTGAAGGGCCTCAACCATCCGATTGTGTTGGACAACATGGAGAAACTTGGCAGTGGCGAGCTTCCTCAGACGCTTCCGCACCGCATCAAAGCTTGCGTGGGCAAAGAACAAGCGATGGACTTGAGCTGTTGTAAGCCAGCGTGCGGCTGCAAGTTTCGCCAACAACCGGTGATCGCGCTTTGTAGGTCGAATACTCATTTCAACAAGGCTCGGGCAGTTTCGTGGTTACGCCACAGGCATAGCAGCGCGCCATTACAGGGAAAGCGCCGCAGACGGGACACTCCCTCAGGAGGTGGCCCCGATACGTGTAGCCGCAAGAACACCGCCACAAACCCACCAGTGAGACCGTCTCGCCGCACTCACACCGAAATGCCGGGCGCACGGCCATTTTCAGGAACTTCCATCTTCTGGACGCTCGCATCCCGGCTCGCACCAACAGCACCGGGCTCGCGAGAACCCACAACGCCGCATCAATGAGGAGGTCCTTCACGCTTGCTCCTCTTGCTCACGGTAGGCGTCTTCCATCTGCTCGCGCAGATCATTTGGGCTTGCGGAGCTCGATTTCCATTCAACGTTGCGCTCCGCGATGATGCGCTCGTAATCGCTTCTGGAGATGCGCCCGCCTATTTGAGGATTCCGGCGCAGGGAATCTACAACTGCACGGAATCTTTGACCCTCGGGGAGCTGAAGGGTTGGCGTCTCGATTTTGAGTGCCTCTCCCGAATACGTCTTTAGCCACAGATACCCGACTCGATCTGGTAAGTGAGCAACCCCATTGAGGGCCAACGTCCGTTCTTCTTCTGCAGAGAAGACACTCGCTTCACGGAAAGGGTTCAACTCAAGGCGTTTCCGCTGGCCGGTCACAGGGAGCGCTCCCCTGAGAAACCCGGCGTCACGCGGGGTCGAGCGAAAAGTCATGGACCAGCGAATATTTGTGTGGAGCGTTTCCAGAATTCGTGCGTCGGGAACTGCCGTGGAGATGTTCTGACACAGGAAAAGAAAAAATGACCCGAAAGAGCGGGCCATTGTCAAAACGTCTGCGATGTTTTCTTCCTGTTGCCGGGTAATAAAGAAGTTTTGTGCCTCGTCGGCTAGCCAGAGGTAGCTTACAAATGGATTATTCGGTCGGGCAAAGACTCCTTGTCTGATGTCGCTAAGCACCAGCCCCTGCAGAAGCAGTCGGACGCCTCGGGTAATCGTTGGGCCGGCGCAGTTGACCAAGATGATCTTTCCTTCGTCCTGCATCCTGCGAAAGTCGGGCGCATGAGAGCCGGAGAGCGACAAACGCACACCTTCGGATGCAAACATCGCATCCATCCGCGCGCGCAGCGCACCGATGGTTTGCTTGGCCTCTTGCAGGAAATGCCGTTGGAAATATGCGCGGACGGTTTCACTTTGGCATTTCTGGATGAGCCTCCAACGCAGTTCATCATCACTGAGAACCGGTTCGAGGTACGTGATCGGCAGGTTCTGCTCGCTGAGCAGTGCGAGGGCGTGCTTGAGCAAGCCCGCGCCGCGGAGGGATAACTTCTCCCCTGCCGGCAAGAGTTCCCGGAGTGTTTCCAAGCGGCTCGTCAAGAAGTAGTCTGTTTCGACGTCCGGCCACTGAAACAAAATGTTGTACGGTGAAACTGCCTGGCGACCTGAGAAATCTACAATCACGACACGCTTTCTGAGGGCCTCCTGTTTCTTTTCATCGAGTTCAGCAAGCCGCTGTGCGAGGAGGTAGACCGCGCGCTCAAACAGTTCACCCTTTGCGTCAAGCACGCCGAAGGCGAAGTCCAGTGACTGAGGAAGCTGGCTAAGCATGGCCTCGATGAGAAGGGCTGCGAACATTGACTTACCCGCGCCGGTGCCACCCGTGACCAGACCGCATGCCTGAATGAGTTCCGTCAGCGGGACCTCGACTGATTCTCCCCATGTGGTCTTGCCGAGAACGACTGTGGGGCCATCCTTGGCTTTCAGGTGAGCAAGCAGTTCAGCCGCAGTTTGCTGGGATGCCAGGACGGAACCCTCCGCGAGGCGGTCCAGATAGGCATCCGTTTCCCGAGCTAGGTGTTTGCGGGCCAGCCGGTCAGCGATCCACATCGACTTCATCACTCACCCTTTCTTGTAGGCATCAGCGGAGTTCGCTCCGCACCATGCACACGTCTGGGTTGCTGTTTCTGCCCCCTGCGGCGTTCCCGGATATAGAAGGCCACTACGCTCACGACGGCCCAGCAGAACAGGACCAACACAATATCTTTTGCCGATGCCCTTGAAAGCGCCGCCACAAGCAACTGCATAACGAACATCACTGCAAGGAGTGCCAGAAAGACTTTGAAGGCAGCCGCGATCACCTTGTCGGGGTTGAATAGATCTTTCCAATGCATGAGATCAGGCTAAAGGGGAGGAAGGCGAAAACGGTAACAATTTGCGGCTGCAAATCGTGAACTTACTGAGGATACGGAACGAGCGAAAACCAAAGAGGGTCAGACGCCACGGAAAAGGGTGGAAAGGTTGATCTCTAACGCTCTGGCGATCTTCTCGATGTTCACCAAAGCAATGTTTCGTTCGCCCCGCTCAACCCCACCGACGTAGTTCCTGTGCAGTCCGCACAGTTCTGCGAACTCCTCCTGCGAGATGCCCAGCTTCTTGCGTTTTTTGCGAAGGACCTGGCCAAATCTGCGACGGACGTCTTCCATGTGACGCCCATCCTCTGGTCAGGACACCCATAGTGTCTACACACGATGAGTGTGATTAGTATTGACGTCATGCACCTCCACGAATATGCTTGCACACGATAAGTAGCAAGCCCTGTGAGGTGCCACCATGCGTGCAAAGGCTTGGTTCCGGGTTTTCATAGTTCTCCTGTGCTTAAGCCCGTGTGCCTGGGCCCAGAATCCGTCCCCCGATGCCATCATCAAGGCCTACTTGAACGGCCTAGCCACGAACAACCTGGAGGGTCTCTGGAAGTACTATGCCGGGTTCAATGCCGATGTGACCGGGACTACGCAAAACCTGCCGCAATCCATGTGGCCTGAGAAGATTGATGCCTTGAAGCAAACCTGGATTAAGAGGATTACCGAAGACAGAAACCAAGGCTATCTACGTGACACATCGTGCTGGAGGCTGATCCGGTCTGGGGCCACAATCAGGGTTCTCGAAACACGTCCTTGGGTATCCCGTGGAGGTATGGATTATAGAGGACCCGGACGAGACCTGTGGCGATCCTTCGTCGAAGTTCGGTACAGTCATGAACAGCAAGGTACAACGCCAATTGTTTCGTTGCCCTGGCCACAAGGAGGAAGAAGGCTCGCTTCGGTTACGTTCACAATCCACGTGGAACGAATCCAAAGAACCGGGGCCCACCAAGTTTATGGGGGTTGCGCTCTGGTCACCGAGACTGTAAAGACGTGGCCTGTTCCGGAGCTTGCCCAAGACAAGGCGTTTGACATGGCACAGGCGGCTATGCCCAGGCACTTCTACCCAAGCATCGCCTTTCCTGGATCGCGTGCTGTGTCACCCAGGGACACCGGCAAGGTAGGAGCGCTCAAAGCCCTGCTTCCAAAGCACGGCTTAAGAACCAAGAACCCCAACGAGGACTTTCGCAATTGGAATACAGACCGTTACGAAATTCCATCAGAATGGGGGCGGTTCGCAGTAGCCAAACATGGGGTGGCCTGGAAAGCGGGCGGTATTGACACCTACTCTCTGAGTGAGACGGCGACCTTCTCTTTGATTTCGTTCGAGCGCCCCAGTGAAAACGGAGCGATTGCCAAAATACGTGTGGAATTTCCTGGATGCTCGCCAATATGTCAGCTCGTGAAGGAGATTCGAACGGCTGGTCTTCCAGGTGAAGTAGTCTTCGAGAACTACATGGGCACTGATTGGCATACAAGCCATGACATGACGGTCTGGTTCGAGTGGGACGTCGAGCGCGGTTGGTACGCTAAGTCCGTACGCTAGTGCGGCCCAATGAGTAATCCGATTCGCTCAAGGGCTGCAGAAGGTTTCTCGTTTGCTCCCTCGACGAGTGCCTGCGTCCTGACTTCGTCGTAGGCATTGAGCTTTTCACTTGAGTGAGCGTCGCCGCAGACGATGCATCCCTTCCTGCCTACAACTGCCATTGACTCGACCTGAGGCTTCGAGAATTCGATGATGAAGAAGTTTCGTTCATAGAACACGACCGCCTTGTGCCCAGTCAGTAGTTGCAAGACCATGCAAGCTGCAAAGGCTGCGACGCCAGCAGCGACCGTGCCTACAATCCCTTCGCCGCGCAGTACTCTGGTGTTGTCGCCGAAATAGCAAGCAGGACAAGCCGACCAGCCTTCATTCTGCGGGAGCCAGAGCTTGATGAAGCCCGCCATCGCAATGCGGCCGTCTGCAAGAGAAATGTCGATCAGCGGTCGTCGGTTTTGCAACGCCTCCCGCGCAGCGGCAACCCGGCTCTCCACTGTGTTCGCACAGGACACGATAAAATCGGCTTTCTGGCAGAACTGGTCGAAGCCGGATTCCTCATTTCTTTGCATGGAGGTTATGACCTTAAGGCCGGGCCGACCACGGAGCAATCGATCTAAGAGGGTGGCTTTCGGAATTCCGATGTGTTCCGGCGTGGCAAAGGGAAAACGATTGAGGTTGTCGACGCTGACAGTCTGTGGGTCATTCGCGGTGATGGTTCCGACCCCAGCGGCCGCCAGATTGAGCGCTGTCGAAAGCCCTATACCGCCAAGCCCCGCAATATGAACGCGTGAACGGCGAAGCCTTCGTTGGCCCTTTGTACCAAAGATAGGCAACTGGGCCGCATGAATCTCATTCCAGTCATTGACTTTTTTCATGCTCTGGCCTTTTGCCCTCGCAAGGCAAATCTTCCGGCTGACAACCCATGAACTCCGCTGGTTTGCACAGACGCGGCGCTTCGAATGCGCTGAACTCCAAGAGCATGCAACTGCTTCCGCAACTGCCACGAATCGCATCCAACCCCACAACCATTTTGGCGAGCTTCGAGTCGCTGAAGATGCGGTCATCAGTCAGTTTCTCAACCGCCACGTCAATGGTCTGCTCAACCAGTGTGCGGTAGCCACCGCATATAACGTGGTTTTCCAGATCCGCCATTTGGGTCAGACCGTGCAGTTGGGCCGTAAAATGATGGACCTCACAGCACCCCTGCATGCTCTCTTGCAGTAGCCGCGTGATGGCATACGCCTCCGAATCGCCGCTTTCCGACCTGAACAGACGACTCTTTGAGTTCGTTGACACGGCCTTGAGTCGGGATTCAATCGAGCTGAGAAACTGCCAGTCGTCAAAGCGTTGACGCACATCGGAGGTTGCCCCGACTATCGCTCCCCCGAGGGCGCTGGCGACCCAATACACGACTTTCACGGTGAAGAAAATCACATAGGGCAGGGTCAGCAATGAAAGGAAAATTCCTGGGACGACGAGCCACATTGGAAATTCCATGTTGTACTCTCCCGAAATCAAAAAGGCGGGGCCGGGATTCCACCGGCCCCTCGGACTTAGCTATAGACCTGGAGCGGTCCAAGCTTGAACAACTGGGACTCATCGGCCAAGTCGATCAGTTCGTCGTCGCCGACGATTTCCCAGCGTTGGTTGCATTGCCGTAGCAGTGTGTCACTCGGGCGACCGGCAAGCGCTTTTAGCCCCGCCGCTGTGATGTGACGAGACAAAAAGAACGGCACGCGGAGAGTCAGGGCGCCTCTATCGGTGGTGTTGAGTTGTGTTCCTTGGCCGGTCAGTGTCCCCTCAACCAAAGCAATGGAGCATTCCTTCGGCTTGGGGAGATTGTTGACCTTCCTCGCTGATCGCTTCTTGGAGAACAGGTCCGCGAGGATTGGCGGGAGTGATGGAGCTCGCGGCGTCACAGTAGGGAACGGAGTTTCCACCGTTGCCAGTTGAGCTCGTTGACTTTCGCTGGCCTCGAACAGTCGGGCCAGATTGATGGTGTTCTTTCCAGGGTCGTAGATATCGCGAACCTGAATTGCGAAGTGTGCGTTCATGGTTTTTCTCTCCTTGTCTTCAAGCTGGCCTCCGCCAGCTCAAGTTCTTCCAGAGCGCGAGCTGCATCGCGCACTACGGTTTCACAGTCTGCGTCAGCGGCTTCCAGGCGGCGCTTTTGGATTTGCAGGTAGTTTTGTTCCAGTACCAACGCCACAACTCGAAGCCGTCTTTGCGCGCGCCGAGCATTCTCACTGGCTTCGATCAAAGACGACCTCACATGAGCTAAATGATTGGCAACGTCCTCGACATCGGGTGAGGTAACTTGGGGTTCCGTGGGAACGGGTGTCGCAGCAGGAACTTCCTGCGAAGGCTGTGCGCCAACTGTCTGCTGGTGCCGCCAGAGTGAATACCCGCTCGCCAGCACGACGAACCCCAGCACGCTAAGGATCAGCGGAACCTGCGGCTTACTGGTTCTCGTAGCCACCTGCGCTCCAGGCAACATAAAACGTGTCATTTGTTTTCTCCTTCCTCAGAAAACTGTGTGCGATCAAAAAAGGAGCCTGCCGGGGTGGGCAAGCTCCAAGTTGGTACTAGGTGGACTCGAGAAGTTTGCGGGCTTCCTCGAGCTTCAGTAGCTGTCGACGCGCCACCTTTAGTTCTTCCTCTCGTTTGGCGACGTCGTCCCGCACGCGTTCAATTTGGTCTAACACCACTTCGACCGGGGACTTTTTCTTCCACGGCTTCCGTGCTGTCTGACCAGTCTGGGGTTTGGCCGACGGGTCGGCCGTCTTTTGTGCTGTCACTGCTGCTTCCTCCTTGTTGTTGATTTGGAATGAGCTGCTTGTTGATCCACGCTTCGAGTTTTCGGATAGCTTCTCGCTTCGCCGGCAACTCGATATGTACGTAGGTCGCGTGAACGTCTTCACCGCTAGAGTGACCCATTAGCGCTTTGCGGATTTCTTGCATGACTCCTGCTTCGAGCAGTCGGCAATTAAATGTGTGCCGTAAGTCATGAAAGCGCTGGTAACGAATTCCAGCGCGCCGAATGGTGGCTTTCCAAGCGGTCTTAATGGTCCGAACCGCACGACCGTTGAATGTGAAGACCAAGCCGTTTGGTGCGTGGCGTTCGGCCAACAAGTTGTGCAGGCGCTCGGTGAGTGGGATTTCGCGAGCTTCGCCTTCTGGAGTTTTCGACCGCGTGACTTGGAGAAGGCCGCGCGAAAGATCAATGTGCTCCCAGCGTTGGCTAAGTAGCTCGCCGCGCCTCATTCCAGTGTCGAGGGCGGCGATGATGATGGAACGAAGATGAGAGGAAGCTGCGGCAAGAAGATGCTCCTCCTCGACAACGCTCATCACCTTTCGAGGTTTACGGGGAACGCGAACTAGTGGAACGCGGCTGAGCGGGTTGCTCAGAAGCAGTCCTTCCTCCACCGCCCAGTAAAGAATGCGGCGGAGGGCTTGAATGTCCCGATTTACGGTCGACTCGGTGAGGCACTTCTTTTCCTCGTGACGATGCCGCCGGTAGTTCCGGGCCATCGCTTTGTCGATGCGGCCAATCTGGACATCGGTGAAATACGGAAGGAGAACTTTGAGCCGGTCGAGATGGTAGGGTTTCGCCACGCCATCGGCTATGAATCGGGCCGCCAGTTCTCCAAAGGTCATTTCGGGAACGGGCTGCTGCGTTCGATGACGTCTCAGGTTGAGCTCGTCCCGAAAGTTCTGGTCAATTTTCTCGGCTAGCCGTCGATTTGCGGTCCCTGTCGATTTGGCGTGGCGCACACCATCGACGTAAATGTAGGACCACCACACTCGGCCACGCCTCCACAGGGTCACTTACATCCTCCTTTCCTTTTGAATTTCAAGAACCCATGCGATTACTTGATTCCGATAGAAGACCAACCTGCCATTGCCGAGGCGAACGTAGGGCAGACCTCGGCGCAAAAGTCGGCGGCGCACAGTCCAAGTGGAACAGCCGATGAGTCGGGCGACGTCGCACACGTGGAGCGGCTCTCCCAGCGGATCAGCAGAACGAGTGGTGTCCGGATTGTCGCGCCTCGGGTAATGCTTAGGGTCCGTCTGCCCGAGGCCGGAAGCCGCGAAATCCGGCAAAGACGCGTTTGTTCGGCTGTCAGCGAAACCTGACTTGCGTCTCCCTTTCCGCATGGAGGCAGGGTACGGGGTGGGCTAACCGCAAACGGTAACAATTCCCGGCTTTTGGGCAGGCTAAGCCTGGCGGCTTGACTAACGCTTTCCGTTTTTGGGTCCGTTGCGTCTGCGCTGGAGCATCCGGTGGATAGCAGACCGGAAGAAAAGGGGAATTTGTGCCCACCCCCACCAGAGCATTGCCAGGAGAATCTGCAACACTGCCAGCGCGAGAAACATGTTAGGCTGGTTCAAGAGCTGTTTGACCATGAAGAACACGAATGCAATGGAGATAAGCGCTAGAAAGAGCCCAGGAACTAAAGATAAAAAGAACAAGAGCACGGAAGTCCAGGTTGGGACCTTGGGTTGGGGAATAGACAAATCACGGCTCCCGCACTGGGAACAGGCCTCCGCATTTCTAGGATTCACGTGTCGTAGGGGGCAGAGTTTGACGTTATAGCTTCTTCCACAGAAATTGCAGAACAGGGGCTCACCGATAGTGACGCGATTACAGTTGTAGCAGTACTTCATGGATGTTTTACAAAAGCGCCTGCCGTTGATCACCCTTGGGTCGAAGCCAAATGGGCGACCAAAAGCCTTGGCGTTTGATGAATTCAAAGGTTGACAACCAAAAGACCTTTTCGGTTATTGAAGCGATTAAGCGGCGAATGGATTGCAGCCGACCCTCTGAATCAGCAATCACAAGGACATGGAATTGGGTTTGCTTCGACTGAGCTTGAAACTCACCTGAGATGGCGTACCGGAGGTAGCCTTCGACCTTGTTCCTCCAGATACGCAGCGATTCGTGGCCAAGGTCGACTTCCAGAAACGCCGCGAGCATACGCGCGCCTTGGCTGACCTCGAAGTATCCATCCGGGATGGGGGAACTGCCCGAAGTTAGTGGTTCGTGGAAACTCACCCAACGGACAAAGCGAGATTCAGGGATTGGAATTGGACGGTACTTCACCTGGCAAAAGACTTGGTTGATTTGGAGCTGATGAGCGACAAAGAAATCGGCAACCAGGATCTCGTCCTGCCTCCTGCGAGGGCCTCGAAAGGGCGCATTGACTAGATTTGCTCCTTGCGGTGATAGTGCGTAGAGAGCTTTCTTACCGCCTCCACTGGTTCCCAGGAAGAACCTCCGGAGCAAACCAGCGTTGGTGAGAACCAGAAGTCGCCAGTTGGCGCGCGTTGTTGAGCGAAACCCGGCAACACATTTGGCCTGCTCTCGATCTATCACCCGCATGACGGCCAACTCCCGCAACAGCCGTCGGTCTCTGTCTTGGATTACGATTCGCTGTTGCTCATTGCCAGTCATGAAGAACTTCCTCTGTACTTTGCTTGATCGCTGCGTGACGGCTCGCGACGGCCTGCTCGACCTCAGCACGTGGGCGGGCCCAGCGCCTTTGGCACCGGCGATAGAACTCCGCGTAGTTCGGCTTGGGCTGGTTCAGAGCGGGTACTTGTGCTTCAGTCCAGCGTTGGTGGCCCGACTTCACCACGATGCGGCGGTTTGGAAGATTCTTCAGCCGCTCGGCCAAGTGTTTTCCACCATCAAGCGCACTGGCAACCGCGTGTGCATCCGCACTGGACAGTCGAAAGAAAATATGGGTGCCGACCGCCAAAATTGCAGCGCGCATCGCGGACGGATATTGGTCAAGAAACTGGTTGGCCGAAGTGACCGAGACGGCGAACTTGCGTGCTTCAGACAAAACCACCTCCAGTCCGCTGTCGAACGCGGCCAAGTTCTGGATCTCATCGCAATACAAAGTGAACAGGTGCCGGTTTGCTCTGGAGAATAGGGCGTTCTTGATATTGCTCAGGAGCATGCTTCCAAGCGTGACGGCGTGCTCGCCCAGTCTCCCTTTGTGCAGATTAAGGATCACCCAGTATCTCTGTTCAATGGCCTCAAGGAGGGTAAACGTGGACTTTTGCTGCCCGACGATGTGGCGAAAGTGGAGGTCCCCCGTGAAGGCCGAAGTCTTGTTCAGAATCGGCTCGCGCATGACGGCCCGCATGGGCTCACTAGCTTGGTCATACCGGTCATGGAAGTATTGGCAGACTTCGGGATTGCGGAGTTCTTTAAGGAGCCTTGCCCGGAATGCACTGTTAGTCAGGAAAGGCGAAAGCTCAAGCAAGGTCATACCGTTTTCTGCTAGAACGTGAAGCGAGTTTCGCAGTAGTTCGTCAGTACGCGCTCCGAATGATTCCAGGTGCCACCGCTGTTTGAGAATCTGTGCGAACTCCGCGATTTGGACGAAGCGACCATTGTCGGACTGCTGCTCAAGTGGATTGAGTCCAACAGAGAAGTCAGGATCCGCCGGCTCAACAACGATGGTTCTTTCGCTAAGTTCCTGACCAAGGACCTGCTCTTGCTCTGCAATCGTGGCAAGCAAAAATGGTGTTGCGTCACCGTGCAGATCGAAGTAGACAAATCCACGGCCCACCTCTATGTCTTGCCGACAGCAGTAGCGCAGTAGAGAAGACTTGCCGGTGCCGGTCTTTCCCAGGATAGCGATGTGCTCCGCCCGTCGGGCAAGTGGAATTGCTACGCGAGCGCGGGTTATCTCCTCATCGACAACTCGCAAGCCTAGGTCAAGGGCGCGATCGGTGCGCGCCTTTCGACGCACGGAAGTCACGAGTTTCCATAGGCCGGCGAGGACTTTTGAGAGAATGCTCATAGGACGAGATTGGTAGCCTTGGAGACAACATCGACCACCGTTTCCTAGGATCCGGAAACGGGACCGAAGTTCATGATCAGCAGTTCGTTGTAGCGCTTCCCGGCCTTCTTCTGGGCAGTGTAGGGCAGCTTGACACCGCGCATAACAAAGCGCCTGAACAATTGGCGCACCTCGGGCAGGTCATTCAGCGATAGTACGAACTTGCCGTGGATCTTGCGGAGATTCACTTCGAGATTCTCAAAGTCGCTCTCTGTGAAATTGAACTTGTACAGCTTGCGGTTCCAATATGGCGGATCCAGGTAAAAGAGTGTCCTGGGCCGATCGTAGCGTTTGAGAATTTCCTCGTATGGCAGGCACTCGATCTGTACCCGTTGCAGTCGCTGGTGGGCTTTTTCAAAGAGCTCTGGAAGGCGGCCTACGTTGAAACTCGGCGGCCTGACGACGTGATAGTGGTACGTCGGGCTGCGGACCAGCCCCGCAAAGGCGTTTTTCTGCAAATAAAAGAATCGTGCTGCACGCTGGACGTCTGTCAAAGATTCAGGGTTCTGAGACTTGAACAGCGCAAACCACTTTCTGCTCACAAGGCAGAATCGCAGATAGCGCAGCAATTCAGCATGATGGGACTGACAAACCCGGAAGAAATTAGCGACCTCGCCGTCCAGGTCATTGAGCACCTCCACGGGCGATGGTTCTTTGTGAAAGAACACTTGCGCTCCGCCGGCAAACGCCTCGGCATACGTCGTGTGCTCAGGGAACGTCTCAATGATCTGTTTGGCGAGTCGCTGCTTTCCTCCGATGTAGGCAAGGGGACCTGTCACGAAAATGGGGGCTTACGTCGGCGGACCTTTTAACGGCGGACTGCTTCAATCGAGGCCTTAGATGGAAGCGTGACATCAACCTTAGCAGGTCAACCTTGGCTGTAAAGGCGGCAAGTTGTTTCGCTTGGGCAAATATCAGGCCGAATCATCCACCCCTACTCGCCGGGCGCGCGCCGGGATGAAGAAGCGAATGAAGTCAGGTCGTGCCAGCGACCCTCGTGCCACTCGCGCGGCATTGGAAGATTTTTTCTATCTGGGCAATTACTCGCAGAATGCTGCACCTTTCCTTCCTGTTCCAACACTCGGTGTAAATTCCAATATGAATCGCCGGGCTTCGCTAACAGAAGGTCAAAATCGTAAGAGAACTCAAATATTAGCTCTGTGTTACCTTGCTGGCGTTCTTCGACTTCCAGCGTCATGAGCTTGATTCGATCTTCCAGAACGTCGATGCTCACT
>JAKEER010000409.1 GCA_022616615.1 Acidobacteriota bacterium
ACCGCCAAGGAAATGTATGTCATATTTACCAGTGGCCCCGCACCACCCCTCCACCACTCCGGCCCTTGACCTACGGTGTCAAGTGTGCGCAAAGGTCAGCCAACGCGGGAGAGGGGTTAGGGGTAAGGGGTAAGGGGGCGAGCACACGGTGGAACGTTTTGGCCAGTGTTCCAAGACCATCATCCAGCACTGGGTTTAGGGAACTGACTCAGCCGACAGGGATCCCCCTCACCCCCCGGCCCCTCTCCCGCGTTAGGGAGAGGGAGCTGATTCTAGCGACTGTGACCGCATCAGACAAAGCACGCAGAAGTGTCACCATGTTGCCTAATGCTCAATAGGATTCTGGCGGATTACCCCCGACATTTGAAAAGTGCCACCCATTGCGAATGAGGCGAGTGGCCAAGTGGCGCTCGCTTTCCAGTTAAGGCAGGAACGAAGAGACCGAAGAGGTGCAGAAGCTGCCAGTTTATTCGACAGTGACCGATTTTGCGAGGTTGCGCGGCTGGTCTACGTCGCAACCACGGCGGATGGCGATGTAATAAGAGAGTAGTTGCAGCGGGACCGACTCGAGGATCGGCAGCAGGAAATCGTTGGTCGGAGGCACTTCGATGTAATAGTCCGAAGCTTCGATGGCTTCTTTGTTGAACGGAGTGACCAAGGAAATGACAATGCCGTCGCGAGCTTTGACTTCCTTGATATTGCTGAGCGTCTTTTCGTAAAGCTGGATCGATTTCGGGTTGTTGATATTGCTAGTAGCAATGACAACCACAGGCAGTGTCTCGTCAATGAGCGCGTTCGGCCCGTGTTTCATTTCTCCGGAGGGATATCCTTCAGCGTGGATGTAGGAAATCTCCTTTAGCTTCAGTGCGCCTTCCAGGGCGACTGGATAATGAATGCCGCGGCCCAGATAGAGGAAGTTCGAAGAGCGGAAGAAGTGCTTAGAAAGCTCTTCGAGGTACTCAATCTTTCCAAAGATCGATTCAATCTTTTGCGGGATCCTGGTCAGGTCTTCGATGTAGTTCCGCACTTGCTCCTGAGTCAGCGTCTGCCGGGCTTCCGCCAGATAAAGGGCCAGCAGATACAGGCAGGTGAGCTGCGTCGTAAAGCTCTTAGTAGCAGCCACACCGATTTCCGGGCCGGCATGAGTGTAGAGAACACCGTCCGCTTCGCGTGTGACCATGCTGCCGACCACGTTGCAAATGGCCACGTTGCGCGCGCCTTTTTCTTTGAGTTCGCGCTGGGCAGCCAGCGTGTCGGCAGTCTCGCCGGATTGTGTGACGACCACCGCCAGCGTGTGAGGTGGAACCACCGGGTCGCGATAACGGTACTCGGAGCCGTAATCCACCTCTACGGGAAGGCGCGCCAGGCTTTCGATCATGAACTTGCCGGTCAGCGCGGCATGCCAGCTGGTGCCACAGGCGACGATGCGAATGTGTTCGACTTTCCGGAATTCCTCTTCGGAAATCTTCATCTCCTCGAGCAGCACTTTGCCGGTGTCGCGGGAAATGCGGCCCAGTGTTGTGTCGCGCACGGCGCGCGGCTGCTCATGGATTTCTTTGAGCATGAAATGCTTGAAGCCGCCCTTTTCGGCCATGATCGGGTCCCAAGTGATCCGCTGGGGTTTGTTGGGAACCGCGTTGCCTTGAAAGTCCGTGATCTGCACTCCCGCGGACGTGAGGATTGCCATTTCGGAATCGCCGAGGAAAACCACGTCACGCGTGTGCGCGAGGATAGCCGGGATGTCGGAGGCAACAAAAAACTCTCCCTCGCCAAGTCCAACAACAATCGGGGGGCCGATGCGGGCCGCCACAATCTTGTGAGGATCCTTGGTCGAAAGAATAACGACCGCGTAGATGCCGGTGATCTGCGCCAGCGCATTGCGGACCGCCTGTTCCAGCGAACCGTTCAAATGTTTTTCGACCAGATGAGCGATGACCTCGGTGTCGGTTTCCGTCACGAAAGTGTGACCTTCGGCTATGAGAGTTTTCTTGAGCGAGAGATAGTTTTCGACAATGCCGTTGTGGACGACGACAATCTCGCCGCGGCAGTCGCGGTGCGGATGGGCGTTCTCCTCCGTGGGCCGACCGTGGGTTGCCCAGCGGGTGTGGCCTATGCCGTAGCTACCTTCACAGGGATTGTGACGAAGCGCTTCCTCCAGGTTGCGCAGCTTCCCGGAGGCACGGCGGACATGCAATCGGCCGTCGTTCACGACCGCGATGCCCGCCGAATCATAGCCGCGGTACTCCAGGCGCTTCAAGCCTTCTACCAACACTGGCACCACGGCCTTCTGGCCCAGATATCCCACAATGCCGCACACGAAGCTTAGTCCTTACGCCGGGATTCTCTTTTCTTCCTGGCCCAATGTTCTTTATTGACCTGATGTGATCGCGCGATGGCTAGCGCCTCTTCAGGGACATCCTGTTCAATGGTGGAGCCAGCAGCGATGTAGGCCCCGCGGTGAACCGTAACGGGCGCGATGAGCTGGGAGTCGCTGCCGACGAAAACGCCATCTTCGACGATGGTCTTGCTCTTCGTGAACCCGTCGTAGTTGCAGGTGATGGTTCCCGCGCCCACGTTGACGTCCTGGCCGATCTCAGCATCGCCCAGATAGCTCAAATGCGCCGCCTTAGTGTTGTCCCCAATCTGCGAGTTCTTAATTTCGACAAAGTTTCCAATGCGGGCTTGGCGGCCGACGACCGTGTGATTCTTCAAATGCGCAAACGGCCCCACCTGGCTTCCCGTTCGAACGCGGCTTTCAGAAATCAGGCACGAGTCCAAGACCACCACTCCGTCTTCCAGCGTGGAGGCGCTGATGCGGACGTTTGGATAGATCTGGCAGCGCGCTCCGATGACGCTGGCTTTTTCCAAAAAGACGTTGGGGTAGAGCACAGTGTCAGCGCCGACCTGGACGCCTGGCTCCACATAAGTGGAAGCTGGATCGATGACCGTGACTCCATCCAGCATGAGCTGCTCTAGCTTTTTTTGGCGGACGATGCGCTCGAGCTCCGCCAGCTCGACGCGGCTGTTCATTCCTCCCACTTCCACCGGGTCCTTACAAATGACGGCGCTCACCCGTTTGTTCTGCTTCTTCAGCAAACCAATGCAATCGGTAAGGTAGTATTCTCTCTGTGAGTTTTCGGCCGAAAGCTGGCCAACGACCTGTGCCAGATCGGAAACTGCAAAACAATAGATGCCCGTGTTGATCTCGTCCAGTCGGAGCTCTTCAGCCGTTGCATCCTTGTGCTCCACGATGCGCTCCACATCACCCCTGGGACCGCGAACCACGCGCCCATAGCGGGCCGGATTGTCGAGCTTGGTGGACAGCAGCGTGGCGCTTGCGGCGGATTGAGTGTGCTCACAGAGCATCTGCTGAAGAGTCTCAGTTGAGATCAGCGGGACGTCGCCCGACAGGACCAGAAGGTTGCCTCTGTTGGGTTGCCAGAATGAGCTGGCAATCTGCACCGCGTGGCCCGTGCCTAGCTGCGGCTCCTGGACGGCGAATTGAAGAGGCAGATGCGACAATGCTCTCTGCACCTGCCCAGCTTCGTATCCGACCACAACGCAGGTTGCTGAGGGACCTAATGGGCGAGCCGCCTCGACGACATACTCAATGAGGGGTTTGCCCGCCAGCCGATGGAGCACCTTCGGGAGATTTGATTTCAACCGAGTGCCTTTGCCGGCTGCCAGAATCAGCAGGGTCAGATTTCGCATCAGAGACTCACGGTTTGGCTTTGCAGAGGGCTGGCTTGAAATTCCCGGTTCGCTTGGGAAAGTATGACATCAAAGACGGCCTGCGACAATTTGAGCGGATCGTGCCTGACTTTGTCATCATCGCTAGACAAAAGATCCTTGAACACAACAAGGGCTCCCAGGCCGCGGATCGCTTCCATGTCGATGTCGATCTGAACAGCGTTCTCAGCAAGATAGTTTTGCTTCTGCTGCGCAGAAATCGGCGTGACGTTGCAGAGAAAATAGTCAAACGGAAAGTCGCCGCAGTGTTCAACCACGGCCCGCAAATGATCAGCAGCGGAGAATCCGGACGTCTCGCCATCCTGGGTCATGATGTTTCCGATGTAAATCTTGATTGCCGAAGATTGCCGAATGGCGTGCGGAATGCCATTTACCAGGAGATTGGGTAGCAGGCTCGTGTAAAGCGAACCGGGGCCCAGCGTGATGACATCCGCCTTCGCGATGGCTTCCAGTGTCTCGGGCAGGGGGTCGCAGCCTTCTGGGAAGATGCCAATCTTGCGGATGCGAACCGGCGAGCGGCCAATGAGCGACTCGCCGAATAAAGAAGCTCCATTCTCCAATTCGCCAACCAGGTGCACGTCCGACATCGTCGATGGAAGGATTCTTCCCTTGATGGCCAACACCTCGCTGGACAGCCGAATCGCTTCCAGGAAGTCGCCCGTGACGCTGGTTAGAGCGGTCAGGAAAAGGTTTCCAAAACTGTGCCCCTGTAATTCCCCGCCACGTTCAAAACGATACTGGAAGAGCCTCGACATGAGCCGCTCATCTTCCGAAAGCGCCACGAGACACTTACGAATGTCACCTGGCGGAAGCATCTGAAACTCGTCGCGCAACCGTCCGGAACTACCTCCGTCATCGGTTACAGTGACAACCGCAGTCAGATCGTGGATAACTGGAGCAAAGGGCAAAACGGCGGGAAGCAAGCTAGATTCACGGACAAACCGCTTCAATCCGGAGAGCAGTTGGGAAAGCCCAGTTCCCCCTCCGATAGTCACGATGTTCATGCTGCGTGCTGGCGGGTTTTTCACAGGGAGCTATTCGGTAGGTCACCAAAAAACTGTAGTAATGAATGGCTTGCAGCATTGTATGCCAACGCTGGCTATCGGATGGACACTGACGACTGATCCGGGAATACCAAGGAAACGAAACGGCTATCCTGTTTCAATACTTCAAAGTCGGAATCGCGCTGAGCCAAGAAGCGGTTTTCAGGTTTGAGGTCGATGGCTGTCTGCAGGTTGGCGAGCGCTCGTTCGAAGTTACCCGTTCTGCAGTGAGTAATCGCTAAAGCGTAAAGGACATAGTCACACTTTGGGTTTGACTTGAGGGCCTTGTTGAGATGGTCTAAAGACTCGTCGAATTTCCCTTCGTTCATGAGCGCAATAGCAAGGTCGTAGTGCTCATCCAGAGTGCGGGGAGCGGGCGGCTTTCGAGCTATCTTCTGCTCACACAACCTCAAGTGAATTCGGGAACGTTCCACGACTTCTTTGTCGTCAGGAAAGGCCGTGATCAACTTTTCAAACGCAAGTTTTGCCTTGTCGTACTCACGGGAATAGAGCAACTTCACGGCAGCTTCATACTGCTTAACCGACGCTGTACGCACAGGATTAGCCTTGGGCTGGCGTGCCCTGCCATCTCCTGAGCTCTGCTGCCCGCTTGATCTTCGGCCTACTGACGCTTGTGCCGACCTTGACTGAAGCGCCTGCGTCCGCTTTGGAGTTGCCATTGAAGCCCGCTTGACAACCGCCTTCTTACTAGTTTTAGCTTTGCCTATAGAAATCTTATTCGAGAACTTCGTTTGAGTGGACGGTTTCTTTGACTTGGACTTCCCAACCCTTCCAGGGTTCTTCTTGGATGGCCTTGGCATGGGAGCCTCCTCGACCTTGCGACAAATTGGAAACCTACTTTGATCATCTGCAGAGAAAGCCCTGCTTCACGCCGTCAAACCATCTAGAATCCAAGAACGAACATTCTGAAAATAAATGACTTACCAAGCCCAATGTCTGCTCACGTTGAGTCATGTATAGCAGGAAACACCTTATCCGTCAAGCCGGTGGCCGGACCTTTGGAAATCACTGGTTTTGCCGAGCCCCCCATCTTTCACCTAAAGTAATCTCTACCGAGAGTCGATGCTATCGGCGGGAAAAAACCTATTGCGACTGAAAGTCGTTGTGTGCTATAAGCCAATGATTTTCAAGAGATTCATGGTTTCTTTGCTGCGACCTGCGGGAGTTAAAGAAGGAATGCTAGAACTCTTTGGTGGATGCCTTTACCCTCGGGGCGTCGGCGTGATGTTTGGGGTTGCAAGGATTTACTCATGACAACTCCCGATATGATCATGTACGAGGAGGAGTACCAGCGAATCAAGGCGATCATCGCGAAGCTTCGTACCGAATCGAATGCAAAGCTGGTTTTCCTGGTTGATAAGAATGGGCAACAGATTGCAGCTCATGGAGAACTGGAGAATTTTGATGCCACTTCGCTGGCCTCGCTCACCGCGGGCAACGTCGCCGCGACCGATGGGCTGGCTAAGCTCATTGGCGAGAAGGAATTCTCGATCCTTTTTCATGAAGGAGAGAGAGACAACATTCACATCTCTATTGTTGCTCAGCGGGTTATCCTGGTGGTGATTTTTGACAGTCGGTCATCTCTCGGACTGGTCAGATTGCGAGTCAAGAAAGCCTCTTTGGAGCTGACAGAAGTCTTTGAAAAGATTGTGAAGAAAATCAGTTCGGAAAAAGAGGCTGGCACGCTTGATGACTCGCCATTTGCAGAAATCACGGATGAGGACATCGACAGTCTTTTTTCCGAGTAAACAGTACTGATGGGCTCAAAGAGTCGCACCGCCTTATGAGCTGAAAGCTTTGGTCAGGCTATTCGTTCTTTGAGGAAAGACTCACCTTGACTTTCATCAATTACGCATCCAGAGAAATCAACTGCAAGATCGTCTACTACGGCCCGGGTTTGGGTGGCAAGACAACCAACTTGCAGTACGTTTACGACAAAACGGCGCCCAACGCCAAAGGCAAGATGATCTCGCTGGCAACCGAAACTGATCGAACGCTGTTCTTTGATTTTCTTCCTCTGGAGTTGGGCAGCGTCAGGGGATTCAAGACACGCTTTCATCTCTACACCGTGCCCGGCCAGGTTTTCTATGATGCCAGCCGGAAATTGATCCTCAAGGGTGTTGACGGAATCATCTTCGTGGCCGACTCGCAGAGCGAACGAATGGACGCCAACATCGAGAGCGTGAGCAATCTGGAACAGAATCTCAAGCTGCAGGGGTACGATCTGATGAAGATTCCCTATGCCCTGCAACTGAACAAACGGGATCTACCGAACGTCCTTTCAGTGGAAGACATGAAAAAGGAACTCGTCCGCAAGGGAGAGCCTGTCTTGGAGGCTGTTGCCTCAACTGGAATCGGCGTGTTCGACACGTTGAAAGCAGTCGCGAAACAGGTGCTTATCGAACTGAAGAAAGGATAGAAGGTCCCGCCGCCCGTTGTACCTAAATGTCTTCACTTCTCACCCGCTGTTCCGCAAATTTGCCGTGCAATGTTGCTCATTTCCTCAACTAATGGCATGACCGTTCGAATGGACCGGCCAAGTTGGACAGATCACAGCTTTCGGGAGTTGCTGGCGGCCATTGTGGTTCTGATCGCGCTCTCCGATCAGCTCGTTCTTCATACATTCGCGCAATCGAAGTCTTCGGATGCGCCAATTCCAGCGGGTCCTCGCATCCAGAGGACCGATCTGCTGAACGGGTTGCGCATTCTCGCAGTCGAGAGACCGGGCGAGACAGCCGTTGTTAACCTGCTGATTAAAACCGGCAGTTTTGCCGACCCAAAGGACAAGGCCGGCGTCGCGTATCTAACGGCCCAAAGCGTCTGTTTTGGCAATGCCAAGACGTCTTTCCAGCGGTGGAAGGATGAGCTGGAGTTTCTCAACGCCCGGGTTGAAATTCGCGTGAACCACGACTCGACCGTGTTCCAGGCGCACCTGCCCTCGTCTAATGTCGATGCTCTCCTGACGCTCTTCACTCGGCTTATAGTTCGCCCGGTCTTTACTGAGGAGGGACTGGAGCGCATCAAATGCGAACTTCGTTCCTCAAAACTGGCCCTCTCTGAGCCGCAGCAGATTGGCAAACTCCGTCTTGGCCAGATGGTTTTCGGTCGAAGCGCCTGCGCCCGTCCTGAGTGGGGCACGCCGGAATCGGTCAGTGCCCTGCGTATCGCCGATCTTGAGGCCTTTCACCGCACTTACTATTTGCCGAACAACACTGCCTTGATGGTCGTTGGCGGCCCTCCAATGGCTCGGCTAGGCGATCTGGTGCGCGAAAAGTTAGGGAGCTGGATTAAGAGAGACCTGCCGCCAGCAGAGCCTGCGCCCGCACCGATCCTGGCAAACCCAGCGATTCGGGTCATCGATCGCAAGAACTCCTCGGAAGCCGTAATTCTGGTAGGCCATGCGGGCCCCCTCCGACAAACGCCAGACTTCTTTGCGCTGACTCTAGCGAACACGCTGCTCGGTGGCCTTGGAAAAGCATCTCGCCTGGAACAGGCATTTACCGAGAGAAATATTTCGTATCGATCACTAAGCTCCGATTTGCAGTTTGGGCAGGCCTGTAGCCAGTTTCAAGTGAGGGCGGAAGTCCCGTTAGCATCACTGCAAGCGACTTTTCAGGCCATCCTCGACTGCATTGAAGACATCAAGACGCATCCCATCTCAGACACGGAGCTCAGCCGGGCCAAGTCCGCATTGTCGTCCAGGCACGCTGCCAGCGTGGGATCTGAAGCACCCCTCGCTGACGAGGTTACGGCCATCGAGCTTTTCGATCTCTCACGTGATTTTCTCGCCCGGTTTCCCCTCAGGGTTGAACACACCTCTGCGGAAAGAGTCCAGGAGGCAGCAAAGAACTACCTCAGCAGCACCCGAATCTCGGGCATCGTGGTGGGTGAGAGCCAGGCGGCCAAAAGCGCACTGGCTCACTTTCGTTCCTTCGAGCTTTCGGAGTGGCAGGAATCCGGCGCGAAACCCGCTAGCGCGAACTGACCGGATATTTTTTCAGGTGCCGAACTTCCCACCGCGGATTCCGAGTCTTCACTTCAACTTTCAACATCTTTCCGGGCTTGTCATTCCTGCTTGAGACATAGTCGAGGCGGTACTGGTTCTTCACCTGAAGACAAATCCGGGCGAGTGCCTCTTCCGCCTGTGCATTGGACTCCACAAACAGCGCTTCGCCGCCGGAGTGTTCGGCATAGACTTTCACCGCGGACCCCTTCAGATTCAGATTCTTCAACCGGTCTAGGGTGCCGCCGGCTCCGTTACTCCCCGGTATACCAACGGAATAAACCGGGAAGCCAAACTTTGAGATATGGTCCAAGGTGGCCGGTCCGGCGATGTCTCTCCCTGCTGAAAAGAACAACAATGCCCTCTTCTGATTCCTGGCATCGCGCAGTTTGATGAGGGCGAGATCGACAGCCAAGCCCATGCGGGCCTGCCCGCCTGCGCCTACGTGGTCGAGCGCCTCTTCCAGATAGTCCTCGGGAGAAACGTAATCCACTAGCTCTTGAGATTCGTCGCTGAACGCATTCACAAAAAGCTCGTCAGGGCTTTTGAGCCTTTCGGCCAAAGACTTCAACCAGCTCAAGGCGAGGCTGATGCCTTCGCCTCCCATGCTTCGGCTGATGTCAATCAGAACACCCAGAGAAACCGGTGTCTCCTTTTCAAACTGCAGGGCTGTGATCACTTGCGGCTTCTTTTCTTCGAGCACCTCGATGTCTTGCTTTGTGACGCCGGCAACCGGCTTGCCGTCCTTATCGAGGATGGAGATGTAAAGCGAAACGGCTCGCTGTGAGTCGTTCGCCGATGACTGCCAGCCCAAGAATCTCACGTCCAACAAAGCAAAGAGGACACCGAGAACTCCTGCCAAGCCCAAGACACTCCAATGTGGGCGCCATGCCGCTCCCTGTTCGATCATTCGGCGGAAGTGAGTAACTGGCATACTCATTGTGCTGCTGAGTCGCAGCATCCAAAGGATTCGCAAATCTCCAGCGTGCGCGTCTTTACTTGATGGCAGCGTTGTGCGTGAGGATTCTCTTCACTTCCAGGAAGCCGGCTTCATTCGGCCTGAGCTTCAGGGCCTCGTCGATATTTTTGAGGGCTTCGGGGTACTTCTTCTGATGTCCGTAGGCCAAAGCCAGGGCGTAGAAGGCGTCTGCGTTCGAGGGATCCACTGACAAGGCCTGTGTTAATGCCGACACGGCCTTGGCAAAGTCGCGGCCTTCCAAAGCCTGGCGGCCTTCTTCCAGGCTCAGCAAGGCGTTCAGCTGCTTTTCCAAATCTCCGTACTGCTTGGCATCCAGGGTCGCAGCCTTTTGCGCTGCCTCACGCGCCTTCTGCGGCTGCTGCACACCGACATACGCTTTAGCGAGGTTGGACCAGATGACGGCCTCCTTGGGCATCAGTTCCAGCAGCTTCTCATAATGACCGGCCGCTTCAGCAAACTTCCCCTGGGTTAAAGCCGTGTTTCCATCTTGCTCGCTTTTTCGGTAATACTCCTCCCCAACCAACATTAATGTAAACGAAGCCTCCTTCTCTGGCACGGTCAGCCAGTCGGACTTGTTCGGCATATACCCCTGCGACTGCGCGTAGAGCTGGTACTCTCCGGGCTCTACTTTCTCGAACTCTGCTTCTCCTTTCTTGTTGGACTTGCCGAAGTATTCCTTGCCGGAATTTTTCTCCACCAATTTAGACTCAGCCTTAAGAATAGGCTTCTTGTCATGATCGACAAACTTAGCCTTAACTTTGGCAGCCATCGCTTCAAATGGCATCGCCATGAAGAGCGCAAACACTACTGCGAATTGGGTCATCGTCGTTTCCCCTTCTCGTCCATCGCACTGAATTTCGAAATTGCGACGCGCCTGCTCCTGCATGCTGATCGCAGGCAGCAATTCCATTCGGGCTGCGGCCCTGCCGTGTGAACCCAGCTACCGCCCGTCAGTTTGGAGCTGGGCGCGAGGTTTTCAGCTGACCACCCAGTTGACCGTCGGTTCGACGAACCGCAGTCCAATTCTCTTTTTCCTATCGTTGTCGTCCACCCAAAGGGCCCTGACTTCTCCGTTGCACTTGAACTTGCCCTGACAGGCCTTCACCGTGAGAACTGAACCCAACTCCACAGCCTGATTCAGGATTACGCAGACCCCGTTCTTGCTAACGTTATCGGTCACGGTCTCTTCGCGGAAAGGGGCGTTGGATTTGTCCAGGCCTTCGATGGTCACCGGAATTGTCAGAAGGATTCGAGCTTCTTTGCGTTTCACCTTCCAAATATCTAACATAGACCCTCAACGCGAAGCGCCTTCCCAGTGGGCTTGGCTCCCTTTTGACGCTAAAATAGCGCATTGCTTTCGCGATAAGCAAGCAGAACGCCTAGGGGCGCTTTCTCAGGTTGGCAAAAGCCGCGCTTGATCAAGTTGCTCGGTCTAGCCATCCCTTCGTTGGAAGGATTAGTTTGACCGATTTTGAGACTGGTAGCCGGCCTGTATTACCATGTTGCGATAATCGTTACCTTCCACCCGGATCACCTTGCACATTTCATCAAGCCGCGAACGCAGTCGCCCTCCGATCCGGTCTTCCAGAGTCTCTTTGACCGGTAACCTGGTTCCGTCGCCGAGCGTTCGAACCTCCGTGGCACGATCGTCGAAATTCGTAGTGATCACAGTCGTCAGCTTCCGGTTGTAACGCGAGTTGAGGATGTAGGCGAACGTGTCGCGGACCCACTCCGTAGGTCGCTCGGCGCCCAGATCATCAAGCACCAGCAGTTGGTTCTCCAGCACCGGGTTGAGAATCTCCATCTCGGAAGTCTGAGAGACAGAGTTGTAAGAGTTCTGAATCTTCTTGAGCAGGTCGCGAAAGTCGTAGAAAAGGCTCTCGACTTCGCGTTTGTAGACCAAATCGCGGAGCACTGAAACCGCCAGATGCGTCTTGCCGACTCCTGGAGGCCCAAGGATCAATAACCCGCAGCCTGCTAGCGGATACTCTTCGACAAACTTCATTAAGACCGTCTTGACCGCGCCGCTCAATCCCTTAACCTGGTGAAAGCTTTCAAAAGAACAGGATTCGTAACGCGGAGGGATGTTTGCCCGTAGGAACAGCCGATCCAGCCGGGCTTGCTGGAAACAATCACAACGGACAACCGAGCGGATACCTTCGATTTCGACGGCCTTCCAGCCGGTTCCACTGCAAGCCGGGCAGCGGCCTCGGGTTTCATGTTCCATCAGGATTACCGATTAAAGCGCATGATTCTGGGAGGAGTCGTCCGGACCAAAGCATTCTCTTTCTTGACGGGAGATACCCCGGATTGCACCCCGAACTGGCTCTGAACGTACTTCATAAAGTCCCGTATCTCGCTCTCCATTTCTTCCATCTTAGCCCGCATGTTCAGAATGATCTCCACACCCGCGAGATTCACTCCCAGATCGCGAGTCAGATTCAGAATGACTTCCAGCCGCTCCAAGTCTTCGTCCGTGTAAAGACGCGTATTCCCCTGGGAACGTGAAGGCTTCAACAACCCGTGGCGCTCATAGAGCCGCAACGTCTGCGGATGAATATTGTAAGTGGTCGCAACACTACTGATCCTGTGGGCGGCTTTGCTGCGCTTCTTCATAACCACGGCACTCCCAATCTCAAAAATTGAAGAGGTCCTGGCGCGGGTCCTCCGGGTTCAAACGCGCCAGCTCGCGCAAAATCTCCTTGCTGCGCTCATCTGCAATCCTGGGCAGCACGACTTTCACCTCGACAAACTGGTCTCCCCGCGTTGCGGCGCGTAGCGACGGAAAGCCCCTCTCTCTCAGGCGAAACTTCTGGCCATGCTGGGTGCCTTGAGGAATCTTGAGCATGGCGCGCCCATCGACTGTAGGGACTTCGATCTTCGCACCCAGCGCAGCTTCGGTCAGCGTGATGGGCACCTTGCAGTAGATGTTGTCGCCGGTCCTTTCAAAGAACGGATGGCTGCCAACCGTGGCAACGATATAAAGATCTCCAGCCGGGGCGCCTTGCACGCCAGCGTCGCCTTTGCCTGCGAAACGAATGCGCGAGCCCGTTTGAACGCCGGGCGGAATCTTGATCTCAAGATTGTCGGTGATTGAGACCCGTCCCTCCCCCTGGCACGTGCCGCAAGCTTTGCCCGCCCGACCGCTGCCGCCACACTGCGAACAGGTCGTCGTAAATTTCATTCGGCCCTTCATCTGGGTAACGCGGCCGCTCCCGTGGCACAGAGCGCACTCGCGGGAACGTCCTTCGCTGCTCTGCCCCTTTCCGTGACACGTCTGGCAGGTCTCTCGCCGGGCATAGGTAATGCGTGTTTGTAATCCCTTCAGCGCTTCGTAGAATCCCATGGAAACCTGGTATTCGAGATCTTCACCCCGCTTTGGAGCGGCAGTGCGAGCATTGCCATGAAAGAACTGCGAGAAAATGTCTGAGAAGCCCGATCCGCCAAAGCCAGAAAAATCAAATCCCGCAAAATCCACTCCAGGTGCCTGCCCGCCGGCACCGCCTCGAAAACTGTCCGAGTAGGTTCCATAGGCATCATAGACTTCCCGTTTTTTTGGATCGCTTAAGACATCGTAGGCTTCGGAAATCTTCTTGAAGCGTTCCTCGGCATGTTTGTCGCCCGGATTGACATCGGGATGATACTTGCGAGCCAGCTTTCGATAGGCCTTCTTGATCTCCGCAGCCGCAGCTTCCCGGCTCACTCCCAAGAGACGATAATAATCCTCGTTGCTCATAAACAGACAGCCAGAAGGTAGGGGCGGTTCGCTTGTGAGCGCGGACGTCTCGTCCGCACCCAGAGCGGCAGGCTGTGCGGCTCTAGGTGCCTGCGGCAACCGACTGCGGCCAAGATGTCCACGCTCCCAGGTTACCTAAGTCCTCTTCACTTCAACCCGACGCGGCTGAGGCCGCCGCTGTTTCTTAGGCAGCATGACGGTCAACACCCCTTCGTTCAGGGTGGCCCGGATCTTGTCCGCATCGACATCTTCCGGCAAGTTGAACCTTCGTTCAAAGGCTCCGGACGGCCTTTCCAATCGATGGTAAACCGGCTGGGAAAGCTCGCCGCCTGGGTTGCGCTGGCCTTTGAGAAAAAGGTTGTGGCCCTTAACCTGCAGATCGATCTGGCCCCGCTCCACGCCAGGGACTTCGGCCGTGAGCACAAATTCGTCAGCAGTCTCGTAGACGTCTACTGCCGGGGACCAATGAGTGGGAAGCCCCGGGCCCTGGGCTTGGGGTCCTACCGCCGCATCTTCCATCAGCGTGTGAATACGATCTTGCAGTTCTTGAAACTTCCTGATGAGTTCTTGACGGTTGGACACAGAGCCTCCGTGTCACTCTTGAGGGGGGCGCTTGCAACGAAGGGTGATGCGTAGGGCCCAACTGCAAATCACTGAAGGCAATCTGGACTTAGCGCAGGCGGGCACCTGCGCTAAGTCCGGTCCTGCGTTACATTGCGGGGGTTATTTCCTTTTGTCGTCGACGTCGACATACTCGGCGTCAATCACTTCGCCCTCGGCCGGCTTCGCGCCCGGCGAAGCTGTGCTGGCGCCCGATGTGGCTCCATCGCCGCCGGGTTGAGACGCAGCTTGCTTGTAGAGCACATCGGCCAATTTGTGCGAGGCGGTGTTGAGCTGCTCCATGGCCCGGTTGATCCGGTCAGCGCCACCCTCTGAGATCGCCCGGCGGCAATCTTCCAGGGCAGACTCGATGCTCCGGGCATCCGCTTCCGAAATCTTGTCCCGGTGCTCCTTAAGAGTTTTCTCTGTTGCGTAGACCAGACCGTCTGCTTTGTTCTTAGCTTCCACCTCTTCCCGATACTTGCGGTCTTCTTCGGAATGCGCTTCCGCGTCTTTGCTCATCTTCTGAATCTCTTCTTTGGTGAGCCCGCTGGACGAGGTGATGGTGATCTTCTGCTCCTTATTCGTCCCCAAATCCTTGGCAGAAACATTCACAATGCCGTTCGCGTCGATATCAAACGTCACTTCGACTTGCGGCACACCTCGCGGCGCCGGTGGAATGCCCACCAGGTGGAACTTGCCAAGGGTCCTGTTGTCCCGAGCCATACTGCGCTCTCCTTGCAGGACGTGGACTTCCACCGAAGTTTGATTGTCCGCAGCAGTCGAGAAGGTTTCGCTCTTGCGGGTCGGGATCGTCGTGTTGCGCTCGATCAGCTTGGTAAAGACGCCTCCCAGGGTTTCAATGCCCAGCGAGAGAGGCGTCACGTCCAGCAGCAGCAGGTCCTTCACGTCGCCGGCGAGAACGCCGGCCTGCACCGCCGCCCCGATTGCCACCACCTCGTCCGGGTTGACGCCTTTGTGCGGCTCTTTCTTGAAAAGCTCCCTCACCATTTGCTGCACTCGAGGAATGCGGGTGGAGCCTCCCACCAGCACCACTTCGTCGATGTCTTCCGGTTTGACACTCGCATCAGCCATCGCCTGTTTGCACGGCCCCACGCTCTTCTGCAAGATGTCTTCGACGAGCTGTTCGAACCGAGCACGCGTCAGTTTCATGTTCAGATGCTTGGGTCCCGAAGCATCCGCCGTGATGAACGGCAGGTTGATCTCCGTCTCCATTACCGACGAAAGTTCCATCTTGGCTTTCTCAGCAGCTTCCTTCAACCGTTGCAGCGCCATCTTGTCCTTCGACAAGTCAATACCCTGGTCTTTGATGAATTCATCGACTATCCAGTCCATCACGCGCTGGTCAATGTTGTCACCGCCTAAGTGCGTGTCGCCATTGGTCGACTTGACTTCAACAACGCCCTCCCCGACTTCGAGGATGGAAATGTCAAAGGTGCCGCCGCCGAAGTCATACACCGCGATGGTTTCATCCTTCTTCTTGTCCAGGCCGTAAGCCAGCGCCGCCGCCGTCGGTTCATTGACGATTCGCAGAACTTCCAACCCGGCAATCTTGCCTGCATCCTTGGTCGCCTGGCGCTGCGAATCATTAAAGTAGGCGGGAACCGTGATGACGGCTTGAGTCACCTTTTGGCCCAGATACTCCTCCGCTGCCTGCTTCATTTTCTGCAAGATCATCGAAGAAATTTCAGGCGGGCTGTACTCCTTACCCATGATGACCACGCGGGCGTCGTTATTGTTGGCACGAGCGACGCGGTAGGGAACAATCTTCATTTCCTCAGAAACTTCCTCGTGCTTTCTTCCCATGAAGCGCTTGATCGAGTAGACGGTGTTCTCGGGATTGGTAACAGCCTGCCTTTTAGCGACCTGTCCAACCAACCGTTCGTTGCTCTTGGTAAAAGCCACGACGGACGGAGTCGTTCGGCTCCCTTCCGGGTTCGTGATGACGACCGGTTCCCCGCCCTCCATGACAGCCACAACCGAATTGGTCGTGCCCAAATCAATTCCGATTATCTTGCTCATCGAGAGTCTCCCTTCAGGTTGAAAATACTAGAGTTAAGTCCGGAATAAGCCTCGCCTAGAATCAGTTCGCGGTGAATATAATATGTGAGTCTGCTACTGTCAACGAATCATTAGCACTGACTTATAAGGGGTGTTTGTGACTTTGAGGGGATGTTCGCCAGTTCAGACCTCTGTGAACGTCGGGAGTGAGCCGACAGCTTGCCGTCGATTGAGGCCCCTTAACACAGCAGGCAATGGCTCGAAACATTGGAGGTTGTCCTGGCGGATTGATTTGTAAGTCGCAGACCTGACAACCCCCGTCTCCTGAGGAAGCCGCTCTTCCCATCGGAAGGGACTTTGACTGATCCCTTAGACTCTGAACTGTGGATCCTTCGATCAGGCTTCTCCTGCAGACAGAACGGTCATTCAAACACTTCAAACACTGCGTTCCATTGGAATAGACTCTCAGCTTTGTTATATTTGGTTTTTTGCTGAGCCGACTTTCTGCCCATGCCCTATCTGGCTGTGCTTTCTTTACAATTCCAGGGAAAGAATCTCTTTCGAACAATCATTTTCTCGCTGTTGGTCCTGGCGTCGATTGGGCTGGGGGCCTTTTTGGGGCTTCTGATCGTCTATAAGAGTGACCTCCCCGAGGTTCGTCAGCTCGAAGACTACCGTCCGAACGTCATCACCGAACTGTATTCCGATGACGGCAGCACGATCGGCTCGTTTGCGCTGGAGCGGCGGGTGGTGGTCGCTTATGAACAGCTTCCAGCGTCGCTCAAGGACGCCTTGATCGTCACGGAAGATCAGAATTTTGAAAGACATTGGGGAGTAGACAGCACGGGAATCGCTCGCGCTGTTTTCAAGGGGCTAGTCTCCGGGAAGCGAATCCAGGGAACCAGTACCCTCACCCAGCAGCTCAGTCGCCTCTGCTTCTTGAACTCGGAGAAAAGTTTCAAGCGAAAGTTCCAGGAGCTTCTCTTTTCCATCCAAATTGAGCGCTTCTACACAAAGCCTCAGATCCTCACGCTCTACTGCAACCAGGTGCCGCTGGGACATCGCAACTACGGTTTCGAAGCGGCAGCGCAATACTACTTCAGCAAGAATCTCAAGGATCTGAAGCTCGAAGAAGTGGCGGTGCTAGCCGCCATGCCCGCGGTTGCTCACTTTGCTTCCCCGGTTACCAATCCTGACCGGGTGAAGCTGCGGCGCAACTACGTGCTCGACCGCATGGCCAAGAAAGGAAAGATATCCATCGCACAGGCCAGAGCAGCCAAGAGCGCCCCTCTGGAACTGAAGATTTCCACGCGGCACCAAGCCCTTGCCCCGTACTTTGCTGAAGAGATTCGTAAGGGCCTGGAGCAAAAGTACGGGTCGGAAGCGGTGAACGAAAGCGGGCTTCGAATCTACACTACCCTGGACATCGAAATGCAGCAGGCTGCCAACGACGCGATGCGCCGGGGACTGGAAGAGTTTGATAGACGCCACGGTTGGCGAGGCGTTCGAGCCAACGTTCTCAAAGTCAAGGACACCACTCTCGAGTCCTACCGGCACGATGACTGGAAGCGGCCCAAGCTGGCGGGGAGTGTTCTAACTGGCTTGGTGCTGGCGGTGAAGCCTAGATCCGCACAAGTTAAGTTCGGCGACTATGAGGCCACCCTGTCCGACTCCGACGCCGCCTGGACGAGAAAGAGATCGCTGACCCAACTCCTGAGGGCCGGTGACCTGGCCCTGTTCCGAATCCTGGCCGTGGACGCTGCGAAGAAACGCTTGAAGGTGGATTTATTTCAACGGCCAGAAGTGCAGGGGGCACTGGTAGCTCTGGACTCGACGACCGGCGCCGTCAAAGCACTGGTTGGCGGCTATGATTTCGACCTCAGCAAATTCAACCGTGCCACCCAGGCGTTCCGCCAGACAGGCTCCGCTTTCAAGCCGTTTGTCTTCACGCTGGCTCTCGACCAGGGCATGAGCCCGAACGACACCATCGAAGACAGTCCCGTCAGTTTTCCCAGCAGCCAGGGGCTGTGGTCGCCGCAAAACTACGACCGCAAGTTTGAAGGCACCATCACTCTCCGGCGGGCCATGGCACAGTCGCGAAACATTCCGGCGGTCAAGCTGCTGCAGCGTTTTGGAGTCGAAAAGGAAATCGAGTACGTGAAGAGGTTTGGAGTTACCAGCCCCAATCTGGCGCCCTACCTTCCCATGGCACTCGGCTCGGCCGAAGTGACGCTGCTGGAAATGACCTCGGCCTACTCGGTCTTTCCCAACGATGGCGTTCGCCTCCTGCCTCGCTTAACTCAGCGCGTCACCGATTACAGCGGCGACGTCAAAGAAGAAAACCTGGTGGAAGTGCGCGAAGTCATTCCCCAGGCAACGGCTCGCGCGATGGTCAGCTTGCTGCAGGGCGTGGTCGAGTTCGGAACCGCGCAAAGGGCAAAGGCCCTTAAACGCCCTGTAGCTGGCAAGACAGGCACCACAAACAACTACACCGATGCCTGGTTCATCGGTTTCACCCCGTCGCTCACCTGCGGTGTTTGGGTCGGTTATGACAAGAAAAGGCCGCTGGGCAAAGGCGAGACTGGTGCACGGGCGGCGCTGCCTATTTGGATCGAGTTCATGCAGCGCGTGTTGAAGGAAAAGCCGCCCGAAGTCTTCGGCGCGCCCAGTTTGCCGGAGAAGCTAGCACCGGAGAAGGTGGACACACCCGACGACGCTGCGGGAGACGGGGAGACTCCGCCCGAATGAGGATTGCTTTTGACGTTCGCAAGTTGAATGATTTTGGAATTGGCACTTACATTCGCAACCTGATCCTGAATTTGGCGCAACTGGATCTCGCAAGCGAATATTTGCTGATTGGCCGGGAGCGGGACAAGGCAGAGCTGGGAACGCTGCCATCGAACTTTTCGTTTATCTTTGACCACACACAGGAGAGCGCCTTCTGGAACGACATCGTTCTTCCCTACACGCTCGAAAAGCGCCGTGTCCAAATCCTCCACACGCCCCATTATCGTGCGCCGCGCTTTCTGCGCTGCAAGTCCATCATCACCATCCATGATTGCGTTCACATTCTCTTTCCCAACTATGCCAGCTCCAGGGCAGCCCACAACCAGGCGCGCAAAGCGACGCGGCGCGCCATTAAGCAAAGCAGTCATATCCTGACTGTTTCTGAAGCAACCCAGCGGGATCTGATGCGCCTGTTTTCGATTCCGGAAGAAAAGATCACTGTTGTCTATAACGCCATTGACGAACGGGCGGTGCTCACCAGCGGCGTGGAAGAACAAAAACGTGTGCTGGAACGCTACCAGATCCAGGACCCCTTTCTGCTTTACGCTGGCAATATCAAACCGCATAAAAACATTGCGCGCCTGATCGAAGCGTTCTCTGTGCTGAAGACTGAGCTGAGAGAGAATGAGACCTGGAAGAACCTCAAGCTTCTCATCATTGGGGACGAGCTGTCGAAGCATCAGTTTCTCCGCCGCACCGTCATTCGCAGCGGAGTCCAGCACGACGTGCGGTTCTTCGGCTATGTTCCCTATGAGACACTCAAGGTCTTCTACAAGTCAGCCGAAATCTTTGTGTTCCCTTCTCTTTACGAAGGTTTCGGTCTTCCGCCGCTGGAAGCGATGGCCAATGGCACGCCGGTACTCACTTCGAACGTCTCCTCGCTTCCGGAAGTAATGGGCGACGCAGCACTGCTGGTGAATCCCGAAAATGTGTTTGAGATTTGCAAAGGCCTGAAGCACCTGCTGTTCGACTTCAATCTGCGGGCCGAACTGATTGCCAAAGGACTGGAGCAATCACGCCGGTATTCGTGGCAAAAGTCTGCCGGCCTGGTGTGGCAAACCTACCGGAAGGTGGCAGGGTGAACCGCACCACCGCTCTACGGCCGGAACACCAAGCTCGTCAGCTTGCTCAATCTTCCAGGAGTACCTAATTTGGTCACCAAGCGGGTCTGGGCGGTCCCGCGGGCAAAGCCCGCCGGGTTTTCGGTCAGCCAACTTCCGCGCCACCAGCAGCAATGCATCCTCACCCTGTTGAAGATCTCTTGGCAGCCCAACGCCCGAACAACCAAACCAGAACACGTTGACAGTTCGAGAGGGGGCAGCGACCTTTTTCTCTAGTCGCTACGGTTCTCGAAGCCATGAGACATCTCCGGCCCTGCATCGATAGCAGGGCGCGGACCAGAGTCAAGCTTTCGCCGAGTCCGCGACGAGCGTCTGGCCGAAAGCTTGAGGGGCAGCGGCTTTTCACCGAACAGCAGCTAAAAGAAAAAACCGCCCGGAAAGATCGGGCCGTGGATTGTGGAAACCAGACCAGAGCGGAGCTGGCAAGACCCGTGACGTCAGGCCGCGTCTGATAATGCCGCCATTATCAGATGCGCCGACTGAAGCGACTTCCCGCCGGCGGAGCGACCAGAGCGAACGCAGCGGCCTTCGGCCTCTCGAAGCGGGGCGGGCCGGGGGATCAATCCCAATGGTGGCGCCGCGCGCAGGGTGGCCGGCAACTCTGGTGTCGCGGTCAACGTCACCGGCGTCCCGAGCACGGCGCCTTCCGCTGGCTTTCGCGTCGTGTCGATCCACGACAAAACGTGTCAGCCGAGCTGCCCTTCATTTTTCGAAAGAGGAAAGATGTGACCCTGTTCCTGCTGCTAACTTGCCCTAACTTGCCAAGGGCTGACCCTAACTTGCCTAACTTGCCCTCGCTCTTTGAAATCTCTACCGATTTGTTTGAACGAAGCTTCCGGTCTTGTCGACTTGCCCGCGTAACCCGCCCATCCTGACTGAAGCTACTCCGTTGCGGAAGCTGGTTACATTGTCGAATCTTGGTTCAATGACCATGTTTCCCTTGGTATCAACAAAGCCCCATTTCCCACGGACTTCGACTTGAGCGAGGCCCTCTCGAAAGGGCATAGCCAACTCTACGTTGAGAGAGATCTTCACAACTCCATTCCTGTCGATATAGCTCCATCTGGGTCCGATTCGAACTGGAGCTAGTCCATCAGAGAACTCATGAGCTTCATCGAACTTTGGTTCAATCACCACCCTTCCCCTCTCATCGACGTACCCATACTTGTCCCCAATCAATGTGCTGGCCAGCCCTTCTTCAAACGCTGGGGTAATCGCAATTTCAGAAAGGCGAGGGACGCGAGATAACCAGAATAGATACACGCACAGGAGTACCGAGGCTCCAGCAACGCCAATCAAAATGCGATGCCGTGGCTTCATTGCAAGTGGCTCCGGATAACGATTGAAGGCGGCATGTAAAAAATCTCGGCTGCCTCAGATAAGTACTACTTCCACTGGTCTCCACTGAAACACTTCTGTGTGAGTTCTGCACTGATGGCTCCAGTGCCTGTTTTCGGGTCTAATGTCACACCGAACCTTGTCGCAAGAGCCTGATCATCGTACACCTTAGTGACATGGTGCGCAGCTTCATGGAAGAGCATGCCGCCATTCTCGGCAATGCTATCGAAGATGATGTAATACGGCTTTACGAAGATCGTGTCTGGAGCTTCAGGCACAGAAAGCGCCCTGGATTTTTCACCGCGAGCCATTGCGGTTCGGACCGTCATTGTCTGGAAGGCGCCCACAATAGGGCCTGATGGATGTGCAATTTGCAGATTACTCCAAGCGCCGTCCGCGATCTTTAGTGAATTTGAAGTCAAGAAGCCCACCACTTCACCCAGACTGGTTCCAGCCGAGAGAAGTGCTGCTTTGCATTCATCTGAATATGTCGCACTGGAGAGCCTTTCGATGATGCCCATTAGCTTCTCGCGTGCTTAAGTGTACCTGCGATCAATGATTCCCGCTTCCGTATCTGGGTCCTTCGCAACATTCCCGTAGACGGCTGGGTTTCCACCAAGTAGCCACCCAAGAAAATATCCTCCCAACGAACTGGAACCCTCCTCGCCCATCCAGGGCGCGG
>JAKEER010000410.1 GCA_022616615.1 Acidobacteriota bacterium
GGCTACATCCTCAGCTTGGGTAAGCATGGAGAATCGTTGCCTACCGGCTATGAGGAAGGTGAGTTCAAAGTTGTTGAAATTGAAACGGCTGCATGAGCCGCCTGCCGGCACTTAAACCCGATGAAGCCGTCCGTAAACTCCAGAGCGCCGGGTTTGAGATCGACCACATCACCGGCAGCCATTACATCATGCGGCATCCCGACGGACGGCGGACCGTCGTACCTTATCACGCTGGTCGTGACATCAAGCGCGGTGTACTGCGGGCGGGCAAGCGGGCTTGACGATGGCCGAATTCCTAAAGTGATGAATTGGGTGGAGCTGATCATTATGCCAAGTCTCCCGGCAACGAAAGAGTAGGAACGGGCGGCGAACGCGTGGATCGATGTAACGGAATGTCTCGTTCGATGCCCTTGCTGGCGCTAGCGGAATGGCCGCTCGTCGGCGGGGGGAGTGCTGTTGACTTAAGCCGTCATACCGGCATGGATTGCCGGTATCCAGACGACAAGGACGTTACGCTGAATGTCATGCGGGGCGCTTGGGTTCCATCCTGAGGAGCCCAAAAGCGGTAATCCTGTACTGGGCTTAGCCGGCATTCCCGGCTCGCGGACAGGATCATGGAAGACCCTGTTTTGGGAGTGCCGGAACGACGAGAAAAACCCTTAAGTCGACAGTACTGGAGAGGCGGGTGTTGGGTCGTGGAGATATCGGATCTTCCTGGAGTAAGATGCCCGCCGCGCGCCCGACCATTATGGATTCCTAACAAATCAGGGGAGGAATGACCGGATGGCTAAATTGGTCACGTTACAGGCTACCTACCGCATCATCACGCCGATGTTTCTGGGCGGGGCGGATCCAAACAATTGTGCCGAACTGCGCGCTCCGTCCATCAACGGGGCGTTGCGGTTTTGGTGGCGGGCGATTGATCCGGATTATCGCGATCGCGAGCACGAGGCGCGCATCTTTGGCGGGGCCGGCAAGGGTGAGGGGCAGGCGATGTTTTTGCTGCGGGTGACCAGGTCGAGAGAAGAGAAAAACGATTGGCCGCCCAAGAACTATGGCGGTTTTGATGCACCGGGCTCAAAGAATGGTATGCGGTATCTCTCGTTTCCATTAAAAATGGGTGACAACGAGAGAAAGTACATCAAGCCGGGCACATCGTTCACACTTCAACTTACATTCAAGACACTGCCGGCAATCGAACATTATCGCCGTATCGTCGCCGCGCTTTGGCTTTTGGGACATCTTGGTGGTCTGGGCAGCCGCTCGCGGCGCGGGTTTGGGACGCTGGCGTTGCAGGAATGGTTTGTGGAAGGCGACACATGGCCGGAACTTACCCAGCTGTTGCCTGCCCACGATGCCAAGAGCGCCGAAGCGTGGGTCTCGAAATTCGAGGCTGGCATCACAAAACTCAAAGAGTGGTTGCAGCCGAACGCGACTTCACCTCCAGACGATCACACAGTGCTAAACGGGAAGGCCCGCTTTTACCTGTTTAACAGGGGATACGGAAAGGTTACCAAGCAGTGTCAGGAGAACGGTCGCCCGGTGAAAAAAAGCTACGAGGCATGGGAAGCCGGGCTGGACGCCGCCGGGCGGGCAATGCAGGATTTTCGGCAGCGATGGGATCTGAGCACCCCGGCTAGCGATTACTTTAATGTTCGCAATCATCTTGTGAGTAAGGCCGCCAGTTGGCGAACTAAACCGGCGAGGGCACCGTCTCCAACAACGTCGCCAATTGCCGCAGTGCCTCTAACAAATGCAAATACGCCCAAGCGTGCTGCATTCGGCCTGCCGTTGACGTTTCGCTACGGTAGCATTGAGGTTCAGCCTTGGAACAGCAAAGGAAGGCCTAAGACGAACCGATACGGGAACCCCGAGTATTCAACGCCGCATACCACGTTTCTCTGGAAGACAGCGGATGGCAAACAGCGTGATCGCTATGCATCCCCCCTGTTTGTCCGTGTCGTTGAGATAAACCAGCAATGCCATCCGTTCTTTTCCCTGCTTGACTCTCCGCTTTTTACGCCTGCTTTAGGCGAACGCCTCATAGAACAAGGTGCATCCGGTCCCGGATGGACGCCGCCAAACCGGAACCTCGTTGATGACTTTTGTGGGTTAGTCTTGAAACCTGCTTCTGTTAAGGAGATCACTTGGTGATCCCCCCGAAGACCCTCCATTTCACCCTCGGCCCCGTGCAAGGCTTCGTCGCCCAGGCACGGCGTACTCGTGATCTTTGGGCCGGTTCGTATTTGCTGTCGTATCTCGCCGGCTGCGCGATGAAGGCGCTCGTGGATGAAAGTAAAACGAAGGGTTACAGCGGCAAGGTGATTGTTTCCCCGGATATTGAGCGAGGCCCGCTTTATCAGGCGATCGCTGGCGGCAAGAAGCCAGGGAAGACAGACGATGCCTCGCAAGTTGGCTCCCTGCCCAACCGCTTCAAGGCCAAGGTGCCGGATGGCGTTGACGGTAGCGTGTGCATGGAAGCAATCAGGAAGAAATGGGGAGACGACATCGCGCAAGCGGTAAAGCAGGAACTCGCCAAAGTTCTAGAGGCCGCCAGCCTCGACAAGATCAACGATGATATGTGGTGGCGTCAGATCCACCACCACTGGGACTGCAACTGGGTCATCAGCGACGACGACAGCGCCCTTGATATCCGCAAGAACCTCCGCAACCACCACACGCCTCCCGAGCCGGGCGAGAAGTGCACGGTCTGCGGCGAGCGACAGGAGCTTTCGGGCAAAGGTTTGGGTACGAAAGATAGCCGGGATGACATGCGGGCCTGGTGGAACTCACTACGTGAGGAGCTTAAGAATCCGGAGCGGCCGAGGAAATCCACGCTGTTCGACCTCAAGCAAGGAGAAAGACTTTGCGCCGTCTGCCTGGTCAAGCGCGCTTTCGTGTTCCCTGTAATTGCCAAGAATGAGAAAGTGATCGGCTGGGAAGTGCCGGTTAACTATCCATCGACCTCTTATATGGCGGCGGTGGGTTGGATTATCCGGGTGTTTGAGGAATGCAAGGGTGCGAACGCCGCGGACGTCAAAGCAAAAGTGGATACATTCGTGGAGGCCGCCGACAGGGCCGGGGTGTGGTACTCGGAAATGACTGCAGGGATTGAAGGCGTCATACGGGCTGGCAAAGACAGCGGTCTTGACAAGTACGTCGGCATCACCCGGGATTCCGGCAAACTAGGCAAAGAACCATTATGGAAAGCCTTTGCGGCGTTGGACGGCGGCGTGTTCTTTGAATCCGTAATCAAGAACGAAAAGGAATTTGAAGTCGAGGAAGAGCCAGGCAAGCCTGGCGAGAGACGCCAGCAACTCTCTGAGGCGTTAAAGTCGTTGCACGACGCCTTACCACCGCCCAAGCCAGGCCAATCGCGCAAAGCCACACCCTTCTACGCCCTGCTCTTCATGGACGGCGATGGCATGGGCAAACTGCTCAGCGCTTACAAAGACAAGCAGGCGGAGATCTCCACGGCCTTGGCGCAATTCACCCAGGCTGTACCCGACATCGTGAAAGGCAGCAACGGTCGCCTTATTTACGCGGGTGCTGACGACGTGTTCGCTCTGTTGCCGCTGGACAAGGCTATCAATTGCGCGCGCCTTTGCCGGAAGGCATACATTCAGGCGTTTGACGACCAATTTGGCGGTCCTGGCAAGCGCCGGGTTGAGGTTCCACAGGAATGTGAAACCACGATCTCAGCCGCCATCGAGTATGCCCACATGCAGACCGCCCTCGGCGTGGTGGTCAAGGATGCCCATCAGCTTCTGGACGAGGTGGCCAAGGATGGATGCGGGCGCGACGGGCTGGCCTGCCGGGTATGGAAGCGCGGCGGGCCGGTGCTGACCTGGGCGCAGCCGTGGAAGCATGTGCTGAAGGTGAAAACCCAACCTCGACCGCCTATCGAACTCGACACGCTCGTGGACGAGGTCAAGTATCTGTTCCAGGACCCAAGCACAGACGCAGGAAAGTTTTCCAGCAAGTTCTTCTACAAATTGCGGGATCTCTTCGAGCTTCTTACCGCGAACGACGGAAAACTCACGCTCGAGGAGGACGCTGCGCGGCGCATCCTCGTCACTGAATACCTTGCTAATCGCGAGATCAAAGATTCCTCGGACAAGCAGAAACAACTGAAACTCGCGGACGAGCGCGTGGCGCGGTTGCTCGCGCTTTGCCAGGCGCACAAGCGCGACATGGATGACAATGGCAAGGCCAAGGCTTCGGACTCGTACAGCGCCTACGGTGCGTTGCTGATTCGTTTCCTGGTGCAGAAGGAGGTCTGACGATGAGTGCAATGTTATGGACATTCGAGGCGCTGGACCGGCTGTTTTTCCGAGACGGGCGGCCCATGAATATCGGCGAGATGACCTGGGTGGAGAGCCAGTTCCCGCCCACCGGACGCACCTTGCAGGGGGCGGTGCGTACGGCGGTTTTGCAATCCCTCGGCGTGGATTTCGAGTCATTCAGACAAGCCACGGCGCGCTACTGCGACAACAACGGCGAGGAACACGATCTCACCCGCATCATGGGTTGCCCAAGTTGTCTGGGTGAACTCAAGCTCACCGGCCCTTTCCTCACCCGCAACGGCGAGCTCTTGTTCCCCGCGCCGCTGGATCTGGTGAAAACGGAAAGCGGCGGTTTCGAAGTCCTATGCGTCAAGGAGGCCGAACCGATCGAGTGTGATTTGGGACGAGTCGTTTTTCCTCGCGCGCGCGAGACAGGCGTCAAAACTCAAGAGAGCAAATACCTCACTACCTCCGCGATGCAGGGTTATCTCGCAGGTAACCTCAACGCGATCCGTCCACCGAAGGACAGGCACGACACCGCCGCCACCCTTTGGCCCTTGCTCGCAGGCATACGTGAAGACGCGGCACTCGCCAACCGCGAACCCAAGATGGGTCTCGAACGGAATGACGGAACGCGCACGGCGGAGGAGGGCATGCTGTATTCCATCGCCTTCGTGCGGCCTCGCATGGGTGTGGCCCTGGCGCTGGTCGTGGAGGGGATCGAAGAGGGTATGCAACCAACGTCCAATTGGCTGCAACCCTTAGGTGGCGAGGGTAAGCTGGCGGGGTTAACCGTTTCCAATCAACCGCCCCGCTGGCCTGATTTCCTGCCGGAGTTACAGGCAAAGAATGGCGTAGTGCGCTTCAAGCTCGTGCTCAGCACCCCGGCCTTGTTCGACGGAAGAGGTGAACGCTGGCTGCCTGGTGGATTCACCGAAACGCCCAAGAATGGATTAAGCGTTTGGTCGGGCGTGCTCAACGGCGTGGACTGCGAAATAATTTCGGCCTGCGTCGGTAAACCGCAAAAGATTGGTGGCTGGGATATCGCGAACAACCGCCCGCGAGATCTGACCTGTTATGTCCCGTCGGGCAGCGTGTATTTCTGCCGCGCCGAGGCGGATCAGATCGAAAAACTCCATGGCGGCAAGATCGGACTCGACACCGAGTACGGCTTCGGCCATGTGCTGGTGGGAACCTGGTAATGGGAGGAACCATGACTGCATCAAGTATCAATACAAGACTCATGACCCTGCACGCGCTTACCTTCCTGCATCCCGGCACTGGGCAGACCACGGGCGTGGTGGACCTGCCGGTACAACGGGAGGTGCACACCGGCTTTCCCATGATCGCCTCCTCCGGCCTCAAGGGTAGTATGCGGGAGGCGGCCGAGCGAGCTGCGCAGAACGGTCAGGGATGGACAGATGATGATGTGAAAGCTGTTTTTGGCCCTGATACTCGGAACTCAGTGCCCGGAAGTGAAGCGGCCGGCGCGCTGATCGTCACCGACGCCCGCATCCTGGCCTTCCCGGTGCGTAGCCTCCAGCAGGTGTTCCTCTGGGTGACCTGCCCGATGGTGCTGAACCGTCTCGGGCGTGACCTCGATTTGATCGCGCTTTCCAACGGGAACGTTCCGACGCAATTAAACATCGACAAGGAAAAAGCCTGTTTAGCGACCGGCTCAATGCTGCAAGATCCACTGGTGTTGGAAGAATTGCGTTTCGAACTAATCGGTGATGCCGACCAGCAAAAAATGGTCGAGGGCTTCGCCGATCTGCTTGCTGGAAACGACCAGACAGCAGGATACACTCCCTCCCTGAAAGAACTCGATTTCAAAAATCGCCTGGTCATCATCCACGACGAGGACTTCCAACACCTCGCTCGCCACGCCACCCAGGTCTCGGCACGCATTGCGCTTAACGAGAAGAAGACCACCAGCGGCGACGGCGGTAACCTGTGGTACGAGGAGACCCTGCCGCCCGAGACGGTGATGTACGCCGTGCTCAGGGCAGAGACGCCGCGTTTCAAGAATTCCGGCTTGGCCGATGCTCCGGCAGTAGCAGGCAAGGTTCAGGAATTGCTCGATGGCAAATATCTCCAGGTCGGCGGCAACGAGACCGTAGGCCAAGGCTGGTGCCAGATCAAACTCACCCCGAGCATGCCCTCTCAACCGGATAGTGGAGGTGGCCAATCATGAGCCGCATGCTGGAACAAAAGCGGGCCGTCTACACCATGCAATTTGTCACCGGCTATACCGGTGACAAGACCACACTCGCCACCCACATCCAGAAGACGCCCATCCGTATCCTGCAGAATGGTTTGGGACAGGCGTTGGCCTTTCTCTTGGCGGATGACGAGAACAAGCACAAAGAACCATCGTACAAGGTCTATCTACACTTGCAGGAATGGTTTTGTGGACCAGACTCGCCCGACCACCCTTGCCGGGTCTACAACGTTCAGCAGTGCAATCTCATTAAGCAGCTAATCGAAGGCGACCGGCGTGAATACCTGCAAGCCCAGGAAGAGGCAATCCGGCTCTTCACTTGGCTCAAGAAGTTCGCGGATGCATATCTCGATGTGCCTGCCAGAGGTGGCCAAAGTGACGCTTAAGTACAGCCTTCCCCTTTACCGAGGACTCGGCTTTTTTGCCGACGATACGGGTAGGACCGAACAGTGGGGCAGGATCAATGAACCGCATCCAGGTCTCATTTTCGACAAACTCATCGACACGTGGGAGATCAAGCCGGATGGGGCCTGCTCGATTCAGGAACCGAATGCCGATGCAGACGACGACCCTGGTTGCAAGGGATCGAAGCGCTATTGGCTGGAACGTGCGAAAACCCACGACGTAGCTTACCTAGGATCCCGTCTCAAGCGGGCTAGGGAACGTCATGGGAAACTTATCGCCTCCCTTGGTGGTTACTACCTCATCGCCGAAACCGACTGGCGTTTCGTTTCCGGACTTGGCAACGGTCATCCCTTCGAGACGGGTTTCACTTGGCACCGCACACTGGGTGCGCCGTATCTCCCCGGTTCCTCGGTCAAGGGTCTGATCCGGGCTTGGGCGGAAGATTGGGGCGCCGCGGACCCTGATGAAGTGAAGCGACTGTTCGGCGACACCGACACGGAGGGGGCTGGAGCGCTGATCGTGTTCGATGCCTTCCCAATTGAGGTTCCAAAACTGGAGCTGGATATCATGAACCCGCATTATGGTCCCTACTATCAAGATCAAAGTAGCTCGATTCCACCCGCTGATTATCACAGTCCCGTACCGGTTTTTTTCCTCACGGTGGCGGCGAAAACAACGTTTGAGTTTGCCCTTGCGCCACGCCGTCCTCGTGACCACAAAGGGAAAGACGCCATGGAGGCAGGACTGAAATTGCTGCGTGAGGCCCTGGAAACGTTAGGCAGCGGGGGCAAGACGGCTGTGGGTTACGGGAGGATGGTCAATGCCAGAATCGAAAATCCCAACACCACTCCGGAAGAGCGTATCCGTGCGAAAGTGATCCAGTGGTCGCTAGACGAACTTGCCGAAAACATTGGGAAAAAGTGGAAGAAAACTTTAGAGGATTTAGGCGTTGCCTTGGATGTTGTTAAAGCAGCAGTCGAGAGCCGACCGGATATTAAGACAATCAGTGAGTGGCAGAACTCAGATAAGGAGAATCAACAAAAGGCTTATAAGCGACTGTTTGGCGGCAAGACTCAATAAAAGGGAGGATTACCATGGATCTCGGGCAAACTGGTCGTGGTGCAACGCATCGCGTGTTTGTTTACCAACAAACGAAAGCGGGGCTCCTGCATCTCTTTGGGGTCCATAGCATTTGGGCTATCGCCTTGGTTTCTTGTACGGTGGTTGCGCTGAACTGGTTTGGGGATGGATTATGGGGGCTGGTAACCAACTACGTTACAACCAATCTGTGGCAGACTGGTCTCCAGATTTCCTTGTTTCCGCTAGTCATATTTGTCTGGCGCCAATCGCTTATATCGTCTTTGCGTCAGACAAGTCGGCTTCACATCCGTGAAGATAAAGACCCAGCAGGTTGTAAGGTGCTAATCGCTTTTCTTAGTACACCTGGGCAAGATGAGAAAATGTTGGAATCATTAACTCCAGAGAAGGGCTGCATATTGAATCAAACCTTCAGGGAGCAGTTCAAGGCGGGTTGGAGGATGTCATTGGAAGCCGTTGCTTATCACAATGCTAAACGCACCTTAGAAAGGGTAGTTGTTCTGCCATCGGCGGATGATCAAAAAGGCTTGGGTACGTACAAGCACTACCAGAGTTTTAAGGCCTTGATTGAGCAAGCTGCCGATGGAAAAGTTTTCGTCCACAATGCGTTGGAAGCTAATCCCCGTTGGCGACAAGGTGTCGATTATGAAAGCGCGCGGACAATTGAAGAGTGCTTAAACGATGTATATCAGTGGCTGCGTCAGGAGAAATACCGTGATGACGAGACCCTCATTGATATTACCTCAGGGCAGAAAGTGGGATCCGGGGTAGCAAGCATTATTAGCCTCGAAGCAGGCAGACAGGTGCAATACGTCAGTACACGCGACTACAGCGTGCGTTATTACGATATCACTTACGAGAAAAATGATTGACTCGGATAATTTTGTGATTGACTTGCGTTCCCTATACGGCGACACCGCCAAAATCTCCGACCTCTCTGCCTACCTCGATAAGGCGCTAGAACTCGCCGGCTCCGGCAACGACGTTCTCTTGACCGGTGCGGCCCC
>JAKEER010000411.1 GCA_022616615.1 Acidobacteriota bacterium
GGGTGGACCCCCAGGGTGGACCCACCCCGGCGCTACGCGACCGCTGTCGCTACGCGCCACCCCTCGCAAGAGGGGATTTTCAGAGGCGGCTCTCACGCCGCTGCCCGGCGCGGCACGACGGATGAAAATACTCCGCCCTAACAAAGGGGGCGGCGCGGAGCGACAGCGGTCGCGAAGGGGCAAGGGGTTGTTCGTTCGGCCTCCCAAGCTCATCAAGACAATCATCGAAAGGCTTCGCGTAAAGGATTCTCAAGCCTTTACTTTCCCCTTTTCTAAGGGGATTTTGAATCCTCGAGGAGGAGACACCCCTTGCTAGATTCAGCCACTAAGACTGAATTCGACCGGCAGTTCCGAGCTGTCCAGCTGCTTTACTTTGCGATGCTTGCGTCATTGGCAGGGTACCTGGTAATCGGTCTGGTGCTTGATTCCGCGCGAGCACCGGTTGCCGTGGCGAGGTCAGGCCAATGGATTCGGATTCTTTACCTGCTCAGCATTGGACTGATTACGGCTGCCTTTCTTGTGAAAAAGCGGCTGGTTCGCCCGCTGTCTCCCGGATTGGCCCCGGCTGAGATCAAGTGCCGGCTGGCTTCCTTCCGCTCAGGCCACCTCGTGAGCTATGTTCTGTGCGAGGCGATTGGCCTGCTAGGTCTGCTGGCACTCTTCCTTGCGGGCTCGCGAGCGCAGTTCATCAATTTGATTGTCGTCGCTTTCGCTTTAATGATCCTCCTGCGTCCCAAACGCATCGACTCTTCAATTTCATGAAAGTCCTAGTCGTCGGCTCTGGTGGCCGAGAACACGCACTGGTTTGGGCCATCCGGCAGTCTAAGCGAGCTCCGCAGGTTTACTGCGCTCCAGGAAACGGAGGAACGGCTCAAGAGGCCGTCAATATCGCCATCGGCGCCGATCAGATCACCGAGCTGGCTGCCTTTGCGCAAAGAGAAGGCATTGACCTCACGATTGTAGGTCCGGAACTGCCCTTGACGTTGGGGATTGTGGACCACTTCGAGGCCCTGGGGCTTCGCGTCATCGGGCCCAGCGCCGCAGCCGCCCGGCTTGAGGGTAGCAAGATCTTTGCTAAGGCCTTCATGCAACGGCATGGCATTCCCACCAGCGCCTGCTTGCAGACAGACTCGTTAGATGAGGCGGTCGAGGCCGCGCGCAGCGGCCGCTTCGGACTTCCACTGGTGATCAAGGCGGATGGCCTGGCGGCAGGCAAAGGGGTAGTCATTGCTCGGAGCTCTAGCGAGGCGGAAGCGACCATCTGGCAGATTCTCGAAGCCGGGGTTTTAGGCGAGGCAGGCAGTAAAATTCTTTTAGAGCAGTTTCTCACCGGCGACGAAGTCTCCTTCTTGGTCTTTGCCGACGGCGTCCATGCACTACCCATGGCCCCTTCGCAGGATCATAAGACGGTTTTCGACAACGACCTGGGACCCAACACTGGAGGCATGGGCGCTTATTCGGCCGACTGGATTCTGCCCCCCGAAGACTATCGCGAAGTGATGGAGCGGATCGTGGCGCCAACGCTCGAAGGCATGGCAACTGAAGGCATGCCCTATCGCGGCATTCTTTATTTCGGGCTGATGCTGACACCGGGAGGCATTTACGTTCTGGAGTACAACGCCCGAATGGGGGATCCGGAAACCCAGCCCGTTCTGCTCCGCCTGCAAACCGACCTTCTCGATGTGTGTGATGCGCTGCTGGAGCAGCGTCTTAATCAAGTGCGCCTTCAATGGGATTCACTGCCCAGCGTCTGTGTCGTGCTAGCCTCGGGCGGCTATCCGGGTGAGTTTGAAAAAGGCTGGGAGATATCTGGCCTCACCGGAATAGAGTCGCCGCGCCTCAAGGTCTTCCATGCCGGGACGGAGCTGCGCGACGGCCGTCTGGTGACGGCTGGCGGAAGAGTTCTGGGTGTCACAGCCAAGGCAGGCACGCTGCAAGCCGCCATGGACATGGCCTACGAAGCTGCACAGAAGATCCAATTTCGCCACATGCATTTCCGGCGTGACATCGGCAGAAAAGGGCTGTTGAAAGAGCGCAGGGCCGTGAGTCCCGTCCCCTGAAGTGAATCGGCACGCCCCGTGCATCGCTGCCTTCAGGTCAGGCGCTGCTCATGAAAAAGCTTCTTCTGGCATCTGGTATTCTCCTGGTCTGTTTCGCCGCTTATGAGTACTTCACCCAGCCAGATGTTTCCAATCTGAAAAAGGAGACTCCTCGGTTCACTGCTTTCATGCGCCAGCGTGAGAACGAAGCGAAGGCATCCGGCAGAAAGGCGCGCCGTTATCAACTCTGGGTGCCGCACACTGCCATATCTACTCAGTTGAAAAGCGCTGTTCTCATTGGCGAAGACGATGCTTTCTATCAGCATGAGGGTTACGATCTGGATCAAATCAAGGATTCGTTCGTGCGGAACTGGGAGAAAAAGAGCTTCGTGCGCGGCGGCAGCACCATCACGCAACAGCTGGCCAAGAATCTTTACCTTTCAACCTCAAAGAATCCGCTGCGGAAACTCCGCGAGTTTCTCATTGCACGGCGCATGGAACAAGAGCTCAGCAAGCGCCGGATTTTGGAACTCTACCTTAACCTGATCGAGTGGGGAGACGGCATTTACGGCGCAGAAGCCGCTTCCCGCAGCTATTTTGGCAAAGCCGCCAGAGATCTGAGCGTCCGGGAAGCCGTGCTGCTGGCGGCGGTCATTCCCAATCCACGCCGGATGAACCCCGCGCGCCCAAGCCGCCGTGTGGAGTATCGGTTCAATCTCATCTTGTCGCGTATGTATCAGTATCGCCACCTGAGTGATGAGGAGTTCGAAGCGGCCAGGAAGAGTCCGGAGATCGCGGAGCCACAGACCGTCGTGGAACAGAAATAGGCGGAAGTTGTCCTGCTGCCTTACAATAGGAGAACGGCGAGCCCGAGGGGAGTTCTCCATTTGGGACCGAGTTTGGCCGAGGCTTCTGGGAACAGCGTTGGGGACTTACGTATCACACCAGCCCGCGCTGAGCTTCGATCATTCGGGGAGGGGATGCCTGCCACAGGCAGGCGGGGGTGGTATGCGTCTCTCGGCTCCTCTTCGTGCCACACAACCAGGCAACGGAAACTACGATGACGTTCGGTTTTCAAAGTCTTTTGTGGGTAGTGTTGATCATTCAGGCGACGTTAGCTGTCACGACTCTGCCCTGGCAGCGGCTCAGGCCGCCGGAGAAGGTCAAGTGTTCACGCGATCACTTGACGTCGTTTGCGGGAAGGGTTCTGGCGTTCAAGCGCAACAATAACGAGACGTTTCTGCGGATGCGCACCGACGAGGAGACGATTGAAGCGTTTACACTCAAACACCCAGGCAAGGGCTCTGCTGCAGAGTGGTTTCTACTGACGGGAAAATCCTTTGAATCCGAAGATTGGAAACTGATCGAGGTTCACAAGGGCAAGCTGCGCCCTCGCATACGTGTGACGGTCTGGATTTGTGACGACGGATCGACGCCGGTCGTTGACTGGCAGCCTCCGGCGGAGTGATCGCTGCCCGTTTGGCCGCCAGGCTGTTTCCACCTAAGTCCCGCCACGTGCCACAAGGTCGTCCCCCCTTGATCTTTACCCATAAGTCGCGTCGCTGAACACAGGGGGTGTGTGCGTCCAACGGTAGGTCCCCGCAGGGGACCAATATGAATAGCCCCGGGTGGCGCGTCACGCCGCGCCACCCGGGGTAAATGTCGCCAAAGGGACCGACCCTGAAAGGGTCGAACAGGACTGGTACCGTTGAAGATTGCCGAAGCTTGGTTCGACCCTTTCAGGGTTGGATCTGAAACGTTCTTGCTACCGTGGGTTCCGCTCCGCGCTGCTGCGCTCAACCCACGGCTAATCATATTAGTCCCCTCCGGGGACAACAGAGACGAACCTCTGTGTCCAGCAAAGAACTTGTGGGACTCAGCTTGGACAAGGGGACTTCAGGGGGAATTTGCTACTGCTGTCGGTATTGCGCAAACAGCGAACTCATACGGGAGGCCTGTCCCGCCGTGAATTCAAACATGCAGGCATCATCCGTGTAGTCCATGAAATTTTCAATGGGATCCAGGCCCGGCGTTTTCGGAGTCGTGCAGGAATCACGGCCAACCGGGCATCCGTAGGCGGGAGAGCGCTCGGCAGGTGTGTCGGCGACGTAGTCGCCGTTCTTGGAGCATCCTCCCTGGAAGGTGTGATACAACCCCAGCCAATGCCCCACCTCATGCGTGCCGGTGTCACCTTCGTTGTAAGGCGCTGCAGAGCCGCCAGTGCCCGAGCAGGGCTGCATGCGCAAAAGACAATCGATGTTCTTCTAATCAAGGAAGGTTTCAATTCCACAAACAGAAAATCACCAATAGCCAAAACCCCATGAGCATGGAAAGATATGTCGGGTCCGCCCGCGCAGCTTTGTCTAGCTTGGCGTTGCGTCGGGTGACTGGCATTACTACCTTTCTACGTCTCAATCTGTTGCAGTCCGGCGTGACACGCTGGCGCTTGATGGAGATATCTTGAAGAAAATTGGGCATGTGCCCCAACGATCATGACCGAGAAAAGTCTCGACGCAAAATTGACGAGCATCCACGCCGACCCGCTAGGCGCGCGGGACTTCATTCTGGCAGATGCGAAAGACGCCGATATGGGGCTGGGCGTGCTTGCGCCCGGCTGGGCTTGGGATGGCAAAACAGGAGAGGCTGAGGAGCCTGGCAGAATACCGCGAGCAGATGCGGGAAGTAGCGCGGCAAGGCTTGGTTGACATCCGGCTGATGTCCGCCAGCAGCTTACGAAGGAAAGAGGCACAGGCAGCACCCGGGCTGTATTTGCCCGGCTTGTGAAGGCACATCGTGTCTATCTTGGCGGTACCGGCGGCTGGCCAGGAGGCGTGGGCTGCTGGACGAAGCCTGGAGGCAGGTTTCTGCCGCCAGGCGCCCCTTGCGGCTGAGGTTGAGCTCCTTGAGGCGTGTTGGGCCCAGCTCCTGGCGCCGGCCCGCGCGGCACGAAGACGAACTCCCATTCGTTGTACTTCGTGCGGCCATTGTATGCCTTCAATGCTTCCTTCTCGCTCTTGCTGGCCACGCCGACAATTCCCCCTAAAACCGGATTGAACGCTGACTGCCCCGCTCTCGTCTGCGTGGACCCCGGCTGCGCTCTTCCTGTTCCCTGAGAAGGGCTCGTAGTGCCAAGGCCAGTCCCGGTCTGCCCTGCCGGACGGCCGCCAGTCCCCAGGCTGCTGCCCGAGCTGGAGCCTCCGAAGCTTGAGGGCCCCAAAGGACTGCTGCCTGGAACAACAGTCAGGCCAGAAATTGACCCGTCAGGATTCATTTTGAGCAGGCGCCACTCATCGGAATTAGTAATGGGGTCTTTCCACTTCTTGCGAAGAAACCGGGTGTTGTTGGTGCTGAGCAGCGCGTCGATCGTGGTCGGGTAAGTTCCGGGAAACTTACGCTGCCAGAGCTCTATGGCGCGCATGTACTGCTTGCCGCGAAAGATCAGCTCCTCCTCACGTTCGCGCTGGCTGGCTTTCTGCCAATTAATCACAGCGCCGGACAACGTCACCAGCAGAACGCTCGTAAACACAGCCACGACAGCCAACGTGTAGCCCTTTTCGCCAGTCTGTCTTTTCTGTTTGTTCATTGCCGTGTCGGAAGCAATCGGCCGAGACGGCGAAACGGAGAACCGGCGATCAGATTTCTTTCTCCACGTCTCCAATTCGCCGTTTCGCCGTCTCTCCGCGTCGCCGTTTCTGCGTTTCCCTCTGCACCCTCATTGCAAACTAATCTGCCGCCGTGTCTTCGAACTCAGCTCCTCGATTTCAGCCGAGCTGTCACCGATGCGGAGGATCCGATAGCGATTGGCAACCAGATCGCCTTCTGAAGCCAGATAGACCTCATCGCCATCGACAAAGAATCCTTGGCGGCTTTTCTGAAGCAGATCTGTCTTGGTCCCGAAAAACTTCAAATTGATGATCACTGCCGGCGGCTGCGGCGGGCGCGACACGGGCGGAGCCTGGCTGCCCGCTGCAGCGCTTGCTGAAGACCCGGGCATGCCTGGTCTCGGGTTCCTCCCGGCGACAATCCTTTCGGGCTGCGCCTCAACGGAAAACATGTTCCGCGCGTTGAGCGGGCTGCCTGGGTCGAACTCTTCCAGTTGCTCCAAATGAAGCGAAGGATCAATCTCGCGAAAAGAGGTCTCTTTCTTTGGGCCACTCCGCCGGGAACTTCTCTTGATGTAAAGGTCTTTCAGATCCAGAGCCAGATCTTGCGGCACGGCGAGCGCCGCAGTCCCCACACCGCCAGACGGGCCATTGGAAGAAGCAAACCAACGGTAAAGAGTAAACGCCAGCATCGCGAGCAGCCCGGAAAGAATCAATACCTGCCTTTGTTGCTTGTTGAGTGTCATGGCTGCACTGCAAAAAGAGTCGAGAGACTGACATCGAGCCGGAGAACATCCGTGCCTTCGCGCTCTGAAACGAGCGCCATCGAATCGACGATGACAAGCTTCGACTCGCTTTCCAGAATATTCAAGAAATTGCGAACGTTGGCGTAACCCCCTTCGATCGGGAGCGTAATCGCCAGCCGCTGCATTCCGAATGCCGGTTCCGGGTCGAGCCGGTAGGTCACACGGTTTCGCAACAACCCAGCTTCGGCGCAGATCGCATCCAGCGTTTCCAGCAGCTCGGAAGTTCCCTTTGCCGAGGGAAAAAGGTACTCCTCGGAAAATCTCCGGTACTTGTCGCGCGACTCGTTCAGCCTCTTTTCAATATCCTTCAGTCCATTAAGTGTCTTCACCCGTCTGGTCAGTTGAGACCGCACCTGATCGATCCGCGCCGTCTCTCCAGCGTCCGCTTCAATCTCGGGGCGCACAAAGAGAAGAAATAACGGCAGGTTCAGAAGAACCAGAGCTGACAGGACGAAGTAAGTCACCTTTTGGCGTTTCAAGTTCATGACTCTGCCTTCTAGTCAGATGAGACAGCGTAACGGCGACGCGGCGTGTCGGCGAACCGGGGAACCGGAGTGTCTGGGACAAACACTGGATTCCAGCCTACGTGGGAATGATAGGCATCCCTTTCTCCGCTTCGACTCCGGCACTCTGGAACCCCGACACTTTTCTCCATGCACCCGCCTCGCTGTCTCTCCCATCACGACTGCCCCTTGTACTTCACGTGAACAGCGATCTCGCGACCGACAAATGCCGGGTTCTTGGAAATCTCCTCATGCAGGGGGCTGACGTCATAGAACTTTCCCGACGACTCCAGGTTGGAAACGAACTGAACGTTGTCACGGCTAGAACGGCCGTTGGCAACGATCTCCACTATGATTCCCTGGCCAGCGATCTGGGGCTTGATGGTTACAATTTGGAGGTTGGCTGGCGTTAGCCGCTCTAGATCGTTGAGCAGCCGTGTCCAGGAAAACGTGCGACGGCGAATCAATTGGTTGGCATGCTCCAGCCTGTCCAGCAAGTCAGCGGTTTCAGGTGTCTGAAGCCGCGCTAGCACCTTCTCTTGTTCCCGACCCAGGGCTTCGAAGCGAGCCCGGTCGCGCCTGAGCTGTTCATTCACCTCGCTACGGCGCGCCCGCACGGTTTGATACCGCGCAAAGTTCCAGTAAGCGATGCCGATCAGAGTCACGAGCAGCGCGCCCGAAATCAAGTAGAACTTCCGGTGATTGACAAACGGGCGAGACGCCAGATTGGCGTCAATCTTGATCATTAGAATCTCCCGGCAGCCAGGCCCAGTGAAGGCATCAGGGCATTTTTGAAACTGCGCAAAGCTGCCGCATTCGGCGATTGGAAAACCCGCAACGGATCGAGATTCAGCACCGGGCTGCGAAACCGGTCTGAAAGCGAGGAAAGCAGCGCCTGCGGTGGATCCTGCGCGCAAGCGACATAGATCTTGTCCAGCGGCTGCGAGCTCAGCTTGTCCTGATAGTAAGTGACGCAGGGATGGATTTCATCAAACAAGTCTGGCAAGCTGGCCGTTTCGCTGGCTGCCCCCATCGACGTCTCGCTTGCCCCGTCGTCAAGCTCCGTCTGGCGAAAGAAGACTACACGGCCTTCCTGCGCAATCAGCGACGACACACCCGAAGCCCGGGCCCGCAGCAGCAGCACCGAGCGCTGCCCCAGGTCCGGCTCCAGCCTTGAAAGCAGCTCAAAAGCGGCGAATGAAGACAGACAGATGTAGCCGGGATGGATGCCGAGCTTCTGAAAAGCCTCCTCGTACTGGGCCAATACTTCTTGATGGATGCAAACCGTCAGCACGAGGTGCTTTCCATTGGCAAACTTGTAGTCGAGCAAAGCTACATGGGCCTCTTCAATGTTGAACGGCACTGTTTTTTTCAGTTTCCAACGCAAAAGCTGTTGCTTTTCATGATCATTGCCGGGCAGCGTGTCCAAGGGATGAAGGCTGACTTTAGCAGAAGCATCGGGAAGAGCCAGGGAGATTCTGGCTGTTTTGATCTCCGCTTTGGCAAGAGCTGATTTCAAGGCAGCGATGAAATCGGGCAAGGCAGCGATGTTGGGCCGTACCAATGACGGAGACACCAGTCTCTCAGGCAGCGGCGCCACCGCGAAGCGGTCCACCAGCGAAGGATTCCGGGAGTCGAGGCGAACGAGCGCAATCGTTCGGTGATTGATCTCGCAAGCCACCGTTGGCAGGCTGGGTTCGAAAAAGCGGTTGATGTGAGTTTTTAGTTTCCGGGAAAGCATTCTTGTTCAGCTATAGTGAGGAGACCTGTAGAAGAACCGGCGAACCGGCGAGGCGGAGTGAATAGCCGTCTCACGACACCGTTACGCCGGTTCTCCGACACTCTCGCGCGGCCTATTCAATAAACGTCACCTTATTGATTTCCTTCAGCGTCGAGATTCCCGTAAACGCCTTCTGCAGGGCCGATTCGCGGAGGAACGTCATACCCTCTTCATGAGCGACGCGCTTGATTTCCGAAGCCGGCTTGCGTTCCAGGATCATCTCGCGAATCCGGTCAGAGAGATCCAGGAGTTCATGAATCGCCGTGCGGCCCCGATAGCCGGTGCCTCCGCAATCCAGGCAGCCAGCCCCTTCGTAGAAAACAAAATCAGAATAGACTTTCGGATCCAGCCCTGACTCGTCCAACAACTGAGAAGCAGTCTGAACCGGATGCTTGCACTGCTCGCAGATGACGCGCACCAGCCGCTGGGCCAGAATGCAGTTCAGCGCAGAAACAAAGTTGTAGGGCTCGACGCCCATGTTGAGGAAACGGCCCAGCACATCCACCACGTTATTGGCATGAACGGTGGTGAACACCAGGTGGCCGGTCAGCGCCGACTGGATGGCAATCTGCGCCGTTTCGGGATCGCGGATTTCGCCGACCATGATCTTATCGGGATCGTGCCGCAGGATGGAACGCAAACCGCGCGCAAAGGTTAAGCCCTTCTTTTCGTTCACCGGAATCTGCGTAATGCCTTTGAGCTGATATTCGACAGGATCTTCGATGGTAATGATCTTGTCTTCGGAGCTCTTGATCTCGGAGATGGCGGCATAAAGAGTCGTGGTCTTACCGCTGCCGGTAGGTCCAGTCACTAGCACCATGCCGTAGGGTTCATGGATGTAACGGCGAAACTTGCGAATATCCGACTCAGAGAAGCCGACGACATCAAGGCTCAGCTGGCTGAACTTCTCGCTCATGGCCTCCTTGTCGAGCACGCGCAGCACGGCATCTTCGCCATGAATCGAAGGCATGACGGACACGCGGAAGTCGATCAGCCTGCCTTTGTAGCGTACACGAAAGCGACCGTCCTGCGGCACGCGGCGCTCGGAGATGTCGAGCTCCGACATCACCTTGATGCGCGAGATGATGGTGGAGTGATGCTCTTTGGCGATAGGCTGCATGGCCTGCTGCAGCACGCCATCGATGCGGTATTTAATCATCACATCGTTGTCTTCCGTTTCGATGTGGATGTCGCTGGCCCGGCGCTCGAGCGCGTTGAAAATGGTCGAATCGACCAGCCGGATGATGGGGCTTTCGGTTTCGCTGGTGAGGCGCTCGATCGAAATCGTCTCCTCGCCCGACTCGTCTTCCTTAATAAGATCCAGCGTGAAACCTTCCGTCGCCTCCTCCAACACACGTTGCGACGATTCGCTCTTTTTTAGGATGTCGCTGATCTGCGAAGGCGTGGCAACCTTCACCACCAGCTTCTTGCCCAGCAAGACCCCCAGCTCATCAGTGAGCAGCAACTCGCTAGGATCGGCGATCGCCACCATCAGCGAGCCGTTGACACTCTTGAGCGGCACAAAGTTGTAGCGGAACATCAGCTCAGCGGGAATGGTTCGGAACAGTTCTGGATCGATAGGAGAGTTTTTCAAATCGACGAACTCGCACCGGTAACGCTCCGCCAACCGGCGCGTCTGCTGTTCCTCTTCCTGAAGGTTGACTTTTTGCTCCGAATGCGGAAGTTTGATATCCGCGGCATTGACCAATTTCTGATTCATAAACGTAGGTTACAGGTTACCGGTTCTGACTCTTGAGTGCCGAGCGCCTCTCGCGGTTGCGCTTTCTCCTCTGACTTATTAGTCAGAGCAATGGTTAGCGGACACAACTTGCGCATGTCCGCTCCCCTCGCCCCGCTTGGGGAGAGGATGAAGGCTTGAGAAGCCTTCATGGCGTGAGGGGCGCTGATTCAGCCCCTAGCGGTGTCTTTTTACTTCTGCACTTATTAATAACTACCTCACCATGCTGCTAAGATTAAAAATGGGCAAATACAAGGCAATCAGTACGAAGGCTACAATCGTTGCCAGAATCACCAGCAGGATGGGCTCGATGTAAGTGAATACCTGATTCAACCGCGTGTTAACCTCTTCATCGTAAAAATCAGCCACATGCCTTAACATTTCGCTCAAAGACCCCGTGGATTCTCCGACTTGCACCATCTCAATGGCCAATTCAGGGACCACCGAGCTCGATTCAAGACTCTTTGAGAGCGACTGTCCTTCTTTGACCGATACGATGGCATTCTTCACGGCACGGGTTATCAGCCGATTGCCTGACGAGTCGGCAACAATTTCGAGGGAGTTCACTAACGGGATACCCCCCGATAGCAGCGTCGAAAGCGTGCGACTGAGCTGCGAAAAAGCAAACTTGTTCCATAGGTCGCCAACAACCGGCAGGCGGAGCTTTATGCCATCCAGCGTCAAGCCGCCTTTGGCGCTGCGGCTCCAGATCCGCAAACCAACGAGACCGCCCACTCCAAGGATTAACCCGGTCAGCAAATGCTGGCGGATGCTCCGGGAGATGGCGATCAGAGTCAACGTTATCTGCGGCAACTGCGCATTCAACCCTTCGTAGAATTTCGCGAACTCTGGAACGACGACAGCCATGAGGTAGGTCACCAGCACGATGAGCAAGACAGTAAGGATGATTGGATAGGTGATGGCTGATTTAACCTTGCCCTTGGTTGCATCGATGACCCGCTGATACTCGATGTAGCGGCGGATGACTTCCTCCAGGTTGCCACTCTTCTCGCCCGCATATAGAGAAGCCGTGTAAACCTTTGGAAAAACGCCCTGGGCTTCGAAAGCTTCAGAAAGCAATGCCCCTGATTTCACCCGAGCGCCGATGTCCGTCAGCAAGAGCTGGAAGTAGGGATTTCTCATGCGCTGCGTGAGCAAATCCAAAGACTTCAGGATGGGCAGGCCGGCATGAACAAGAGCCAGAAACTGCTGGTTGAAAATGATGAACTCCCCTGACTTGACCTTCTTGCGCCGCGAACGATCTCCCCAGGCCAGCGAAAGTCCTTTGCCCCGCTCGTCGATCGAATAAACATAGCACCCTTGCTCCGAAAGTCGGTGTCGCAAATCGGCCTCCGACACCGAATTGAAGGTGTTGCTCACAATCTCGCCGCTGTTGTTGACATACCGAGCGCGAAACTCTGACATGGCTTCAGTTTCCTGAGAGAGTCCTCTTTATGCCTTACTGGAAATTTTCGACAAAAGTTGAAAGAAAAGGGGCCAAGGTCAAAATAGGCGTCGAATGACGAAGGTCGAGGTCCGAATCAGTGACGAATGATTGGCCTTTCCATTCGACCTTCGGCATTCGAACTTCACCTTCGGCCTTTCGCCTTTGGCCCTCCTATTGAGCCACTGCCTCGTTGCTCTCGATGACTTCAGTATTGGATGGAACCTTAAAATCGAAAACTCCAGCCGACGTTCCTAGGTTCTCCTGGACATTGGTAAAGACAAACTCGCTCATCGCTCCATCAACGTCGAACACCGTGACACGTTGCAACTGAAACGTTTGCGGACTAAACTCCATAAGGATTTTGACAAACTCGTCGATACCTTTCTTCGGATAGGCAAGAATCACGCGGTTGCCCTGAAAAAACGGCCTATCGTCGGCCCACTCAACTTTTGAGAAATCTCGTTTCAGATTGCCTTTGCCGAGCAGAAAGAGAAAAGGAATTCTCTGATCGCGGCTTTCCTTTACCTTGGTCTTTTGCACCTGCCGTTCTTGCGGAAGGTAGAAGTAAACCGTTTTGCCATTTGACACAAACAGCTTCTCAACCGGTGTTTTATATTCCCAGCGCATCATGCCAGGACGTTTGAGAACCAGTGTGCCGGTTTCAGTCTTCGCCGCCCGCCGCGGGCTCTTGTAGCTCTGGATGAAGTCCATCTGCAGGTCGCGAACCCGGGAGTATTTCTTCTGGAGGGCGTCCAGCGAGGATTCGAGATCCTTGTCGCGTGCGGTCGGTGGCGCCGAAAGCGCCATCTCGCAGACTGTGGGCAAAACCAGCAGAACTGCCAGAAACAGAAGAAGTTTACTGGTCTTTGCAGAGCATAATTTCAACAGCATGGGTCAATTTTACAGTCCTTCGAGCACCGGCTTCATTGCCATTCTAAGTAGAAACGACGAAGAGTGTCCACAGGCGAGTTCGACAGGGGCGCCTTGTAGCACAGCAGTGAATGAGACTTGTGAATGTGGAAGCCGCCCTCCGAACAGCGACGGAGTGCTGACGACTACCAGGCCACCGCTGGGGACAGCGGCTCCCACATTCGGTCTTGTTTTCAATGGATAAACATATGTCCGTTTCACCCATCCGCCCAAAGGATCGCTTTCTGGTCTTCGGTGCGCCAGCAATAGAAGACGCCGAGATCCAAGAAATCGTTGCCACCATGAAAAGTGGTTGGCTGGGGACAGGGCCGAAAGTCGCCGAATTTGAGAAAGGGTTCGCCGCCTACAAAGGCGTGCAACACGCTGCGGCGGTGAACTCGTGCACGGCCGCCTTGCACCTGAGCCTGTTGGCTTCAGGCCTTGGTCCCGGGGACGAAGTGATCACTTCCACCCTCACCTTTTGCGCGACGGTCAATGCCATAGTTCATGCGGGTGCCACGCCCGCGCTAGCCGACGTTGACCCGGCCACCATGAACATCGACCCGCAAGAGGTTGCAAAGAGAATCACGCCGCGAACAAGAGCGATCCTGCCGGTTCATTTCGCCGGGCGCCCCTGCGAGATGGATGCCCTGATGGACATCGCACGCAGTCGCAATCTGAAGGTGATTGAAGACTGTGCTCATGCGATTGAGACCGAGTACAAAGGACAGCCGGCCGGCGCCTTCGGTGATTTCGGTTGTTTCAGCTTCTACGTCACCAAGAACGTCGTGACGGGCGAAGGCGGGATGGTCTTGGCCAAAAGAGACGAAGACATCGCCCGAGTCAAGGTGCTCGGTCTGCATGGTATGAGCAAAGATGCCTGGAGGCGTTTTGGGGACGAAGGCTACAAGTATTACCAGGTCGTTGAATGCGGCTTTAAGTACAACATGATGGACCTGCAGGCGTCCATCGGTATCCACCAATTGCGTCGAGTCGAATCCTACTGGCGCCGGCGCCAAGAGATTTGGCAGCACTACAATCGCGCGCTGGGAGGTCTGCCCTTGGCGCTGCCTGCAAACCCCGCTGCCGGCACGCGCCATGCGTATCACTTGTACACGATTCTGGTCGATGAAGAGAAAACAGGAATCAGCCGAGATGCCTTTCTCGACGCGATGACGGCCAACAACATCGGGGTGGGCGTGCATTATTTGAGCATACCCGAGCATCCCTACTACCGAGAGCGGTTTGGCTGGACGCCAGAGAGTTTTCCGCAAGCCTGCCGAATCGGACGACAGACGGTAAGTTTGCCGCTGTCAGCCAAACTGATTGCTCCTGATGTGGAGGATGTGATCGGTGCGCTGAAAATCGCTTTGGAAAACTAGGCCGTCGGGGACTCTTGCAACTCTGGATAAAATCCATCTTCAGGTCGCGAACCTGGGAGTATTTCTTCTGGAGGGCGTCGAGCGAGGATTCGAGATCCTTGTCGCGTGCGGTCGATGGCGCCGAAAGCGCCATCTCGCAGACTGGGGAAAAACCAGCAGAACCGCCAGAAACAGAAGAAGTTTAGTGGTCTTTGCAGAGCATAATTTCAACAGCATGGGTCAAGTTTCCAGTCCTTCGGGCACGGCAAAGGTTGGCCAAACGGCAATTGAGCAACGAAGTCTATCTTCGAGCGAGGTTCCCCTGAGCTTTGACCCCCAAGAGAAACTCGGTGAGTCGGCTGCACGGCTGGCTGGGAACTCACTTTGGAGTGCTGGAGGATGGGTCGCCGGGCTGCTCTTGAGTTTGTTTGCTTCTCCAGTCCTCATTGGGCTTCTGGGGCGAGATCATTATGGGTTAATGGTCCTGTTGACATCTCTGATCACCCCCATGAGTCTGCTCGATTTTGGCGTCAGCGAAGCCACTGTCAAATACGTGGCAGAGGCTTTCGGGAGAAGAGACTTCGACCAAGTCGGCAGGTATGCGCGCAGCACCCTGATTTTCAATCTCAGCACTGGCATGCTGGGGAGCTTGGCCATTTCGATTCTCGCGGGATTTCTCACAACTTCAGTTTTCAACATCCCGCCTGAAAGCCAACGAATGGCAAAGGAATGCCTCTATTGGGTCGGACTGATTTGGTTATTAACTCAGGCTCGACAAATTTTCATTGGGGTCGTCACGGCTCTGGAACGCTTTGACATTCTAAATACAGGAACGTTTGTTTATCAGACCGCCATGACCCTGACGGGCATCGGCGTTCTCTGGCTGGGAGGCGATCTCTTAAGTCTCATCCAGGCCCAAGCCGTTCTGGGCCTGCTCGCGGCAGCTGGATGGCTTTTGGCTGCCAAGAGCCTGCTTCCCAGGGTCAGCTTCTTCCCCCAACTGGATTGGCCCGCCTTTCGTAAGACAATTCAATTCGGTTTCTGGCAGATGCTGACCAGTGTTGGAGGCTTGCTAGCTCATCAGTCCCAACGATGGTTTCTAGGTGCTTTGCTCCCGATCTCGGCGGTTGGCTTCTATAACGTGAGCTTCCAACTGGCGAGTATGGTTTATCTTCTAACCTTTCGGATGGGGCAAGTGCTGTTTCCGGCAATCAGTCAGATGCAAGGGCAGGAACGGGACGAAGAAGCCATTCGACTGACCATTCAGGCCAACTGGATTCTCTCTATGCTGTCAATTGCCGGGTTGGTCCCTGTAGCAGTTTTCGGCCATGATTTGCTTTTTCTCTGGGTGGGCCCCGAGATTGCAGATCAGGCGGCCACCCTACTACGTATCCTCACTCTGGGTTTGGCCGTCAGCTGCCTGTTCCCAAGCCATAATTTCTATTTACTTGGCACGGGACGCGCCAGTTGGCTGGCTATCATGTCCTTCGTGCAGGGCGTCATCACCGTTGTGATCTCTTGGTTCCTGATTCCCAATCTAGGTTTGCCAGGAGCCGGCTGGGGCTTAACAGCAGGCACTATTACGCACGTCGCCGTCCTCATGAAGATGTGGAAACGATTTTTTCGTCGCACTATTTCACTCCCTGTGTTCATCTCAGCCACGTTCAGCCAGTGTCTTGTGGGAGTCTGCCTCGCGATTGGAATGATCGCCATCCGCCGAGAGGTTATCTGGTCACCACACTGGATTTCCCTTGGATGCGCCGGCCTGGCCTGCTCGGCATTCACGGGATTCACGATCTTTGTGCTGGACGGCGTTTTGCCTGGTGGAAAGGAACGACGTCAACTACTCGTCCGGATAAGTGCCCGACTGGTTCCTGCTTGGACCCGTCTCAAGAACCAAACATGACGCCCCGAATCCCGTCCCAGTTTACCTTCTTGCTATCACTACTGTATTGTCCGCGACAGTGCAAACACGTTTTCCGCTGGTTAAGGTCGCTTCAAAGAGACTACCTGCTCAACCAACCCTCGCCTTGGCTCACGTTCGATGCGATTCAGTTTCTGGAAGGCCATCTGCGAAGAGACATGCGAATATTTGAGTATGGCAGCGGCGGATCCACACTGTTCTGGTTGACTTGGGGAGCATCGTGCGTTTCCGTGGAACATGATCAGTGCTGGCATGCTTTGGTGTGCCAGCGCCTCGGATCTTCAACGGCGATAGACTACCGGCTGGTGACACCTCAGCTGAATCCTCCTGAACAGAAAATCCCGGTGGATTGGGCTGATCCTGAAGAGTGCGTATCTTCCGATGAGACCTATCGTGGCTCTAATTTTCGCAACTATGTTTCACAAATCGACGAATTCCCGGATGACTCCTTTGATCTGGTTCTGATTGACGGCAGAGCCCGTCCTGGGTGTATCAAGCACAGCCGGTGTAAAGTGAAGATTGGCGGCCTGCTGGTCGTCGACAACGCAGACAGAGATTACTATTTCGCACAGACGTTGACCTATCTGGAGAATTTCGAGCGAAGGCATTTTTTTGGCGCGGGCCCACTGAATAGTTATCCCTGGATGACGGATATCTTCTTGCGCAGGAAATAGATGGTGACCAAGCCTCAGTCATTCAAGGATTCGCTCATATGGAAACTAGCGAACAAGTGGCGCGAGCGCTGTAGGCTGATTGCCTTTGCGCTGCGTCGGCCTGTCCCCCCTTTCGCGTCCCAATTTGCCTATCAGCAAAAGGTCATCCAACATACGTTCTCTTCAGACCAGCGGGTGCTCGATGTTGGTAGCGGTGGGGATCCGTTTCCATTTGCCACTGTTCTGGCCGACCGCCATTTACGACGCAGCCATCACCGTTCGGAAGAGTTTCAAAGCTCTGGCAAGCCAGTTGTGATTTGCGACATTCAAGCCCTTCCCTTCGACGATGGGACTTTCGATTATGTCGTAGCCTCGCACGTGCTGGAACACCTCAGCGACCCTATTCAGGCCTGTCGCGAACTCCAGCGGGTCGCTCGGGCCGGCTTTATTGAGAGGCCCACTCTCTTGAAGGATGCGCTTTTTTGTTGGGCCAAGGGGATGCATCGCTGGCATCTCATGTCCATCGCTGACCACCTGTTTTTTTTCGAGTACAGCGAACGCCAACTCCGGGGAATCGGCGGCAATGCCTGGCACGACGTCATATTTGGTTGTTCCTACCATCCCTTGCAAGAGTCATTCAACGCCAATCAAGATTTGTTCAATGTCATGTTCGAGTGGAAGGATTCATTTGACGTGAGCGTTTTCTGGCTGGATGGCAGGACGCACCGTCTTGGAACTGGAACCGACGAGTAGGCATCAAGCATGCGGTTTCTGATCGTTGACACCTACTATCCGGACTTTCTGCGATCAGTTTACACGCAGCATCCCCGATGGGACTTGAAGTCCTACGATAGCCAATGGCAGGCATTGATGGCGGAGTGTTTTGGAACCGCCAACTTCTATTCTGCGAATCTGCAAAAGCTGGGTCATGAAGCCACGGAGGTGGTCGCTAATTGCCGGCCCTTGCAGTTTGCCTGGGCCGAAGAACATCGTCTCGTTTCGCGGCATCGGTTCGAGCACCGAAAGCTCTGGGGGATTCCAGTCCCGTGGCTGGCAAGAAACTGGACTTACTCGATATTGCTGGCCCAAGTGAAATCGTACCGGCCCGACGTCGTTCACTTCCAAGATCCGATTGGAACAGACCCAGACTTGGTACGCGAGATTCGTGCTTCGGTTCGTCTGGTCACCGCCCAGATCGCCAGCCCTATTCCACCCGGAGTGGATTTCAGGCCCTACGACTTGATGCTTTCTTCGTTGCCTCATTTTGTGAAACACTTTAGCCAGCTTGGGCTGCGGAGTGCCTACTTCAAACTGGCGTTCGAGCCGTTTGTGCTGGACAGGGTCAAGAGGACCGCTCCGCACAACGCGGTCTTCGTCGGCGGTCTATCCCGCAGCCATGCTGACCGGATTCAATTCCTGGAGCAGGTGTCCCGCCGCACGTCAATTCAATGGTGGGGCTATGGCGAAGAACGCTTAGCCCAGGGCTCTCCTTTGCGCAGGGCCTATCAAGGAGCCGCCTGGGCTGGCGCAATGTACGACAAGTTGTTTAATGCCCGCATAGCGCTCAACCATCACATCGGCATCTCCGGAGACTACGCCAATAATATGCGTCTTTATGAAGCCACCGGTGTCGGCAGTCTGCTGTTGACAGACCAGAAGAGGAATTTGGCGGAACTCTTTGAGCCAGGTAGAGAAGTCGTGACTTACAGGTCAGTCGGAGAGTGCGTAGAACTAATTGAACATTATCTCAGCCACGAAGAGGACCGTGCCGCCATTGCACGTGCGGGGCAGCAGCGCACATTCCGGGAACACCGTTATTACTGTCGCATGCAAGAGTACCTGGAGCTGGTATCCCGGCACGTGTGTTAATGCCACGGGCGCTCCTCATCCAGAGAGAACTCACGCTTCGTTGCGTAATTTTGTGCAAGCGACGCGGGCTTTCCTGGAGCAGTACCTCCCGGGAGACGAGATGCCAAGAACCCTAGAGTTCCTGGGCAAGAGGCTGCTGTTAGGGCTTCTCAGAAAATTGAATCGCGGAGTAAGATGGTGGCAGCAGTGGGCCACAAGCTGCAGATGCGGATTGAGTGGGGATGGCCTCCCGAACCGGAATGGTTTGACCATGCCATCGACCTGTATTACCAGTGGCATCAGACGCGGAACCCGTTGTGGCTGGAGCGCGGCTGTTACAGCCTGCTGGCGCTTCGAGACCGCGGCAAGGCCCTTGAGCTCTGTTGCGGAGATGGCTTCAATGCCTGCCATTCATCAAAAGCCAGCCAGCTCGTTGCCGTTGACTTCAATTCTCAAGCCATCCGACATGCCCAGCAGGTAAACTGGGCCCCCAACGTCGAGTTCCGCGTTTGTGACATCCGTAAGGAGATGCCTGAAGGCGACTTTGACAACATCATTTGGGACGCCGCCATTGAGCATTTCACACCTGCAGAAATTTCCACTGTCATGCAGAGAATCAAGCAGCGGCTCGGAAGTTGCGGCATTTTGAGCGGCTATACGATTGTTGAAAAGCCTGAATGGGGCAAGCAACTCTCTCACCATGAATATGAATTTAAGTCGAAGGACGATCTAAGCAGGTTTTTGGAGCCTTATTTTAAGAACGTTAAAGTGTTTGAAACCATCTACGCATCGCGCCACAACCTCTATTTCTACGCGTCTGACGGTGTCTTACCTTTTGATTCGGCCTGGAAATCGCAACTTGTCTCTAACCAACCATGAAATACGTGAATCTGGGTTGTGGGAACCGATACCACGCCGCATGGATCAATATTGACATTGAACCTCAAGGACCTGGAGTCATTGCTCACGATCTCAGTCAAGGGATACCTTTTGAGGATAGAAGCTGCGCAGTCGTCTATCACTCACACATCCTAGAACATCTGCGACGCGACGAAGCCCTTTGCTTTATGCTGGGGTGTTTTCGTGTTTTGAAGCCGGGAGGCATTGTCCGCGTCGTTGTCCCAGACCTGGAAAGAATCTGCCGGGTGTATTTGACGAAGTTACAGACAGCCGTTTCCGGCGAACCCGGCGGCGCCTGCGATTACGCTTGGATGATGCTCGAGCTGTACGACCAGAGCGTCCGAGAAAGCAGCGGCGGCGCTATGGCGTCCTTTCTACGGCGGCAGCCCATACCCAATGAGGCATTTGTCCTCGAACAAATTGGCGAGGAAGGCCGGCGTCTGATTCAAGAGTTCACTCGCTCGCAAAGCCCCTCAGTTTCAGACGGCCTTCTAGATGTCTGGTCTTCACGATTCAGCAAGGGTCCCAGATGGCTAAGTCGCCACTACCGGCGCCTCGTCGCACGCCTGTTGCTGGGAAAGCGAGCCTTGCGTGCCTTGGAGATTGGGAATTTTCGGCTCAGTGGTGAGGTTCATCATTGGATGTATGACCGATACTCGCTGGCCCTATTGTTAAAAAGCGCAGGTTTCTTGAACCCGGTTGTCCAAACCGCAAACGAAAGTTTGATTCCAGGATGGTCCCACTTCAACCTGGATACTCAACCGGATGGAGCAGTCAACAAACCGGATTCGCTGTTTATGGAAGCGATCCGGCCAGATCAAAACTCATCTTGGGAGGATTTATGCAGTGGATGAAGCCATTGATCGCATTGGCAAGGCGCACTAGCCGCTTCGCAAAGAAGGATCAGCCTGCCTCAACAGGTTATGGCCTTATGAAAGAGACTGAGGCTCGGAACTTGGACGGGTGGCGAATGGAATCGGTCGCTGAGGATCAGCATCGAGCGTTTGCCCATCTCTTGCGAGAAGCGCGGGCTGGGAGACCACGTGTCGATTTTCAGGTGGCTTCTCTGGCTTTGCAGGCAACCCAACTCTCCGATCCATTGGTGGTCGAAGTGGGTTGTGGCAGCGGCTACTATTGTGAAGTGTTTTCCCAGCTGTTACGGAGGCCCATTCGCTATATCGGCATTGACTATTCGTTTTGCATGACATCGCTGGCGCGCGTTTCCTATCCGGCGGTGCCGTTCGTTACGGCCAACGCCTGCCAACTTCCCTTGCAATCCAACTGTTGCGATATTCTTCTTTCCGGAACCTCGCTCATGCACGTCGCAGATTATCAGACCGCGATCGCCGAAAGTATGCGGGTGAGCAGGCAATGGTGTCTCTTTCACACTGTCCCGGTAATGGAGAGCAGGTCCACAGTGCTTCTTGCCAAGCAAGCCTACGGCGCTTCCGTGGTTGAAGTTATTTTTAATCGCGCCGAGCTAGAAACGCTGTTCACGGTTCAAGGGTTGGAAATCACTTCCACGTGGGAAAGCCTTCCTTACGACGTGAGTCATGTCGTGGGCGAGCACACTTGGACATTAAGTTATCTCTGCCAAAAGTTTCGGGGCTGAGCGGCGAAGCGGGTTTGAATCCGTCATGCGTTATTACTGCACCTTCTTTGATGTCCGTTACCTTTCTCGAGGCTTGGCACTATATCATTCGCTGAAAGAACATTGCCCTGCTTTCAGGCTTTGGGTCTTATGTCTGGATCGGAAAGCGCATCAATCTCTGCACCGGCTGGCACAGGCGGAGGTTGTCCCAATCTTGCTCGAAGAATTTGAAAGCGGCGATGGAGCACTCCTCGCGGCAAAACGGAATCGCTCGTTGGTGGAATACTATTTCACTTGCACCCCCTCTTTGCCGCTGTTCATCTTCAATCATTATCCCGAAGTCACATCCATTACCTATCTGGATGCCGACCTGTTTTTCTTCGCGGACCCGGCCGCTCTCGACCCCGAAATCTCAGATCATTCTGTGGCAATCATCGGACACCGCTTTCTGCCGCGTATTCGCTACAGAGAAGCCAATGGCGTTTACAATGTGGGATGGCTGTTTTTCCGGCGGGATTCCAATGCCCTCGCATGCCTCAATTGGTGGCGGGAGCGATGCATTGAATGGTGTTATGACCGCATAGAGCCAGGACGCTTCGGGGACCAGAAGTATCTGGACGATTGGCCGACCCGCTTCAAAAGCGTAAGGGTTCTCCTGCACAAAGGGGCCAACTTGGCTCCCTGGAATCTCGCCAATTATCAAATTCAGAAGCGGAACGGACAGGTCCTTGTGGACGAACAACCGTTGATCTTCTTTCACTTCCACGGCCTGAAGAGGCTCACACCCTGGCTCTACAATTCAAACGTGGTTCATTACCGGGCATCTTTGAATACCGACGCCAAGCGATGGATATATGCCCAATACATTCGGCTCCTGAAGCAAGTGGAAAAGGAAGAGACTGAGCCCGTCAGTGTCCCCACTTCCTCCAAAAGCCCAAGGGATACAACGGCAGAGCAGTGGGCACGCTCGACCACCTCCCTGTTGCAGAGTGTGCTGAGAGAGTTGCGAGCGAACGTTCGGACGCTGGAAGGCTTGTTTGCCTGCCAATATCTGATGGTGATCGGAAAGAAAGTATATTAGGCGTGAGCATGTCCGTAACCCACACCACCTCATCCCCGCTGAGTCCCACCGTAACTCGTAATGTGCTGGAGTTCCTGAATCGACTGGACTTTCGAGTGCGATTCTCGAAGATTCGTGGGCGGAAGCTTAGCGCCAGCGACAAAGGCATGGGATGGAGATCGCTGGAAATCCTCACACTGCTTGGGGAGGACGGAACGCTTTACGAGGTAGATGTGAGGTACGCATGGCAAAGAGACATTTTCGGGCAGAACCTGATTGATTTTGGTTGGGACCAGCTTGACCGGCTCCACAAGAAGAATCCTCACGGTGAAATATGCTCCAAGCTCATCCTCTACCTTTGTGAACCCTCTTGCAGACTTGAGAAAGACCAAACATTGAATACGTTACCGGAACACCTTCTGATCGGATGCTCCTGGCATGCTGTGCACCATATCTATCTGGCCTTGCCCGCCGCTCATCCTTTCGAGTCACCAAGAACGGAAGGCATTGCCGAAGATCGGGTCTATTCCACGACTCGGCATCTTGAAAATACTTCTTCCCCGGTGTTTTCTGGAGCAAAGAAGCCGCTCTTGCTTCCTCCGCAACCTGGACGGCAAGGGGAAGGAGGCTTGAGAAGCCGAGGGCTCATAAAGTCAAGAATAACGGGTGAACCTCTCGTCTCAGTAATCACCGTGGTCTTTAACGGGGCAAGGCACCTCGAACAAGCCATCCAATCGGTGATTCACCAACCTTATGAGCATCTTGAGTACATAATAATTGATGGTGGATCGCATGATGGCACAATCGAGCTGATCCGCCGATATGAAGGCCAGATCAACTATTGGGTTAGTGAACCGGACGATGGGATTTACCATGCAATGAACAAAGGGTGGGAAGTCGCCCAAGGTGACTTCATCTATCACCTCGGCTCCGATGACGTGTTATCCACCATCCCGGCAGCGGCATTGCGAAAGGCGTTTGCCCAAGGAATCGATTTGATTCATGGAAATGTCTATCGAGGCGATGGAAGGCTTTGGAAAAGCTGCTACGGCAGGACCTTGGTCCTTTACGGAACGACGCCGCATCAAGGACAGTTTGTCCGGCGCACGGTCTGCGAGCGGGCGCCCTTTGATAGAACCTACCGATTTCGTGCGGATCTGGATTTTGATCAGCGCATGTATCGTCAACGAAGAAAGAGCCTGTCCTGCGATCTTCAGATCGCACTCTTCCGCGCTGAAGGCGCTGGCAGTCGAGCCAGTCAAGCCGAAGTATTTCGGGCGGTCAGGAATAATTTCGGAATCGCTGCCATGACCGTATCTTTCGCTCTACTCAAGTCACGAAGGCTGGCTTCGAAAGTCCGAGATTGTATTCTGTTTTTCGTTAGAAGTTTTCAATGAAAATGCATTGTCTTCTGCCGATCCGCGATTGGCCTAATCGTCATTTTTTCGGCTTATACAGTTTCTCTTACCTGGCAGAGGAACAGCTCCTGACCCGAAGACTCCCGCGCTACGAACAATCCTTGGCCTTTGAGCTTCGTCGAGTGGAGCTGGTGTTCGAGTCGTCGCCACCGTTCTACTTCCGGCATGGTCTCAAGAAACTCTTGCAAATTCTCTTCAACCTGACTACGTATACTCAAGAATTCTATGAGGAGAATTGCTGCTATCTCTTTCCTTGTTATGAGATCAGCTTTCTCCTGAAGCGGAAGTGAGACTCTTTTCCAGTGAGCATGGATATCAAGCCCCGTCCAAACCATCGAAAGTATCTGGAACTGCTCCGCCGCATGTCTCCAGAGCAAAGACTCTTGAAGGCCTTCGAACTCTCTGATTTCACACAAGCACTCTTTCTCGAAGGGCTGAGAAGCCAGTTCCCCAACCCTTCGGCGACCGAGTTCAAGAGGCTTGCAGCCGAACGACTGCGGAAATGTCACAACAGGAACTACTGAAACGAATCATACAAACTCTGGAGACTGCCCAGATTCCTTACATGCTGACCGGCTCGCTGGTATCGAGTTTGCAAGGAGAACCACGCTCAACGCACGACATGGATGTTGTGGTGTCTCTCAACCGCCAGTCTGCGGCCAGGCTTCTGGCGGCGCTGCCTGGGTCAGAGTTCTATTTTGACGCCAACAGCGCCCTTGAAGCAGTGGACGGGAAAAGCATGTTCAACCTCATCTCAAAGGATGGCGCCGACAAGGTGGACTTCTGGATGCTCACCGAAGATCAGTTGATCAGTCGCGCTTCCAGAGGCGTCAAACGATCCAACCGCTGGGGCTAACATTCATGGTGTCATCTCCCGAAGACACTATTCTCGCCAAGGTGAAGTGGGCGAAGCTATCGGGTGGAAGTGAGAGACAATACCGGGATACTCTGAGGGCTTACGAGGTACAACGCCCGCAACTGGATCATGACTACCTGAGGAACTGGGCAACGCGGCTCTCGGTCACAACATTACTCGATCAACTCTACATTGATGCGCTGCCTTCTCCTGAGTCGGTAAAGTTTGCTTGCTGCGAGCAACCGCCTCCGCTTCTATCAATACGTGCCCCATCTGGAATCGCAGGGAGTTTAGATTGAAGTGGCGGTTCTGCTGGACGACGGTTATCTTGCAGAATCTGTATTCCAAGCGCAGGAGAGACTGGCCGGCAATCCTGAAATCCTATTGGAAACGCGCCGGAGACCTTGCCAAGTCGCGCCAGTTCGATTTGATCTGGGTGGAAGCCGAAGTGTTTCCCTGGCTCCCGGCCTGGGCTGAGCTGTGGCTTTCCTGGGGTAACACTCCTTATGTCTTGGACTATGATGACGCGGCTTTCCATCGCTACGATCTGCACGCGGCCCGGCCGGTGCGCTGGCTGCTGGGCCGCAAAATCGATCGAGTGATGAGCCGGTCCGCTCTCGTCATCGCAGGCAATTCCTATTTGGCCGAAAGGGCCCTTCGGGCAGGCGCACCGCGCGTCGAGACGTTGCCGACCTTCTTTCCCCCTTTTCTAAGGGGAATTTTCATCGCAGCCTTCCTGTCTGCTTGCCGCAGTTGTGCCGCGCATCTTGACGAGCTCGAAGCGGAGAGTGTAACCATGGGCTATACTGTCGCAAAAGGAGATACTGATGCTGGCAAAAGTTCAGAAGTGGGGAAACAGTCAGGGTCTCAGACTGGCAAAACATCTTTTGGATGATGCGCGAATTTCGGTCGGAGACGAAGTAGAAGTATTCGTTCAACAGGAACAGATTCGGATTAAGAAGATATCAAAGCCTAAGTTTGATTTGGCTGAGATGGTCTCTCGCATGCCTGCCTCTTACAAAGCGAATGAAGAATCATTTGGCAAGCCAGTAGGCAAGGAAGAATGGTAAATGGCAAAGTACCTGCCGCAGAAGGGCGATTTCGTGGCTCTGTCGTTCGATCCTCAATCTGGCCACGAGCAAAAAGGCCAGTGGTCTGCACTGGTTATCAGCAACGACCTATTCAATAAACACACAGGGTTGGCGATTGTGTGTCCGCTGACGAAGACGGACAGAAGGATACCGTTTCACCTCGCAGCTCCGCCAGCGTCTGGACTCGCTGGTTTTGTTATGGTCGATCAAGTCAAATCCATCGATTACGCCGCCAGAAAGGCGAAGTTCATCGGAAGAGCTCCTGGCAAGCTTTTGGCCGATGTTCTAGGCGTCTTGGATGCATGTCTCAAATAACCCGCTCCACCGCCTGCGAAATCGCCAATGGCGAATGCCAGGTTCGCTGGGTGCAATTCTAGCAGGCCCCATCGCAGCAACGGCCGACGTCGAAACTTAAGAGCTGGTCAATGAATTGCCTCCTCCTCAGCCGCTACGGACGGCTCGGCGCCAGCAGCCGAATGCGCTTTTACCAATACTTGCCCTTTCTCAGGTCCCAAGACATCCACGTCGAAACAGCCGCCCTGTTAGACGACAGCTACATACGCAATCTAAACTCTGGGAACTCGACGGACTGGTGCGCTATCCTTGGTTCCTATCTGAAGCGATTGCGCTACCTTGCCAGGTCGAACCAGTTCGACTTGGTCTGGGTGGAAGCGGAGGTATTTCCCTGGCTGCCAGGCTGGGGCGAGCTATGGCTGTCCTGGAAACGCATTCCTTACGTTGTCGACTACGACGACGCGGCTTTTCATCGTTACGATCTCCACCCGGTTACAGCGGTTCGCTGGCTCTTAGGCCAAAAGATCGATCAGGTAATGAAGCACGCCGCACTCGTTGTAGCCGGAAATTCATATCTGGCCAATCGCGCTCGACAGGCGGGTTCGGGCCGCATAGAGATCTTGCCGACGGTAGTCGATCTCAAGCGTTATGCTCCGCAGCACTCCCGTCGGGACAACGATTTTGTGATCGGCTGGATCGGATCCCAGTCAACCACTCGCTACTTGCTGCCCCTGCTCGAGGTATTGCGGCAGGCCACAAGTTGGGAGGGAACTTCTTTACGGTTGGTTGGTTCTGGCAAATTGAACCTTCCCGGTGTCGCCGCTGACGTCATGGACTGGTCAGAATCGTCGGAGGTTCAGGCGATTCAGAGTTTCACTGCCGGCATCATGCCGTTGCAGGACGATCCGTGGGCGAGAGGCAAGTGCGGCTACAAACTGATCCAGTACATGGCTTGTGGCTTGCCAGTCGTGGCTTCGCCTGTGGGTGTCAATGGCGAGATTGTCGAGCACTGGGTCAACGGATTTCTAGCCGACACGGAAGCGGAATGGCTCGCCGCGCTGAGCGAGCTTCGAAGCCAGCCGCAACTCTGTGAAGAATTTGGCCGCGCCGGCCGAAAAAAGGTAGAGAACACTTATTCTTTGGAAGTCACAGCGCCTTGGCTGGCTGAACTGCTCAAGTCGGCGGTGAAATAGTCGGTTGAAGCTCTGTAGATCAGCCTTCTCAAAACATCAAATGACCTCGGAAAACAGGGAAGACACGGAAAGAGTTGAGACTCCTTAAAACGTGACCCGACATGATACAACATCCAAATGACTTAGCAGCGGCAACGGAAACACAAACAGGTCAGACAGCCGCGCGCGCTCCGAATCCCTTTCCGTGTGTTTTCCGTGGTCAAATATCCGCGCTTCAACCATGGCCACGCTTTGATCGTTCTCTAACCGACGGTTCTTGAAGCTGGCATTGTCGGCCTTCCTTGCCCAGGCATGTGCAGCGTCGGGAGGCGAAGAGGCTCGTCACTACTTTTTGCAATCCTGTATACTCCGAATGTGCGGTCTTGCTGGCTTCATTGACACATCTGGCGAAAAGGACAACCAGCAGCTTGCGGCGCTCGCGTCGCGAATGGCTGAAACCTTGAGCCACCGCGGTCCTGATGACGAGGCGGCCTGGACCGATGCCCAGGCCGGCGTGGCTTTGGGGTTTCGGCGTTTGGCTGTTCTGGATCTTTCCGAAAACGGCCGCCAGCCGATGCTCTCAGCTTGCGAGCGCTTCGTTGTCGTTTTCAATGGTGAGATCTACAACCATCGTGAACTGCGAAAACAACTGGAGGCGGACGGACACGGGTTCCGCGGCAGTTCCGATACCGAAGTGCTTCTGGCTGCCATCGGCCAGTGGGGCCTACATCCCGCCGTGCAGCGATTCAACGGAATGTTTGCTCTGGCGCTGTGGGATCGCCACGAGCGTCAGTTGCATCTCGTGCGCGACCGCTTGGGAGAAAAGCCCCTCTACTATGGTTGGATGGGCAGCACCTTCCTCTTCGGCTCTGAGCTTAAGGCCCTCAAAGCCCATCCTGCCTTCCAGGGAACGGTCAACCGCTCTGCCCTTGCGCTTTATTTTCGGCACAACTGTGTGCCGGCGCCTTATTCGATCTATGAAGGCATTTTGAAGCTCGCCCCAGGCACGATCTTGAGTCTCGACCTTGCGAAAGGCGGCCCGCATCCTTCCTTCAGCCAGTACTGGTCAGCAAAGGAGGCTGCTTTAAGCGGGCTTCGAAGCCCATTCTGCGGATCTGAAGAAGACGCGGTTGACGAACTGGAAATACGGCTGGGCCAGTCGGTGCGCTCCAGAATGGTTGCCGATGTGCCCCTCGGAGCCTTTCTTTCCGGCGGAGTCGACTCTTCCTTGGTAGTCGCATTGATGCAATCGCACAGCACCCGTCCCGTCCGCACATTCTGTATTGGCAGCCCATTCGATGATTACAATGAATCCAACTATGCCCGTGCCGTCTCCGGGCACTTGGGAACAGCACACACAGAACTGACCGTAACTGGCCAAGACACTTTGGCCGTTATTCCGCAACTGGCCGGAATTTTTGATGAACCGTTCGCCGATTCATCTCAAATTCCGACGTTGCTGGTGTCGCGCCTGGCTCGGAGAGAGGTTACCGTGAGCCTCTCCGGAGACGGTGGTGATGAGCTGTTTGGCGGATACAACCGATACGTCTGGGGAAGCAGTCTTTGGAAACGCCTGGCACCGATTCCACTTTGGCTCCGATCCTGTGGCGCCGCCGCCCTCCACGCCCTATCACCTAGGTTCTGGCAGCAAATCTGCCAGTTGGCGAAACCCGTCCTTCCCGCGCAGTTTCACCAAAAACAGGCCGGTGACAAACTGCAGAAACTGGCGACAGCATTGTCTGCCGAAAGCCCGGAGCATCTTTACGTCAAGCTGGCTTCGCACTGGGAGAACCCGGCCTTGCTGGTGCTGGGAGCCACTGAACCACTGACACCTGTGACCGATCCTGAGGCGGCCAACGACTACCTGCAGCTTCCGGAACGCATGATGTTTCTGGACACGATCAGCTATTTGCCTGACGATATCCTGGTGAAGCTCGACCGCGCCAGCATGGCGGTCGGCCTAGAGGCGCGGACTCCGCTCTTGGATCACACGCTGCTCGAGTTTGCTTGGAGCCTGCCGCTTTCCCTGAAGATTCGCGAAAAAACTGGCAAATTTGTTTTGCGTCAGGTGCTCTATCGACATGTCCCTGCTTCGCTGCTCAACCGGCCCAAAGCCGGCTTTTCAATTCCGCTAGATGCCTGGCTGCGCGGCCCGCTACGCGACTGGGCCGAGGAGCTTCTCAATGAAAGAAGCCTTCGGGTACAAGGCTATCTCGACCCCTCTCCCGTTCGCACCAAGTGGCAGCAACATCTCTCCGGGAAGAGAAACTGGCAGTATCCAATCTGGGACGTGTTGATGTTTCAGGCTTGGTTGGCAGAAGACAGGAAGCTAGCGAGCGCCTGATCCCGACCAGGCCTTGTGGTCAGCCAAGGCGAACCGCTGGGGTGGGTGATACGTCGCCCGTTTTCGCGTCGTCCCCCAAGATGCCTCCCGCAGGAAGGATGTCTCAGCATTGATCGCAGTTCTCTGGCAACACGATGAAAAGCGGAGGTTTGTCGCCGCACCCAAACCGGACGTCTTCGGGCAGGCGCAGTCCACTGCGAGCTACAAGCGGGCTTCAGTTGAGGGCAATAAGCAGTGCGTCTCCTAGCGGGAAGAGAATCTCAATGCTTTTTCATCTGATCACATTCATACTGGCGCTGTTGCTCTCCTGGTATCTCACCCCCCTGCTGCGGCAGGCTGCGCTGAAGTTCGGGATTGTTGACCGCCCCAGCACACCGCTTAAGAACCAGCGCGAGCCCGTTCCCTATCTGGGCGGACTTTCCGTTTACCTCTCGTTCCTCCTGGCAACAGGCCTGATCTACCAGTACAGCCGTGAAGTACTGGGCATCTTGCTGGCTGGGGCGATCATCGTTATTCTGGGCTTGATCGACGATTTGGGCGTGCTCAGCCCTCAGGTCAAGTTGCTGGGACAGTTCATTGCCGCTTGCGTTCTGGTGAAGGCGTCGATTTATATCAAGCTAGCAATCCTGCCGATCTGGCTGGCCATTCCGTTGACGATTCTCTGGGTGATGGCAATCACCAACGCTTTTAACCTGATCGACATCATGGATGGGCTGGCTTCAGGCGTTGGCGCTATTGCGGCCCTGATTCTTGTGATCGTGAACTACCGCAGTGGCCGCGAGCTGATCGTTCCTTTATCGATCGCGCTAGCCGGCAGCCTGCTTGGTTTTCTGCGTTACAACTTCCGCCCGGCAAGAATCTACCTCGGAGATGCGGGAAGCCTCTTTGTCGGGCTAATGCTGGCCGCGTTGTCTATGAATGGTGCTTATACGCGGGTGAGCCTGCTGGGCGCCATCGCGCCCTTGTTGATTCTTGGAGTGCCCATCTTTGACATGCTGTTGGTCATGTACCTTCGCTTTCGTCGGGGCATTCCGGTCATGCAGGGCAGCCCCGACCATTTCGCGCTCCGGCTGAGGAGGTGGCGGCTGAGCGTCGAGCAGACGGTGCTAGCCAGCTATGCCGCCGCGGCGCTCCTGGGCGGACTGGCTCTTCTGGTGATTCGCGTTAGCACGACGGCCGTTGCTGTGATTGCGTTCCTGACGCTGCTCGCGTGCCTTTCCATCGGCTATACCCTGAAGAAGGTGGATATGTCATTGTAGTCTTTCTTCGTTCCGCGTCTGTTGTCGGTCGTCCGTGGCGAGCTACGGAAGCAATAACAGCGGACCACGGACAGTGGACACCGGATAACCAGCATTGAAGATCAAGATCGCCCGAATCATCACACGCATGGATCTTGGCGGCGCACAGCGCGCCGTGCTGCAGCTCAGCAGCGGCCTGGATCCACAACGCTTTGAGCAGATTGTCATCACCGGTGAAGGAGGATTGCTCCTTCCCGAGCTGGCGGGTCTTGCGTCAATTCGCCACCGCATCGTTCCTGAGATGACGCGCCACGTTGGTTTTGGCGCAGTCTGGAATGACCTGCGGGCTGGGAGGCGTGTCTGTCAGATCCTCCGTAGCTTTCAGCCTCATATTGTCCACACCCACACTCCGAAAGCAGGCATCGTGGGACGGTGGGCAGCCCGTGCAGCGGGCGTTAGCGGTATTGTGCACACCTACCACGGCTTTGGTTTCAGTCCGCACCATCCGCAGTGGCAGAAGGCGTTGTACGTGGGCATGGAGAAGCTGACCGCCACGATTACAACACAGTTCGTTGCCGTTTCTGACCGCAACCGGGTGCTTGGGCAGGAGTACGGTCTATTCCGGCAAGGAGAATGCGCCCTCATCCGTTCGGGTATAGACTTCGCCTGGTTTCGGCGCCGGAGCGTGGATAAGACACAAAAAAGGATGGAGTTAGGCGTCAAGCCATCCGATAAGATCGTCGGTGTGGTCGCGTCGTTCACTCCTGCCAAGGGCCTGCACTTATTTCTGGAAGCTGCACTGAAAGTGTCGCGGGAAGTCCCCGGCGTTTGTTTCGTCATGGTTGGCGACGGAGCATTGCGACCCCAGCTCGAAAAACAGGCTCGCGCCCTCGGTCTGAATTCAGCTATCAAAATGCTGGGCTGGAGGCGGGATGTGCCCGAACTGCTTCAGACGTTCGACGTCTTTCTGTTGACCTCGCTCTGGGAAGGGCTGCCGCGATCTTTGGTGGAGGCCTCGCTGTCGGGCGTTCCAAGTGTGGCCAGCAACGTGGATGGCATTGCAGAAATCGTGAAGGAAGGCAAAAACGGCTATCTCGTGCCGCCGGGAGACACCGAGGCAATGGCCCGTAATGTTGTTCGCTTGCTTCAGGACGAACCGCTTCGGCGCAGAATGGGAGAGTATGGAAACACCGAAGTGGAAGAGTTCTCTAGTGAAAAGATGTTGAAAGATTACTCAGAGCTTTACGAGAATATCACTGCCACGTCATAGATATGTTCATCACTCAAGAACACTCAGCGCCGAACGCCATGGCAACCGACTCAACCAGTGCAACCGAAACAGGCTCGCGGACTCGAAGACCGAAAATCGTGATCGTGATGCCGGCTTACAACGCAGCGTTGACGCTGGAAAAAACCTACTATGCGTTGCCTGAAGGCAGTTACGATCAGATCATCCTGGTGGACGACGCCAGCTCGGACAATACGCTGGAAATCGCTTCGAAACTCAAGATTGTGGCGATTCGGCACCGGAAGAACCGTGGTTATGGTGGCAATCAGAAAACCTGCTATGCCCGGGCACTGGAAGAGGGAGCAGAGATCGTCGTCATGCTGCATCCCGACTATCAATACGATCCAACCATCGCCAAGGACATTGTGGAGCCCATCCTCCGTGGCGAGGCCGACGTGGTGCTGGCTTCCCGGATGCTGGGCGATCCGCTCCGAGGCGGCATGCCTCTGTACAAGTTTGTGGCCAACAAGTTTCTAACCTGGATGGAAAACGTGGTTCTGGGCACGCGCTTTTCGGAGTTTCACACCGGTTACCGAGCTTACAATCGGCACGCGTTGGAGAGTGTCAACTTCGAAGCCAACTCGGAAAATTTCGTTTTCGATAACGAAATCCTGGTGCAGTTTGTCTTGAAGAATATGCAGTTCAAAGAAATTCCTGTTTCTACCCGATACTCCTTCGACTCCTCCTCGGTCAGCTTCAAGGCAGGCGTTGTCTACGGTCTTTCTATCCTGCGCACCGTGCTAAAGTATCTGCTTTTCAAATGGGGCATTGTCAAATACAAGCAGTTCAATTGAGCCGCATGGACTCGGCTCGCCGGTGTGTTGCCTGCAATGGACGCGTTTCGCTGGCACCCTCCGCCTCTTCTGGCGTCCAGCTGGCCCGCTGCCAGGACTGTGGCTCAGCAAGCACCAATCCGGTTCCCAGCTCGGCAGCGCTTGACGAAGGTTACTCACAGACCTATTACGGCCCCGAAAATGTCAAGTTCGTCACGGCTCTGGAGCGGGTCGTAACCTGGGAAACTGAGAGGCGCGCCCGCAGCATTCACGACTGCTTGCAGCCCCGCAGCCGAATTCTGGAAATTGGCTGCGGACGAGGACTGTTACTGAAGTCCCTTTCCCAGCTTGGCCATGAGTGTCAAGGAATCGAACGATCCGAATTGGCTGCTGCCCGGTGCCGCAAGATTGCCGGCATCCAGATATACACCCAGGAGGTGCGAGCGTGTGGATTCCAAGACGGCTCTTTCGACCTCGTCGTCTTGTGGCATGTCCTGGAACATCTGGATGCACCGGGTGAAACGCTAGACGAGACCGCCAGAATCTTGAAACCGGGCGGGCTTTTGATTCTTGAAGTTCCCAATCTTTCCAGCTTTCAGGCGCGACTTTCTGGGAGACACTGGTTCCACCTCGATCTTGATCGACATCTCTATCACTTTACCCGGCAAGGACTGCACCAACTGCTGGCAAAGACTGGCTTTCAGACGCTGCAAACCAGCACTTTCTCCTGGGAACAGAGTCCTTTCGGAGTTTTGCAGAGTCTGCTGAATGCTCTCGGGTTCCCGCGTGAACAACTTTATCGCATGTTAAAAAGAGAGACGTCCCCACGCACGCTAGGCAAGCTGCTTCAGTTGCTGACCGCAAGCTTGCTGGCGCTGCCATCGACGGCCTTTGCCGTGACGGAAGCTGCGGCCAACAGCGGCGGGGTGCTAAGCGTCAAGGCAAGGAAGATCGGCGTCTAGAGCGTCAGTGAGCAGGAGTAAGATTGACTGCATGAACGACGGAAGCGTTTCAACGGCCCAGGAAATCGAGAGCCCGATTGCTCCCTCGGGATTGGAAGAGCCGGAAGAACACCAAACGCTCTCAGAGCATCAATTTGCCAAAAAGATTTGCGGCAGCAAGGACCGGTTTGTCCTTTTCCTCATTTTGGGCCTGACGGTCCTTCTGTATCTCGGCTCTCTCCCGAAAGAATTCACAAATTGGGATGATCAGGAATACGTCGTTAAGAACCCCTTCATTCGGTCTTTCTCGCTGGCGAATCTGAACAGGATTGTCAGCGAACCTTATTTCGCCAACTATGCTCCCGTCACGTTGTTGTCTTATGCATTGGACTACAAACTCTGGAAGCTGAATCCAACGGGTTACCATTTCCATAACGTTGTTCTCCACCTGGCCTGTGTCTGGGTTTTGTTTTCGTTGCTTGGCCGGATGGGATTGCCTCGAATCGCGGTCTTAATCGTTGTCTGCCTGTTTGCCATTCATCCCGTCAATGTCGAGTCGGTCAGTTGGGCCTCGGAACGAAAGAACCTCCTAGCGACGCTATTCTTTCTGCTTTCACTGGACCAGTACAGCCGTTACTCCCACGAGCGTTCAAATCTCAACTACCTCCTCTCGTTGCTTTGTTTCCTGCTGTCCATCCTTGCAAAGGCCAGCACGATTGTGGCGCCGCTTGCCTTTGTGGCTTTCGATTATTGTTTCAGTAGGAAGAAACTTCGAGACCTGAGTCTTTACGACAAGCTCCCATTCATCGCGTTTGCGGAGATTCATGCTTTCTTCTCCATCCATGCGGCCGGTGTCGTAGGAGCTTTGACGTCTTATCACAAGGGCGGTGCTCTCTTGAGCCTGATCGCCTGCGGGCAATTGTTCAAAGACTACCTGGTCCTTTTGTTTTGGCCTAAGAATCTCGATCCTCTTATCCTTCCCGAGGCTTTTCCGGCTTTTAGGCAAATAACGCTTTGGCTGCAGTTTTTTCTCGGTGGAGCCACGCTGGCCATTCTCTTTAGGCTCAGCCGGAAGCTTTTCTTCTGGTGCAGTTTCTTTGTCATCTTTCTGATACCGGTGCTTAACGTTATTCCGCTGCCGGTCATGATGGCGCATCGCTATCTCTACATTCCGCAAATTGGAATCTGGGTCATTTTTGGTCTTTCCTTGCATTGGCTGGTTCAGATTCTTAAACCGTTCCAACTCGCCAGGGTGACGACCTGGGGGCTGCTTGGGTGCTGGCTGATGTTCCTCGCTTATCAAACTTTCGAACATGCCAAGGTTTACCGCAACAGCTACAGTTTGTGGTCGCACGCGATCGAAAAGAACTTCTTCAATGCGCTGGCTCACTGCAACTTGGGCTATTGGTACGACGAGAAAAAAATGGTGGGAAATTCCGGCCGTGAGCACTTCACCGCGCTGATGATTGCGCCCAAGTTTTACTACTCGCTTAGCGGGCTTGCGACCTACTACTACGAAAAGGGCAAGTTAGATCTGGCGATTGATACCCTGTACAAGGGATTGAACACAAAACCGGATTCGAAGGAGATACTCAATAACCTGGGGAAAGTGCTGGTTGCCAAGGGGCAAACACGCCGCGGCTTGTTCATGTTCTTTAGAGCGTCGTACGCCAATCCAAAAAGCCCGGAGGCCTTCAACAATATCGTGGTCTGGTATATTCGTGCGAACTTGCCCGAGGCAGCTCTTGAAGTTGCTCAGACTATGGTGAAGAACTTCCCTGAGTCTTCCGTGGGCTATTTTCGGGTTGGACAAGCCTTGGAGGCTCGAGGCGACCTCGAGGGCGCCCTCAAGGTCTGGGAAGAAAGCAAACGAAAGCCGGTCATAGAAGAGCACGTGTTGAAGATGATTGATGAAAAAATGATTGCTGCACAACAGAAGCTAGCACAAAAGGCGCTGCCGGGATCTTGAGCGCCAGAACCAAAGAGGCGGGCAGACCGCCATTCGAACGGAGTTCCGTCATTTCCGCGAAAGAACGTCATCCCGGCGGATAGTAAGACGGTGCGGGAATCCAGTGTTCTCCCGATAGCGATCTGGATTCCCGCTTTCGCGGGAATGACACAACAAAGGGGTCAAATTGGGAGGCGGTCTGAGGACAGCCGCCCAGAATCTTATTGCTAAACTCTGCGCACATGGACGCCGGTTCGAATGCCAACGCTGGCCTTTCTCCCCAGAATCAACTGTCGCTCCTTGCACTGATTCTCGCAGCGCTCTCCGCCAATCTTCTCTATCCAGGAGAAGTCTTCTTTCAAGCAAAGTACCTCCTGATATTCGCATCCGTTTCGAGCCTGCTGGTGGTGAGTGCAAGTCTTCTCAGAGAACGCCAGCTGCCACCTGGCTTCAGAACTGTGTTCGCCCTGCTGATTCCCCTGATCCTGACTGCCCCTTCATTCTGGACGTCCGTCAATCGATCGCACAGCCTGGAAGTGCTGTGGCTCTTCTGCGCTTATGCCTGTCTTTATGCGTCGCTGCGTTTGATGGATCTCAGCCGGAGCGCGATCATCTCCTCACTGCTTGTGTTGACCTGGGTAGCTTGTGTCGTCAGTGTGCATGCTCTCTACCAATCCTTCTTTGGCCTTGAGCGGCTAGCGAAAACGGTTCAAGAGGCGGGCCTCCTGGACGAGAGTTTCCGGTTCAGCCTTCTCGGACGCGTCTCAAGCAAACGCGTGTTTGCCAACTTTACGTTGCCTAACACGCTCGCCGGATTCATTTCGATGCTGCTGCCCATCAATGTTTTCTTTCTCTATCACTCCCTTCGCGGCCCTGGAACGGATTGGCCCCTGGGGTCCGCCCCGCTCCGCAAGCTTTGTCATGGTGTCCTGCCTGCGGGGCTGTTTGCGATTCAACTCATCCTTCAGCTCTGTGTTTTGACTCTGACGCAATCCTTTGGAGGCTGGGTGTGCGTTTGTGGTTCATTTGTCTTTCTGGGCTTCCAACTCTTGCGGCGACGGAAAATACCCTGGGCACGAATCGCAGTGGTCTGCGTCGCTCTGCTTGGGGGAATGAGCCTCTGGCTCTACTGGTTAAGCAGTCGAAGAGGATTTGCTCTTTGGGATGTCTACCATTCCCAGAATCCCATCAGCTTGCGATGGATCAACTACGAAACGGCTCTGCGTATTTTTTTAGATTTTCCAGTAACCGGTGTGGGATTGGGAAACTACGGCGGCGTCAACCCTGTCTATCAGAGCGCTCCGAAATACGTGACTCAATATGCACACAACACACCTCTGCAACTGCTGTCAGAATGCGGACTTTTTTTCCTGGGATTAGTTGCCATTTGTCTCTGGTGGATGGCAAGGAAAGGGCAGGTGAGTGACCCCACTCCTCAGAACGCTGGTCGCGAGCGTGACCTTTTGCGGACGTGTTTGCAGGCAGCACTTTGTGCCTGGTTCCTTCACAATCTCCTTGACATTGATTTCTATTTCTCCAGTTTGGGCGCTTTGGGAGTCTTCTTGCTGGGAATTCTCGGCCATGTCCAGCCCAGGGATCGCATGGGTTCCAAATTCACCGGAAGCTCTCATGCCGCGAGCGGCTTGACCCTATTTTCCCCTTTGCGAAGGGGAATCCTGGTGGGCGTCTTCATTCTCCAAATCACTCTCTTATTCTTTTCTATTCGGAGCTTTCTGGCACACACCTCTACCTCGCTGGCGATCGATTCGATTGAAACCAAGAATTTCGCAGAGGCAGAAAAATGGCTCGAGTGGGCCACTGTGCTTAACCCTCAGGAAGCTCAAGTGTTCATCACCAAAGCCAAGATTCATTACATCAGGGCACTGGAGTCAGGCCTGCGAGGGCCTTCGCTGCTCAGTCCCCTGAGAGCAGCCTTTGAACGTGCAACTAGAGTCGATCCTTATAACTCTCAGCATCATTTTGAACTCAGCAAGGTTCTGGGGGAACTCAATGAACCAGTGCTAGCAGAACAAGCCAGACAGCGCGCCATCGAGCTATTTCCCTCTGAAATAAAGTATAAGGAAAGGACGCCAGAGACCTTAGCCCCAGCAACAGGCTCCACGAAGACTGTAACAAACCGCTGACAAGTTTTGTCACATCGCATGACCTTGAACAAAACGGCAGAGCGAAGGAAATGAAAAGCGTTCTTGATTCAGGTGTAATATTTTGAACAAAATAGCAGTGATCCCTGCAACGATTTAGTTAAAGGCAAGAGCAACGGACGCCGAAATGCTTAGCGTGGAGGGGAAGCGAAGATTATGGCGATCGACACAACAACAAGGCAAGACCAAGGTTTCGAGATGACAATCACACGTCAGGGACACAATCCAAGGTTGGCTGAAGCAAAGCAGAAGGGATTCTCGCTTCTCGAACTGCTGATCGTCCTCACCATCATGCTTATTGTTGCTGCCGTCGCGGTTCCTAATTACATGGGTTCGCGCGCTCGAGCCAACGAAGCTGCAGCTGCAGCCTCAGTGCGAGCCATCATCAGCGCACAAAACCTGTATCGCAATACCCATGGTAACTACACGGAGCTGATAACTTTGGGAGGAGATTTCCTGACCGATCAGAAACTAGCCTCCGGATCCAAGAGCGGCTACAACTATGTCTCTGATCCCGGCGTCGCTGTTGCCCTGAACTTCAGTGTGGAAGCAACACCCGCGTTATCGCTGGGACCATCCCGTACTGGAGTGCGGCACTACTATGGAGACGAGTCGGCTGTCGTGCGTTTCAACTTGACGGGTTCTGCCAGTTCAAGCAGTCCCCCAATTCAGTAAGTTTTCCGGACTCATGAATTTTGTTGCGGTACTTTCTATAACGGTAGAGTCAAACAAAAAAAGGAGAAAACACAAAATGAAGAAAGGCAAGAACAAGAAGAAGAATCAAGGATTCTCGCTGATCGAGTTGCTGATCGTGGTTGCCATCATCTTGATTATCGCGGCAATCGCAATCCCCAACCTGCTGAGAGCTCGTCGCTCGGCGAATGAAGGGTCAGCCACGGCTTCGATGCGCACCATCGGCAGCGGGGAGTTGCTCTACCGCTCGACTCAGGGCGCTTTTGGGACTCTGGCCCAACTGCAGGCCGATAGCATTATTGACAATGTGCTTGGCAGCGGAACTAAGAGTGGCTACTCCTTCACCGCAGCGGCCGGAGCGGGTGCTCTTTCCGCCACCGAGTTCGATTCTCGCGGCACACCGCTCAGCTCTACCGGCGCCACTGCCACCGGTCTGCGGAACTTCTTCGTTGATGCAACGCAGGTGGTTCGTTTCAGCACAACGGCAGCCGCCAGTTCAACCTCGAGCGCCATCGACTAAGCGTTCGAGCAGGCTTAACCTAAAGTGGGCGGAGAGGATTCTCTCCGCCCACTTTTGTCTTGGACTCATCCCTTCTTCACGCCCGACCCAAAATTAGGATATAAATCGCCGAGATTCGCTCCTCCTGAACGTGGTTTATGTCTGTCGTCATATCTACGCGAAATCTCAGCAAAATCTATCGGACCGGCTTCTGGAAGACAAAAACCTTCTGCGGTTTGGACCGCCTGAATCTCGAGGTCCGCGAAAACGAGATATTCGGCTACTTGGGACCAAACGGCGCCGGCAAATCGACCACGTTGAAGTTACTCATGTCACTGATTTACCCTAGCACTGGCGACGCTGAAGTGTTGGGTAAGTCCGTTTATGACATCTCAACACGAAGCCAGATTGGCTTTCTTCCTGAGCATCCTTATTTTTACGAGTACCTGACAGCCGAGGAGTTTCTTGGCTTCATGGCAAGAATTTTCGGCTATTCCTCCTCCATCGTTCGGGACAAAGTGGAATACTTTCTTAAACTGGTTGACGTGTTCCACGCCCGGAAAATGCAACTGCGCAAGTTCTCAAAAGGAATGATTCAGCGCGTCGGCATTGCTCAGGCATTATTGAACGACCCCAAAGTCATTTTCCTGGATGAACCGATGTCTGGTTTGGACCCCATCGGACGGCGCGAGGTGAGAGATCTGATACTGCGATTGAAAAAGGAAGGTCGCACGGTTTTCTTTTCGACACATATATTGAATGACGTCGAGACGCTGTGCGACCGAGTGGCTATTTTGAATCGCGGCCAATTGGTTGGGACGGGAAGCTTCAGCCAACTGGTTTCTCAGGAGGTTAAACATCTAGAACTCGTGATTTCCGGAATCGGCTTGACTGCTGTTCGTCAAATGGCTGGACCCCAGGTTCCAGTTCACGAAAGCGGGGCGACGCTGAGGCTGGAATTGGACCATCATGCTCCAATGGCTGCCTTGGTGGAAAGAGTTGAGAAGGCTGGCGGCAAGATCATTTCGCTGAACCCGGTGCGTCAAACCATGGAAGACTACTTCCTGAAGTTGGTTAGCGAATCTCCCTCCGTCGGCCCAAAAGGCTAGATCTTCACATCCCGTGTCTGAATCTTGCAGTCAATCGCGCTAGGATCTTGGCGAGAATGAAACGTGTCGTTCCGAGTGAACTGGCAGCGCCGGGCAATGTCCTGACGCCGCCAGCTGCAGAGGCATTTCAGGCTGAAACCAACAGGATCGATTCAATCGCAAAGTATGAAAGTCTTTCATATTGCCCAAAACACTTTCAAAGAATGCGTTCGAGATAAGATTCTCTACAATCTTGTGATCTTTGCGGTGCTTATCATCGTCAGTTCACTGATCTTGGGAACAATCACGATTGGCGACGTCAAACAAATCATTGTCAATTTGGGTCTCAGCACTCTCTCGCTGTTTGGGACACTGATTGCCATTTTCATCGGCATTCAACTCGTTTATAAGGAAATCGATAAGAAGACCATCTACAGCTTGCTTTCAAAACCGGTGGCAAGATATGAGTTTATCCTGGGAAAATACTTTGGCCTGACTTTGACACTCCTGGTGAATGTCTCAGTGATGCTGCTGGGAATTTACGCTTCAATCTTGTACCTGCGGCGTTCCTTCGAATTGTCAGACTTCTACGTGCTGCTGGCTGGACTCCTCATCCTTGTTCAGTTGATGCTCGTGACTGCCATCGCCCTATTCTTTTCCACTTTCTCCACACCGGCTCTTTCAGCTCTCTTCACCTTTTCTGTGTATGTCATCGGGCACTTCAACTCCGACATTCGGCAATATGGGCTTTCGAGTGATTCAGTGTTCGTCAAGATTCTGTCGTCAGGGCTCTATTTCCTTGTGCCGAACTTTGGGAACTTCAACATTATTTCCGATACAGCCCATGGCCGGTTTTTGGGCGGGCATCTCTACGCTCTGTCTTTGTCGTATGGGGCGGTGTATTCGGGCTGCATGATCTTGCTGGCCATCCTCGTGTTTCAGCGCAGAAATTTCAAATGAGGCGCCCCAGAAATCTCAAATGAGAATGCTGTTTGCGATTTGCCTAGGTATGGCGGGCCTGGGAGTCTATAGGCTGCAGTCAGCCATCGATCAGCGAATTGGGCTATTTCGTTCCACCGAGGAGGTTCTATATCTTCCGTCGGGCAAAGTTATCAAGGCCCTGTCGCTTGGGCACAGGGGCTTGCTAGCGGACATCTATTGGATGCGGGCCGTACAGTATTACGGCGGGAAACGGCTGCACGATGACAAACGCTTCGATCTCTTGGAACCTCTTCTTCAGATCGCCACGACGCTGGATCCTCAGCTCATGCACGCCTACCGTTTCGGTTCTGTGTTCCTATCTGAAGCAGCGCCGATAGGCGCCAATCAACCCGAGAAGGCTCTAGCCCTCCTGCGCAGGGGCATTGAGCATAATCCCGAGGAATGGCAGCTCTACCGTGACCTTGGATTTACTTACTACTGGTATCTGAAGGACTGCAAGTCTGCCGCAGATGCGTTTCTGCAAGGCAGCCGCAACCCAAAGGCCGCCCGCTGGATGAAAACCTTCGCGGCCGAACTCCTGGGAAAGGGAGGCAACAGGAACTCAGCCAAGTTCCTGTGGCAGGAAGTGTACGACACTTCAGAAAATCAGCAGATGAAAGCTAACGCCCTCGAGCACCTGCTGAAACTAACGGCTGAGGAAGAAATCGAACAGCTGCAAGACTTGGTCGAGAAAGTCGAGACCAAGATTGGAAGGAAAGTGGCGTCGCTCGAAGAACTGGTGCAACTGGGCATTTTCAAGCAATTGCCTCTCGATCCTAAAGGCTTTGCCTACGTTCTGGATGCCCAAATGGGAAAAGTTGGTCTTTCACCAGCCAGCACGATTCGACGCTTTTAGCAATCCGCCTCGCTGTTCTCAATGAGAAAGCCATTCACCAGCGAACCGGTCCTTCTCAGCATCGCCACTTCGTTCTCAATTCTGCCCTACTTAAACACGCTACATAACGCGTTTGTGAACTGGGATGATCCCATCATCATTCTTCGTCCTGCGTTTCTTCGCACGCTCTCTCTGCACAACCTCATCGCTATTTTCCGTCCCTTTCCCATTCGTGAAGATTTCCTGCCGGTCCGCGACCTGAGTTATGCGATTTGTTTCCATTTCTGGGGCCCGTCACCGTTGAGCTTCCATGTCGTTAACATTTTGTTCCACACCGCCACCACGATAGCGCTTCTCTACCTGGTCACCACGCTGTTCAAAGGCCGAACGATTGCCTTTCTGGCAGCGCTGCTCTTCGCCTGCCATCCCATTCATGTCGAGTCGGTGTCCTGGCTATCGGGCAGGAAAGACGTCTTGTCGGGCTTCTTCGTAGCCGCCAGCTTGCTCTCTTACATCTGCTTTTGCCAAACTGGAGCAACTCGCTCAGTTCAGTTCTATCTGCTCTCGGTTCTGTGCTTTCTGCTGGCTCTACTCTCGAAGGCGAGCGCCGTCGTCTTGCTGGCATTGATTCCGCTTTATGTCTGGATCTTTGAACCGAGACAGTTTTTCGCTTGGAAAAGCTTGTGGTCTTACGGATGTCTTTTTCTCGTGGGAGCCCTGTATACCTGGGGGCAGCTATTCATTGCAGCGAATGAGGGGGTATCTCGATCTTTTCGCGCAGGCGGGCCGGTGACGGTCGTGCGCACAAACTTGCTGGTTCTTTGGGAGTATTACCGACTCCTGCTCTGGCCTGTAGATCAGCGGATCATTTATGACCTGAAATCTGCTGATCACTTCAACGCCACAGAATGCCTCTCGTTGCTGGTATTCATCGTTCTCGCTTCTGCATTCGTCCGGCTGCGGCGCACTCAACCGATGATTTCGTTTTCCATTGGCTGGTTCTTTCTGACATTGCTTCCTTATTTGAATTTTGTGCCCACGAGCACGTTGCTGGCAGAACGTTATCTCTACCTCCCTTCCTTTGGATTTGCGCTTTTGTGCGCCGTCGGGATCGGGCGCTTGGCAGGCGAGGACTTCCTCTTTTCAGTGCATCCGGCATGGCGAAAGCGAGCTTCCTGGGCGGTGACGATTGCTCTGGTGTTTGCTTATACTCTCTGCACCGTTCGTTACAATCAAGTTTGGGCGAACAGCGAAACGTTGTGGAAGCATCAAGTAAGCCTTTCCCCCGGTAATCCGGCCTCCTGGCTGAACTTGGCTGAGACTTATGAGATCGAGAATAGGTTGGGAGAGGCAGAGCAAACCTACCTAGAGCTGGCGCGGAGGTTTCCGAATATCAAGGAAGGGCATAGCCGGATTGGACGGTTATATCGAAGCATGAACCAACGTTCCAAAGCAGAGCAGGCTTATCGGCGGGCCCTGGCGCTCGATCCCAACTATGAACTGGCCTACAACAACCTTGGAGAAATCTACGAGTCCCTCGGCAACAAGAGGCTGGCTGCTGAAATGTACCGCAGCTCCTACCAAGCCAATCCCCGCTACGTTCTAGGTGCGTTCAACTATGCGAGATTGTTGGAAGATATCGGGCAATATGAGGACGCCCTGATTCTCTGGGAAAAAACCTATGAATTGAGTGCCTTGGCCCTGAGATGGGAGAAGCATAAAGAAACAGCCGCCAGCCACATCCAACAGTTGAAACGGAGAGTGCGCGAGCAATGATTATCATTGTGCTGCCCACCTACAACGAGGAAGAAGGGATTGCGGACCTCCTTTGCGAAATCAAAGCGACGATGAGGGAAGAACAGATTGAGTATCAAGTGATCGTCGTCAATGACGGCAGCACTGATCGGACTGAAGAAGTCGTCGCAAATCTGGCCGCAGAGCTTCCGCTTCTCTGCCTGAAACATCCGTCCAACGCCGGACTGGGAGAAGCCATTCGAACCGGTCTGCTGAAGGCTGTCGAGATCGGCGGAGAGAGAGACATCATCGTCACGATGGACTCCGACAACACCCATGTGCCCGGACTGATACTGCGTCTGGTGCGGATGACCCGTGAAGGTCGCGACGTTGTCATCGCATCCAGATTTCAGCCGGAATCCTACGTTCAAGGAGTGACACTGCTCCGGCGCATTCTGAGCCGATGCGCTTCTTTGCTGTTTCAAGTTTTTTACCCGATGGCAGGAGTGCGCGACTACACTTGCGGCTACCGGGCCTATCGCTGGAAGACGCTCAAGGATGCTTTCGCTTGGTTTGGCACCGAGTTTGTTTCATCGACCGGGTTTTCCTGCATGGTTGAGATCCTTCTGAAACTGCGCTCGCGGAGTGTGATTGCAGGTGAAGCTCCCATGGTGCTTCGCTATGACCAGAAGGCCGGCATCAGCAAGATGAAAGTAAAAGAGAACATTCTGGATACTCTGGCTTTGCTATGGAAAGCCAGGAAGTTTGAGCAGTAGCGCTCAAAGATTGCTGATCAACCCGCCCCCCGACTTAAACCTCAGTGTCGGTCCTTAAAACATCTTGAAGCTGTGAAAAGGATTCTCTCCCACCACGACGGTCCACAGCAGACTTGAAGACAAAGAGGGCCCCCCAAACGCATAGTGTCAGCATCGAAATCCAAAATCCGGTGCGGAAGGATTGAGGTTTGTACTGGAAATGAATCTGATGTGTACCTGCAGCCAAGTTTACGCCGCGAAAAACTGAATTCACGGCACTGATCTTCGTTTCCTGGCCATCGATGAAGGCCTTCCATCCCGGATAGTCGGTGTCGAGCAAGACTAGAAGGCACGCTTTCTCCGCGCTGGCTTCCAGCTCGACGTGGTTCGGGGTGTAGCGAATGAAACGCACAGACGAAGCGGAGGCGGCACGAGCTTGTTTGGCATCGCTGTGAACGTCTTCGGAATTCTTGGAACACGCCGTCCACCCGTTCTGTGGGCTTCCTATCATGGCCGAACCATCTGAGTTAGCAAGAAATGCCCTTGGCAGCGCGTCAGTCACCTGGTAAATGCGAAGTGGTACGGTGCTGTTGACCTCGAAGGTCTGGCTCAGAACCAGCAACGGACTGTGAATTTCCCGCAAAGACAGCAAATAGCCCACGTTGAGCTTCGCTAGCAGCCGGATCTGCTCATCCATCGTGGACTGTGCTCGTATTTCCTTCAGAATCAGCGAAATCGGTTGGGTTTCCAGCTTGTCGATGGCTTCAAAAACGGAGTGATGAATGTGCTCCTTTGCCGACAGGAACTGGACCAGCCTTAATTTGGAGAATACGGCCTTCCAGACTACCGAGTCCGTCTTGCCCAGAATCGCGAAATGATCACGGCCTTCCTCAGGGTGGTCAGGGAAAATTCGCGCCAGTCCATGCCGCTTTACCTGTTCTTGCAAATAGAGAGAAGCTGGAGCGGGTTCGTAAAACTCCACGGGCACCAAGGGATTGATTTCGATGTTATAGGTCATGAAGTCCAGAAACAGAACGCAGGCTACAACCGACTGGATGATTCCAGCGCCGATCTTCCTCCATTGCATCAGGCCCAGATAAACAAGAAAAGCGCCGAGCATGAACTGAGCATGATGAAGAACAGCCTCGAAAGTCGCAGGACTGATCTGCAAGCGCTGGCCTTGATAGTTCAATAACAGGCCCGAGGGCTGCATCCCAAGCCAGCTTTGCACCACGCCAAAAGACAGCGCCACCAGGGCCAGCCAAAACAGAATGACGCAGGCAACAAACAAGCGCACGCCGGCGTTTCGCGAGGCAGGCCGCTGCTGCATCGCCTCTCTCATGTCTGCGATGCGGTCCCAACCAAAACCTACCAGCAGACACATGCAGAGATTAGCTGCGAGGAGGCATTTGACGGGATACCGGCCGTAACGCAACAGAGGACAAAGGTCAAAAAGCCAGGCGTAGAGCGGAGTGTACTTTCCTAAAGCCAGGAGAGAGGTGATAACGGCAATCAGCAGGAGCACGCTCGTCAGGCTTCGCCGCCGCGAAAGTATTACTCCCACCAGGGTGAGCAGCAGCGGGAAGATGCCAAAATAGATGGAAATCAGGTACGGTTCCCGATCCGTAAAGAGGCCCTGAGCCCAGAAGGTGGCATCCGCAAGCCGGAAATTCTGTTCAATGACTCTGGCGAAGAGAAACTGCAGAAGTGTGATGGGCTGCAACGACCAGGAGGAAGCCTCTGCGAAAGTGACGCCTCCCCTTCGTCCGGAGTGTTGGATCAGCTCCCATGTTGGCAGTATCTGAACGCTTGCCAGGAGCATTCCTGCGACTGCGGAGCATCCAAACTGGAGCAACGCTTTCCCCCAGGAGTCACGTGGCTTCTCGGAGAGAAGATACAAGCCGGCCAGAAAGAAAAAGAGAAAGAGGCCCAACGCCAATGAACAAAGTGGTTCCAGCAACTGGAAGAAGCAACCAAACAGAAGGCTGCCACAAAAGAGTTTGAAGAGGGAGGGCCGCTGCCTGATCTTGAGGAAGGTCAGTGTCAGAAGAGGAAACAGGGCCACGAAAGGAAGCAGGTTATACAAATTGACAAAAGAAATCGTGATGCCGCAGAAGTTGTAAGTCAACGCTGCGAGGAACGCCGCGAAGCAAGTCAATCCCAGAGTTCGGCTCAAATAGAAGGTTCCGATTCCAGCCAGAGCACAATGCAGGACAAAATGCAGGTTAAAGGCCAGCTCGAAAGGGAAAATATGGTAAAGACTCTGTGTTGGGTAGAAGGCGTTGGCATTGGGATTCGCTAACAAGGGCTGGCCGAGCTGAATATATGGGTTCCAGAGCGGCCACTCACCATTTGCATAGGCTTCAGTGACAAGCCTCTTCAAAGGGTAGTGAAAGAAGGCCACATCACGGTAGAAGTATGTCTTGCCGCCAAATAAGACATCTGAAAAAAAGATCAGGTTCAGCAGCACCAGGATTGCAACCCAGGTAACGTCGCGAGAAAGAATCTGCTGAGCACTCCAACGCCTGGAAACGTCACCGGCGGTGGACCGGGAACCAGACTGGCAGGACAGCCCTTTTAGAGGCATCACGCTCATGTAATTCGACAACGACCTGGAAGGACGAAGTGCGAAGTTCGAAACTCCGCCCGTAGGAATCGGCATCGAATTTCTCATCTTTCGCACTTCGACCTTCGTACTTCGAACTTCAAACTTACGATCCTTCCATCCGGCGATACAATCCGCCCCGCCGAACGTAGACCTCAGCCACGGAATCGGCATAGATCCTCACAAAAGCTCGATCTGCCTGGAGCACCTCTCGCAACGGGAAGCCGGTGGGCCCGGATCGCCAAAGAACGGCCTCTACGTCGTGCTGGTCCAGAAACTCGCGCCAGCCTGGCGAGCCTGATTCCAGCCTCATGTAGTCTTCAATGAAAGAAGCCGGATACAAGTCGGCTCGGCCATCGATAAAGGCAACTTCTCGCGGGTGAAACTTCCAAATCAGATATCCCCCCCATTCATACGGATTAGCCAGCCGCTGGACAATATCGTGAGAAGCAAGAAACCGGGCCGCTTCCACTGGCAGTGGCCGGTTGGGCCTCCACCCTCCCTGGAACAGAAACGGGTCCCGTCCATGTCCGAGAAACAGACAAACACCGAAACCCGCGATCACCAAGGCATGAGCAGCAGGGCTGTGACAGATCTGCAGAGTCCGCCTAAACCCCATGTTCACCCAAATGGAAGTGCCAGCGTAAGCTAAACCCAGCGCAGCAATCTCCATGTATCGAAGCGAATTCAGACCCATCAGCGCAAACAACAGGAACAGCAGAACGTCTCCTCCTCGGAAGTGGCCCCGCAAAACCGAGATGATGAGTCCCGCGGCCACAGCAACAAGCAATAGCAGGAAGAGCGGGTGATCAGCGAGGCGAGGAGCGGCCCATTCCAGCGGGGCCGTGGCAGCCGGGTCTCCCCCAATGTGACGCACCGCCGACACAAGACCCTTGTAGCCGTATGGCGTCGCCAGGCAACCGACGAAAGCCAGCGGGACCATGGCCATTGCCAGCGACCCGTGCCGCGCTGCCTCATGCCGTCCCAGCCGAACGTCGATCCACTCTCCGAGCAGTCCGAGAACGAGGATTGCAAAGCCCAGCCAAACTCCGCCGTGAGTGTTGGCCCAGATCATAAAGAAAGGCAGGGCGATTGCCATCCTCACCAAGTTGTTGGCCCGGTACCGCGCTAAACCCCAGAGCATCAAAACAAGCAAAGTTTGAGACGCAGACTGCGCGCGAACCGGCCAGAAAAGATTCGTGAACCCAAAGAGCAGCGCCAGGCCAGGAAGCGAGTAGGCGCCGGCGCCTCGTGCCCCTCGGGCTGCCACAGCTAGAACCAAAAAAGCAAACGCGACCGAGGCCAGGATGGCTCGAAGCCCAATCAATCCACAGTCGCCACCGAGCTGATAGAACACGCTGGTGATCAGCGAGAATGCCCAGCCGTGGTAAGCATACTCTGCATGGCCTCGGGTCCAAGACCCTGCTCCCGTCTGGGGCAATGCGCCCGTTTCGATGATCCCGTTGCCGGTCGCAAGAATCCACCACACGTCGTAGGACGAGAGTGGAAACAGTGCCAGCGTTGCGGCTAGGGCGCCCAGCAGAACTGCAAAAATCCATGTCGTAGAGTCCGAGGCCCCAACGGTCGCTTGGCACGGCACACTCACATCGATCTCCCCCAGGAGACACATCAAAGCGATGCCCACATTACTCAGGGCCAGGCGAATCGAAAAGCCTTCAGTGCTTGCCCAGACTTACCCCGTCACTCGCCAAGTCGCAAGGGTTGAACAACCGAAAAGACGTAATACTCCTCCGGCGGCACGTTGCCAAAAGCGAACGGAAGCGGACCCGCCGAATTCGCGTAGAATCCGGCGCGCACGGCGGGGTGCATCGTCGACAACCAGGAGCAGGTTTGAAACTGTAGAAGCTTCACAATCCGAACGGTCTCTTTCCTTGGCCAGAACAGGTTAGTGTTGTTTACTGGAACCACCATCAGCTCACCTGGGGCAGGTTTGGAGTTCAGCACATCAAAACCGGTAGCGCCGAGCTGCTCCATGTAGTACTGAAATCCCCAGTGCCCCTGAAACCACATTTGCTTGTCGCGATACTCGAGATTGAGAGCATTAGCAGCCTCGCGGCCGCTGCCTGCCAGCGTGTAGTCGGCAAAAGCAACTGTGAATCCCAGTAAGGCAGTGGCAAGCAACGGCCCAAGCGCGCGCGCAGAAGGCAGCCGCAAGGCTTCCAGGTTACGCTGCTCGAGACGCCTCAGAAGAATGATGACAGCGGCTGGAACGATTGGAAGAAACGTACGGGCAGTGATGGCCCAGTTCAATAGAGCAGCAAAAACAAATGTCCCGGCCATCCAAAGAAACAGGAGAGCCGAGGCGGCATCTTTGCGGTTCAGGAAATCCAAGACCGCCAGCCATAGCAACTGTGCCCCCACCGCGACCAGGAAGCTGAACTGTAACAAGAAAGCCCAGCGATTTTCGCCTTCAGTCCAGAGCGCCAAGGCTCCCTGATCCACGATCAGAATCACCGCAAGGGTTGCGAGCATCGCAAAGGCGGTCCCCACAACCAATGTGCGCCTTGTCCATAACTCGTGGGCGTAGAACGCTGCAGCGCTAATGCAGCCTCCGGCGAATGAAAGTGCCGTCAGCAGCCTTGCGAGAGTGCTCAACCCTCCTGTCGGCTGCCGGCTCGAAGCGTAGCGGAGCGCTTCCCCAAAAAGAGCCCGACCATAGAGGCAATAGCCAGCCCACTGATAACCAGCCACCATCAGTGCCGGGATGAGCAGAAACAACGCCCAAGAACCCAGCCGGCGGCGCCAAGCCAGCGAGCCGGCAAACAGCAGCGGAATCAGGCAAACGCCAAAGTACTTGGTGAGCGCGCAGAGCCCAATCAAAATCGAAGAGACCAGCAACATCCACCACCGGCCTTGACGCAAGCCACGCGTCCAGAATACGAGCGCCCAAACCCAAAAGGCGAGCATCGTCACATCGCTCATCACGGTAGTGCTGGAAACCCAGAAGGAGGGTGTCAGTAAGGACAGCAGTGCCGCGAGCAGAGGGCTGGAACAATAGCCTTGAGCCAAAAAATAGATGCCAATGACCGCCGCAACCGCGGGAAACAGGAGAGCGAGATGGAGCGCCCGTTCGCTCCAGCCAAAGCATAGGCCGGCCACCGCGAGCAAATAGGAAACTCCAGGGGGATTTTGCTGAAAATCCGCCACGAGCATTTCCGTCCCCCGCCAATTCATTCGAAATCCGTAGAAGTCTGCGGGATGGGACAGGATCTGCTGCGCAGCACGCACGTAAACAGGGTCGTCAATATGGAAGGCTTTGCCTGAAAAGGGAATCAAACAGGCCAGCGTCGCACAGGCGAGAATCAAGACGTCGCGACTTTGAGTTTGCTGGACCGGCGAAGCGCAGATTGGAAGCACAGAATGGAGTTCTGCTGGGTGCAGCGAATCAAGAACGAAACTCGTTCAGGGCTCACCCGCAAGCACGCTCGAAAAACAGCAACCGACGGACCATAGGAGTCTCTCGCACCCCTTGCCAAATGGGACAAAGCGGTCACACTTGTGGAGCGAATGTGCTGTAGTCCGTTTGGCCGGCACACCTCGGGGGTCACCGACCAATGACCCCTTCGCCTCAGCCCTTGGTCGATTTCTTCATGGCCCCGTCGGCCGTTGCAGCTGCAGCCGCTTCGGCGGCGCCGGGCAAGGTGATGTTGAGCGCCTTGCGCAGTTCTTCTTCAAGTTTCTGTCGGATGTCGGTGTTGTCTTTCAGGAATTGCTTGGCGTTCTCCCGCCCCTGCCCCATGCGCTCGCCTTTGTAGGAGAACCAGGCGCCGCTCTTTTCGATGATCCCGCGGTCGGTGCCGAGGTCGATCAGATCGCCTTCCTTGGAAATACCGACGCCATACATGATGTCGAACTCTGCTTCCCGGAACGGCGGCGCCACTTTGTTTTTCACAACCTTCACTTTGGTGCGGCTGCCTGTCACCTCGTCACCGTCCTTGATGGAGGCCACACGGCGCACGTCGGCGCGAACACTGGCGTAAAACTTCAGCGCGCGGCCGCCCGTGGTGGTTTCAGGATTGCCGAACATCACGCCGATTTTCTCGCGGATTTGGTTGATGAAAACCAGGCAGGTATTCGATTTTGAGACAATGCCGGTGAGCTTGCGCAATGCCTGCGACATGAGCCGTGCTTGCAGGCCCATATGCGAGTCGCCCATTTCGCCTTCCAGCTCCGCCTTCGGAACCAGGGCCGCCACCGAGTCTATCACGCACACATCCAGTGCGCCGCTGCGCACCAGCATCTCGGCAATCTCCAGCGCCTGCTCGCCGCTGTCGGGCTGCGACACCAGCAAGTTGTCCACGTCCACGCCCAGCTTGCGGGCGTACGCCGCGTCGAGCGCATGTTCGGCGTCGATGAATGCCGCCATGCCGCCCGTTTTCTGCGCTTCGGCGATTACGTGCAACGCCAGCGTCGTCTTGCCGCTCGATTCCGGGCCGAAGATCTCGACGACACGGCCGCGAGGCATTCCGCCCACGCCGAGAGCTGCATCCAGCGAAAGCGAACCCGTTGGGATGATACCGCCGCCGTTGGCGATAGCCTCGCGGCTGCCCAGCCGCATGATGGAACCCTTGCCAAATTGCTTTTCAATCTGCGATAGCGCCAAATCGATTGCCCTGCCACGCTCTGCTTTATCGTCAGCCATGCCATAACCCCCTCGGGTATTTGAGATTTCAGGTCTTGAAGCAAAACTACCCCGTGTGTCCGTCGCAGCAGTCAAGCTGATCGCTGAAGGCGGGCCGGTGCAACCTACTTGCCTTCCACGTCCTTGCTGCTCACTTGAGCTGCGGATTTGTCTGGCCGGAAATTCAAACGCAGTTCGTCCTTCACCAGGAACTCCAGGCTCTCTTCGTTCAGAGCCGGCTCCCACTTCAGATTGGCAAAGGACGCCTGCCTGGGGCGGTCATGAACCAGGAGCGCCAATGCGTCCTGGTATCGCGCCTCTTTCGGATTCAGATGCGCTGCCGTCCGAATGCACTCCTTGGCTTTCTTGGTCCAGTTCTGTTCCAAGAACGCCAGTCCAAGCCGGAAGAAAGCTTCGTGGCAAGCCGGATCGAGCTCAATAGCCTTCTTCATGTGTTTGATGGCATGGCGAAGCTGGCCCTGGCGGGAATAGATGGAGCCAACCATCAAGTACATCTGCGGTGAAGGTTTGAGATTCAGCGCTCGGGAAAAATGCCCCAGTGCTTCGGCGTCCTGGCCGAGTGAAACCAGCACCGAACCCAGAAACAAATGAGCGGCCAGCGAGGTCTGGCAGATGTCAGCTGCGTTGCCGAGAAACTGGCGCGCGGCTGCAAAGTCGCCACGCCGCCGGGCAAGCAAGCCTGTCAGAAGATTAGCTTCGAAATGATGCGGGTTGTTCTTCAGCACCCGCTTGAGATACTTCCCGGCATTCGCAAAATTTTCAAACTCGTAATAGATCTTGCTGAGAAAGATGCCCACCTCGCAGTTCTGCGGATCGGCGGACAAAGCTCGCTCCAGCACTTTCAGCCCACGGCCGTAATTCTTCTTGATGAAGTGCTGGCTGCTTTCTTCGATGAGCTTGGAAAAACGGCTCTTGTCCTTTCCACGAAAGGCATTCAGAAAAGATTTCTTGCTGGCCTCGAACTTTTCCCGCTCTTCGCTTTCCAGTAATCGCTGCGTGACGCGCTTGTGCCAGTCGCGCTCGAGGTCCTGCTTGCCCACAATCTGAAGACGCTTCAAGGCCTCGGCGATGGATTCGATCATGGTGTGATCGTAAAAGCTGTCGGTGCTCAACTGCTGAACTAGATCATAGATTTCATTCAGGCGGTCATCAAGCCGTCCGATGCTGTACTCCAAGGCGCTGATCCTCTCCAGAAAATGCTCATCAAGAATCGGCAAGCTGCTGTTCAAGCGATGCGCGTAGGCTAAAATCATCAGCTTTGTTCCGCATTTCACGCAGATTTCTTCGCCGATCTGGTTCTTCATCCCGCATTTCTGGCAGAAAATCACCGGCACCTGAGTTCCCCTATGGCGAGTATCGATAAAATCCTTCGCCGCTCTTGCGCCCCAAGCGCCCGGCCGCCACCATCTTCTTTAACAGCGGGCATGGGCGATACTTGGCATCGCTAAAGCCTGCGTACAGAGTTTCCATAATATTTAGGCAAACATCAAGCCCAATCAAGTCTGCCAGGGCCAACGGACCCATCGGGTGTTTCATCCCCAGCTTCATGACTGCATCGACGGCTTCTCGAGTGCCCACTCCTTCATAAACACAGAAGATGGCTTCGTTAATCATCGGCATCAGAACACGGTTGGAGACAAAACCCGGCGAGTCGTTCACTTCCACGGGAACTTTGTTCAAGTGTTCGACGAGAGCACGCGTCGTAAGGAACGTATCTTCTGACGTCTGCATGCCACGAACGATCTCCACCAGCTTCATCACCGGAACCGGGTTCATGAAATGCATGCCAATAACGCGGTCGGGCCGTCCGGTGGTCGCCGCAAGCTGAGTAATAGATATGGAAGATGTGTTCGTTGCCAAAATGGTTGCGGGATCACAAGCTTGGTCAAGCTCCTCGAAAACGCGGCGCTTGGCGTCGAAGGCCTCGCTGACGGCTTCAACCACGAGAGCCGCACCCTTCAGCGCCTCTAGACTTGACCGGGGCTGAATGTTGCCTAGGGTCCGATCTTTCTCGGCGGCACTAATGCCGTTTTTCTCCCGTTCGCGGTTGAGGCTCTTCTCAATAACTAACAATGCTCTTTCCAGCTGCGAAGCCACAGCATCGCACAGCGCTACCACATGGCCTTTCTGGGCGAAAACCTGGGCAATGCCGCTGCCCATAGTGCCCGCTCCGACGACGCCGATGGAAGTCAAATCTGCCATGTTTCGCAGTCTATTCAGAATGGTGAGCTCCTTTTCGAAGCGCACCTTGTGCGTTCGGCAAGCCGCGCACCTTACCCTTCCTGATCTTCGGCCATCTCAACTTTGTCGTAGATCTCTGCCATTTCAATCCGGCAGTCTATCGAAGTCAGTGGAACCTGGCTCTTCAGCCCTTCCCACTCGGCCAGCAACCACTGACTCTCTGGCTGTCGGACGTAGCGGTCGACGTGCGGCTTGTCTTGAGAAACCAACAGATACTCAGCCAGAGACTCGATCTTGCGGTAGTGGGCAAACTTGTCGCCGCGATCGTAGGCTTCGGTGGATTTCGAGAGGACCTCAACGATGACAACCGGGTTGAGCAGTGTGTCCCTGTGATTGTCGTCGAACTGAGGAGGCCCGCAGACAACGACCAGATCTGGATAGGTGTAACGTTCTGTGGTGCTCACCTTCACACGCATATCGCTGGGATATGTTTCGCAAGGCTTGCCCTTGAGTTGCAAGGTCAACTCCCTTACAAGGTTAGCCACGATGAGATTATGATTACGACTGGCCCCAGTCATCGCAAAGATTTCTCCGGCAAAGAACTCGCTCTTGGTAGGCGCATTACGCTCTAACGCCAGATATTCTTCGATGCTGTAGCGTGCCTTAGCATGAGTCGACATCTTGGCCTCCAGGCAGCCTAGTCGGTGTCAGAGTCTATCATGAGCAGGTCGACTAAAGCCTATGGCCAACAGTGACCGGGTGCAATTATAAGTGGCGGGCATCCCACACAGGGAGTCGCAGGCACTGGTCATGACTATTAGACAAGCCGGAGGCTTCGCAGCTATTAGCCGGTGGTTGAGCGCCAGCGATACCACCGGCTTAGGGAACCATAAAGATGCGCACCCTGGAGGGGTGCCACCTGTTATTTCGATTTGAACGCTGCTCAATCAATACCAATGGCAGGCGCTGCGACCCCTGCGGGGTGCGTTCCTTTTCTCCTCATGCACACCGGGGGTGGAGCGGGGGTGGAGCGACCTCGCTCCACCCCCGGCTAATGGCTTGCAAGCCTTCGGCTTGAATGAGGCCAGTAGCCTGACCGTAAGGGAGGAGTCGA
>JAKEER010000412.1 GCA_022616615.1 Acidobacteriota bacterium
CACAGGACCCGGGCGTTACCGTTGAATTAATAACAAAGAGAAACTGCTGCTTCTTTTCAGCCCGCACCACCTGGGCCGCTGAACGCAGAGCCGCCACTAAGAAGGAATTATCAAAGCTGCCGTCGGGGAGACTGGGGGTGGCCGGGACAAAGAAGGCGGCGTCGGACTGCGCAATCGCGTCAACCCAATCCGAGGTCGCTTGCAGGCGAGACGACGCCTGCTCGATCATCTCCTGCAGCCCAGGTTCCTCCACGGGCGCTCGGCGTCGGCGGAGCGCATCTACTTTGGCGGAGTCAACATCAACGCCGACAACCGCGTACCCGCGGCTGGCTAGAACCGCTGCAATGCACGCCCCCAACTTTCCCAGTCCGACGACACAGACTTTTTGAATTTTCGGCTCCTCATCCTTCGTGATTGTCATGGCTATCCGCTCGACACTCCGCTGCCTCGGCGAAGCCGACGGAGGACGGCGTCATACAATCTGCGCCGGCGGGTGCTCTCCGGGGCAAGCTGGTCTCGGACCCTGCGCCAAACGTTCAGCAGCCGCCAACCGGGGGACTTCGCAATAGCATCTAGGGTTACTTCGAGTTCAGCTTTGACCAAACGAAGCCGGGTCGCTTCTTCCTCCCCCTTATGAAGGGCCCCCATCAAGAACGTTATGTCGTTTTGAGCCTTCGCAAGATTCGCTTCCCATGCCTGCCGCTCGGATTGCAGTTGCCTCGCCAATTCGTCGCGTTCGGCTTGAGCAAGCAGGCAGGCCCCGACCACGGAGACAGCCGGAACGCCATCTTTCGGCGAAGGACAACCGAACAGGTAATTGGCGTCTCCCCGGCTTCGCACTTCGGATGCCAATGACCAACCCGAGGGGTTAACCGTTCCGAACTCCCAGCACTGGTAGCCAGCTCCTCGCAGCAGCGCAGCCACCGTTTCCGTCGAGCTATTCAGCAATCCGAGACGCTCGTCATAGCACTCCATCAAAATGAAATCAATGCGGCGATCGGTAAGGAAGCGCCCCAAACCCTTGAGAACAAGCTCTTCGGCTCCTTCTACATCGAGCTTGAGCAAGCGCACTTTCGAAATGTGTCGCTCCCTGAGAAAATCCTGCAGGCGCAACCGTGGAACTACAATGGCCTCCTTGTGTCGAGGAATCGGCGCCAAGGAGCTTAGGCCTGTCTGGTCATCTGTGGATACATAGAACGTTGCGCTTCCACGTTCGTCTGCCAGCGCAGCTTGGATGACCTCCACGTTCCCTAGATGGTTAGCGGTAAGATTGCGGGAAGTGTGCAGACAACTCTCTGGATTGGCGTCAAATGCATACACTCTCCCGGTGATTCCGACCAATCGTGCAAACAAGCATGTGTAGTATCCGACGTGACAGCCCGCGTCAACACAGATGCCACCGGGCTGTAGTATTCGGGTTACTAGGTCGGTCTCGGGGGCCTCAAATACACCATTCCGCTGGAGGAGCTTGGTTATGTAATCCTCGGGCTTGAGATGCAAGGTAAATCCTGCGGCTACGGTTACGGGCTGCAGGCCAACTAGGAAGGACAACTGCTCTGACTTGACAACGGCCGGCGAGCTCTCTTCTGCTTTCATGGGGCGCTGAGCCTTAGATGTAGTATCCGCCCTATCGGCGCGCGCTGTCATCCTAACCAAGGCAGCCACGGACCGGCAGTGGGGAGTGTACCTCTATCCAGATTCGTTCTTGTCGATCAATCCTAACGTGTCTTTGCCGCAGGCACATGTCAACAGCCTACTGACAAGGGCGGGCGACAATCAATGTGTGCCAGCCGAGGCGGCGCTCCAGCCAGCGGAACCAGGAGTCAGGCATCCAGCGAAAATACCATCCTTTCACATACCGAAATTGGACGTAGTCGCGGATGCGATAGGGGAAGATATGCTCCTTGGCGAGGTTGACGATCTCGAAATCCGTAAGGAGCTCGCGCACCTGTTGGAAGGAATAAATGTACGTGACCGGGCACCCGGTTTGAGCTTCCGAGTATTCCGCGACCAGGCGGGAGAGGTTCCACGGCTCCCTCCAGCCGTGGCGAAGATAGATGGACAACACTTTCCAAGAAAACCGGCTGTAGAGCATGAGACGAAATTCCCCGTCCTCCTTCAGGCGCTTGGCCACCGCTGCCACCACACGAGCCGGCGACGGCGTGTGGTGGATAACGCCGAAAGAGTACACCAGATCGTATTTCTTGCCCTGGGGGAGGATGTCGTCCAGTTCTTCCGCATTGCCTTGAAAAAAGCGGGCGTTCAAGCCGTAGACCTCAAACCGCTGCCGGGCGACAGTCAGGCTTTCCGGAGAAAGTTCGAGAATATCCAGGTTGGCGCCATGGCGAGCAAAGTTGATTGAGTCGGTGCCAATCCCGCAGCCAACCTCCAGCACGTCCTTTCCCCGCCAGCGCGGAAAATCCACAAAAGCCGGGATATGCGGTTCCACGAAGTACTTGCGCGTCTCGACTTCGTCGAAGTACTCCTTCGTGCCGACGGGCTTGGGGGAATGCCGGATATTGCATGGTCGGCGATCCCAGTAGACCTGTACGTCTCGGACAGTCGCCATCTATTTCCCCACGCGCATGACCACCAACCGATGGTGGACATAAACAGTCGGCAGCTTGAAATCCTCCCTTGTCTGCTGAGCCCTGCGGAGAAGGTGACGGAAGTAGATCCGGCCCATCACGTCCTCATAGCCGAAGATTCGCCGCATGGCCCGACGCTTCGTCAGCCGAAGTCTGCGCACCATCTTCGCTAGGGGACCCTCGTCATCGGCGGCCTGCAGGCGAAACTTGAACCTCTGGTAGGCTCCATGAAGGCGCTGAAGCCCGCTGGGCGCCGCCGGAATTCGTTGCACCAGAGACGCGAACATCTCCTGAAATCGGAAGAAAGCTCCGACGTAGGTGTTGCAGCCCAGGAGGATGACGTGGGAACCGGCATCCATTCGAAGGCAGGGGAGATACTGCCGCCACACGGGAATGATCCTGCCTTCCAAGAGCTGGGAATCGAGGTTGTTCGCAAACCGCTCTAGCTCCTCGCTGGCCTCGTCTTCGTCAATCCGTCCTTGATCTTGCTGGCGGCGCAGCTGATCCTGAAGCGAAGTGATGCGGCTCTGGGCATCGTCGGGCCGCTCGTAGTAACAATCCACGAGGAGAAGATCGGCTTGCACACTGTCTGGTCCGGGATTCTCCTTGGCCAGGTGGCGGAGGGGAACTCCGTTGCGCCCCCCCTCCGCCCACAGGCGAGAAATAGCTTCCCACGTAGGGGGATGATCGCCCAGATAGACCGCCGTTGCGTGAACCGGAAGTGTCCGGAGGAGTTCGCGCAAGTACACCGCCAGAAACTCCGGCCGGTAGTGACAAAGGCGATAGAAGGGTTGGCAACTCCAGTCTATTTCGGTGCTCAGCAGCAAATCGCCATTGACAGGCGCCCTGGACTCGCCGAAGTAGTAGCGGCGCGCGTTCTGGACCTGCTCCTCAAGCTTAAAGAAGGGAAGCGGCTCCTTCTGCAGGCCCCACCCTTGACCATTGGCTTCGACAGTTTCCTGTTGAATCACCTTGGAGTTGTAGTCATTGTGGGAGACGGTGGCGAGGTTCCGGGCCCATTCGCCGGAGAGATAATGGTCCTGGTGAAGAACCCAGAGTTTGCCCAGCAGGTGGTCGGTCCGACGACCATTGAGAAGCCACATTCTCTTGGCCAGGTTGGCATCGGAGTGGAGGTACTTGTTCATCGACTCATCGAAGCCGCGGAGCTTGAAGAAGTAGCTGCGCGGGGCCAACTGGAAATCCCCCGGAGCATCAAAAAGGTAGAACTTCTGAAAGCGGTGGTCAGGGAACGCCTCGACGACCGCCGCTCGATTTGAAACTACCCAGTCGCGGAGAAGTCCGATATTGGCGCGCGGGTTGTCTCGCTCGAGGAATGACCAAACGCTCTCCGGGATATCAAACCGCGGCATCTCATAGAAACTCTCGGGCAGACCCTTCAGCAACTCGGGAAAGTTGGCCCATTGGGAAGCCAGCACCACGAGCACGTCCGGATTCGTCGAAAGCAGCCATTGGTTCCTTGGATCCGAGCGAACAATCGCTGCGTTGCGGGCCACGTTTTCAAGGATGGGGAGGAGGGAATCTCCCTTCAGCTTGGCGTGGAGCTCGGGCCCAATCCGAATGACTTTCAGACGGCAACGGGCCTTGGGACTCAGCGTGTCCCAAATAGACTCCGGAAGCGTATGGAGATGGGCGGGGGTGTTGTAGTCCACAAAGAGGATTTCGTCTTCGTCCGTCAACACCTCAGCCAAGCAGTTCAAGCCCAGAGCGGTTCGCTTGTAGAGGTTGAACCCGTAGTTGTCGTTGCGCCCGTACGTGACCACCGAAACCATGAAAGCCCGGACCTCCCGCCGTGCGCCTACCCCCGAGGGAACCGAGGGGCACGGCTAATACCGCCGATCCGCTTCTTCCTTGTTCGCCCCATACCACTCGATGGTCTTGCGAAGTCCCGTTCGCAAATCGGTCGGCGGAGACCACTGAAGCGCCGCCCTCATCCGCGAGACATTCAGCACCTTCTTCAGCTGTCCATCGGGCTTGGAGGTGTTCCACGACAGCTGGCCAGCGAAGGCCGCGATTTCCCGGATTAAGGAGACAAGTTCGCGCACGGCGGTTCCGCGGCCCGTGCCGATGTTCAAAGGGAGAGTGTCGTTGTACAGTTCGGCTGCGCGCAGAATGGCGTCGGCGCAATCCTCCACGTACAAGAACTCACGGATGGGCCGGCCTGTCCCCCACACTTCCAC
>JAKEER010000413.1 GCA_022616615.1 Acidobacteriota bacterium
ACGCTGACCCCGCCCTTGTCCGCCATCTGCTTGCTGAGGACCTCTATGACCTTGGCTGATGTGCCGGATGGCGCCACGGTATTCATCGATGCCAACATCTTTGTCTATCACTTCACGGGCGTCTCGCCCGAGTGCAAGGCATTTCTGGAACGAGCCGAACGGACGACGATTCGCGGTACCACTGGAGCTCATATTCTTCTCGAAGTTCTCCATCGCTTGATGATGATCGAAGCAGTCACCAAAGGGCTCATTCCTCCCTCTCAGCCCGCCAAGAAAATCAAGCAGAACTGGCAGGTCATCCAGCAATTGAAGGATTACGATGTAAGGATGTCCCATTTCCTTAAGCGCACACATGTTTGAGAAGCAGCATGTATGCGCCACCCGGCCATTGGCACGCCCTCATCTTTCCGCGATTGCCAAATGCATTCTCACCGCACACATGCCAAACTGCAGCATGAGTGCGCCACCCGGCAAACGACTCCATCACGGCTTCCCTCATGATTCGTTACGGAATCGCTAACCTGGCCACGCTGGACTCAGACCTCCAGCGCGTACCACGCCTTGCAGTGTGCCAGCCCACCGACGTTCCCTGAGCCAACCTGAACACGGAGGCACTGTGGGTTCGCTTGGTGCAGCCACGCCCTGCGGGCTGCTCGAATCATCAGTCGCCACCACTAACTTTTTGCCCGGCATTGTGGGTTCACGTGGTGCAGCCACAACCTGGGTGGCGCAGATATGGCGCCTTTTGCCATGTCTGCGTCTACCCGGATCATCCAAGCCTTTCCACTCGCGCTAGGAAAAGCCCACGATTGCCGAAAAGCATGGCAATCGTGGCTACCCCTACCCGCTCCCATCTGCTTGGGTGGCGCAGACATGGCTTTGTTGGCCATGTCTGCGATGCTCAGCTCTACCCATCGCACACATGCTTGAGAAGCAGCATGTATGCGCCACCCTAGAGTTTCAGGTCACATTTAATGGGGTGGCGCAGATATGGCGCTGTCTGCCATGTCTGCGATGCTAAGCCTCCAAACTCATCCAATCGTGCCCATCCCAGGAAGGCATGTGTGCGCCACCCGAATCGGGCGGGTGTAAGATGAGCGCATGGTCAGACAGCATCATTACTACAGCGGCAACCATCTGCACTACCTCACTGCCAGCACCTATCGCCGTGTGCGCATCTTTGATTCTGAGCGCTTCAAGTCACACTTTGTTCAAACGTTGGGCGACCTGCGCCAGGAGCTTGGGCTTCAAATCCATGGCTACATTCTCATGCCCGAGCACTTCCATGCGCTCATCTGGCCTTCACCGCAAGCCAATCCATCAGACATCATGCAAAGCCTCAAGGAGCGCACGGCGCTGTTTATTCTCAAGAACCTCAAAGAAAACTCGGGCCAGCCCTGGTGCCAGAAGATGCTTCATAGATTCACACTATCTTCCAGTGTTCACAGCCATGCCACTTATCGCGTGTGGGCGCGGCGGTGCTATGACATGAACATCTGGAGCGAGAAGAAACGCCTGGAAAAGTTGAACTACATGCATGCCAACCCTGTCAAGCGCCGTCTGGTTTCGCAGCCGGGAGACTGGCCCTGGTCGAGCTGGAGGTTCTATCATCTGGGTGACTCCTCCCTACTGACCATGGACAGACCGCCCTGATTGCTGTACTTCCCAACTTACTTGGGTGGCGCAGATATGGCGCTTTGTGCCATGTCTGCAATGCATGGATTTCCCATTTCCATAAGCGCATACATGCTTGAGAAGCAGCATGTATGCGCCACCCGGCGCATGAGACAGCCCAAAACGAACGGGTTCTTCCAAGTTCGCAGCCCGCACACATGCCCAACTGCAGCATGTGTGCGCCACTCGTCGTGACTCTCCCTGTTGAGCAGGGACAGATTTCCCTGGTTGCTTCACTTCCCAACTTACTTGGGTGGCGCAGACATGGCGTTGTTTGCCATGTCTGCGTTTAGCTGGATCAGCCAACGCCCTTCCAATCGCGCACATGCCAGAAAACTGCATGTGTGCACCACCCGGCCAATTCCTTTCTAATCCATCGCGAGATCATCACAGAGGAACCGGCAATCTGGGTCTCGCCGGTGCTGCTGTAGGCCGTCACCTTAATCTCGTAGGCACCGTTGCGGCTATAGGTATGCGCAGCCTCAAAGAAGCTGTCAATGACGGTACCGTCGCCCCAGTCCCACGAGAGGCGTGTGATCGTGCCGCTGCTTGGCGCTACACCTCCGTTGATTCGGACCTGGCCACAGGAACCGTATTCCGGCGTGGAAAGATTTACACTGATGGCAGCATTCAGCTCAGGGAATTTGCCCGTTGACGACAACCCAATAGCGAAACACACGGCAGTAAGTTTCGTCGTCCTCAACGGTTTAACCTCGCGAACTTGCCAACAGACGATTCGCAGTCAGATGCGTTGGCTGGTTCGTTTTAATCCCTGATCGAATCCGGTGGGGTTCACCTTCGAGGTGCCCTTGGGTCTCAGCCGCCGCTTCTTCGCTTACCGCGCACCGTTCCGCAGTCCGCTGGTCAACGGTGTTGGAGAGACCAAGGCTTTCCTCTCGCCTTGCCCTCAGGGTCGGAAATGTCGTGCAGTCTGAAATCCGAGCAGGCGGGCATCTCCCCGATCCGTCTCCCACACAGGCCAGAATCCGGTAGGTTTGCGCCAAGCCGATTTCCAACAATTAAGGCTCACTGCGTCCAGGTTGCTCTCACGAAGCCGCGCGAGAAGCCTGGCGGGAAAGTCACGGTCGCTGTCGCGGTGGAAAGGCCCGTTGTGCCTTGGAGGGCGGTGCTATCGGCGATGATATCCGGACCATTCTCCGAATAGATGTAAAGTTTCAGGACCGTGCCAAGAGGAATGTTCTTTGCTTCAAGGGCAACAGTCACAGCAGCGGGCGAAGTGATCGTGGTATCCGCAACCTGAAAAGACCCAGTTGGATTTGGTGGAACAGGTACACCACTCACGCTGACCACGCGCACAGACGGCGGTGTTGTTGGCAAAAGCAGACTTGAAGGGGAAGAAAAGTTAACAGGTGCAATACCAGTGCGCCCGGCAAAGCCATCAGCCTGGAACGTAAACGCTTCGAGGCGGATTCGTCCTGCGCCGGCGAAGGAACCAGCCGTTCCGTTGAAGCCTCCATCGGCCGACATGCTTCCGCTCCCCAAGATCGAGCTCCCCACTAAACGAATAGCGCCGCCACTCCCGCCGCCGCCGCTGTCTCCCCTGCCTCCTCTGGCGTTAATCGCCCCATCAATCGTGATTGTGGCTGAACTAGCGATAAGAATGGCACCTCCACCTGCACCCCCAGCAGAACCGTACTGCGTAGTATTGTTGACAAGGGCACCACCCCCTCCTGAGCCTCCAATGAGCGGAACGAGGAACTGGTTGCCGGTAAAGCTGCCCGGCTGACCTGGAGTACCCGGCGAAACTGGAATCGATCCAGCACCTCCTCCAGGGCCTAGCCCGGCTTGGGGAGCCACACTAAGGTTCCCCCCAACTCCACCTGCGTAACCTCCTGGCCCTGGGATCGGCGGTTTCCGAAGTGCCACAATCGCAGTGGTCTGATAGCCATTTTCGCCACTCAACTCTAGAGTCCCCGCAATCGTCACATTTCCACTCGCCAGCCAAGTCACCGGTCCATTGAAGACTTGACCTGTCAACCTAACCGTCACGCCTGCTCCGATGTTGATCGTCGTGAAATGAAACACATTATCGCCATCGACATCGAGAGGAGGAACTGCGGTCCGAGGATTGAAATCGATCACGCCGGGAGTCGAGAAATTCAGTGCGCCGTCCGAGCCGTTGGAGCCGCTGCTAAAAGTCTGGGCGAGAGCGTCGCTGCCACTGAGAATCAGGTTACACAGGACGAGAAACATCCGCAGCAAAAAGGTGTTGAGTGTTGGCTTGCGGCATTCCCGAAACATGCAATACTGGGCAGCATTAGGAAGTTGTCTGGCATTCATCTTGATCGTCTCCTCCCGTTGTAACACTGTTGGTCCTTCCTCAATCCGTCTATTGGAAGCTACAACCACTCCCGGGTTCGCACTGATCCTGCGATTTGTGAGTCGCACAGATGTTGTGCTTTTGTGATGCTTGAAACAGTACCGCACGCCCATTGACCAGCATCACTTCACGACAATTCTGCCGACGTCAGTTGTTCCGCCGGCTATCGGCTTAACTATTTCCGAAAACCCAGTCAGGTTTCCATTGGTAGTCACCGCCACCGCACCTACGCGGAAACCTTCCAGATAGGAGGGCAGATTCGGAATCGAAAACGTCCCGACAATGTTTGTTCTGGCCTTCAGCATTGGCGCATCGGAGATCAGCACCCCCGGTGGAACAACCTGCCTGTCTTCACCCGGTGGCGCATACAAAAGTTGCAATTCGGCCGTCCCCACACTCTCGTAGTAAGTCAACTCAATGGGAACACGCCCCGGATTCAAGGAGATCTGGCCCGACTTCTCTTGGAATTTCCCTTGACCTGTTGGCATGTCGATCAACGTAACGCCATTCACCACCAGCCGGGCGCCTTCGTCGGCGCCCAAGAAAAATCGGTACAAGCCGGGTTTGCTGACCTGAAGATATCGGGTCAACCGGGCTGCGTAGTCCGGTCCAAGGCCAACGCCAAACGGATCGCTTCCAAAAACCTCGTTCGGATTTCGGATGTTGACGGCTGACAACAGCAGCGTCTTATCTGGGCGATGCCCCGTAAGATCAGGCAAGGCAGCTAAAGGACGCTGGACATTGAAGAACTCCGCCTGCAACCCATTGACAATGGCCCTCACCTCGACATCATTCATCACGCTGCCCTGCCCGTTCACGACTTGCCCAGTGAGTGTCGTCGAGTGATCGGCTACCACTGAGACAGCAACCGAATCCGATTCGCCCCGGTTTGTGGCCATATCTTTGACTGTGGCGCTGAACGTTAGCCGGGCCACGCCCGTGGGGACTGTGAAAACAAATTCATAAGGAGCTCTGGGATCTCTCCACAACGGCACCCCATTTACGCTGAACTCTACTTCCGAGAGCTCAGCGTCTTTGGCGCTTGCAGTCACCGTAAGCGTTTGGCCTGCGATCAGCTTATCGCCCTGACGAGGAACTGTGAGGAGCAGCGATGGCAATAAGGAATCTGTTCCTGGATCGTTGATCGCTCTTCCGCCGCCTTTTGGCTTCTTGCCCTGGCTCTCGAAAGGAAAAGCGGAAACCAAAGGCGCCACAACCACATCATTCAAAACTGAAAATAGGAAGCTGTTAGCTTCCTGCAAAGAAGGGGACTGGCCAGAACCCGGATTGACATCGTTCAGCAGCGAGAATGTGACGCTTGTTGTCTCCTGGACCGACGGCGGTAGAGTCGATATCGGATTGACATTGTTCAGAATCGAAAAGGTCAGGCTCGTTACATCACCTTTGGAGTTGAAGTTCGGAATGCTGTTCGGATCGAAAGGATCGGAGCCAAATTCAGCCTCCAATGCATCTGGGAAGCCGTCGCCATCGCTGTCGGCCGTGGAGTTGGGATCGATGATCACCAATTGGTTATTTACCGACGGGAAGGTGTCTGACTGCCCAATCGCACTGGTCGCGACTGTCGTGAAGGTCCCGACTGCGGTGGCGCCGATCGCCAGGCTGAGCGTCGCGGAGGTCCCGGACGGGTCAATGATTGACGACGTCACCGCGATGGCTGCCGGCGACAAGACGGGCGTGAATGAGAATGTGGAACCACCGAGATTCAACCCAGTCACTTGAAAGTTCGTTAAGGTTCGATTGGCCAACGCAGAGATCGGTTTGACGGAGGCGATCACAGGAAGTGGGATCGCCGTGAAGTTGGTGGACGAGGACACGGTGGTACCGGCAACGGTGACTGAAATCGGCCCTGAATTGGCACCGGCTGGTACCGTCACGAGGAGACTGTTTGTCGCTACCGAAATCACGCTGGCAGCAACGCCGTTGAACCTAACAACATTGTTGACGGCTGTGGTGCTGAATCCCTGTCCCTGAATGGTGACGGTGGAAAGCGGTCCGCCCTGTTGCGGTGAGAAACTGAAGATCGAAAGGCCGCCAGGATTGGTGAGAGTGGACCGGTTCACCTGCAGTATGTTTCCGACGGCATCGTAAACGTACTCGATCACTATCCCGGTGGAATCCACCACCCGCGTGAGCTGCCCGGTCTCGTCATAGAAATACTGGAAGGTGATGGGTTGCTGGGCGCACAGTTCTCGACCCAACAGACCTAGTACCAAGCAGAATGCCGAGAGCACGAGATATTGTCGTTTTCTAGTTCTCAAGAAATCCTCAAAGCGAGCCCGCGCTTGCGCTCTTGGCGTTCATGGCGGTTAGATCTCGCAAATCATCTTCCGAGCGCGCACCCGGGTACTGCCACGAACTCTGATTGCCGTCTGAAGAATGACCAGCACCCAACTTCAAGTTTTGCTAGAATGATCACCATGACGAAATCGGATGTCATCGCTGAACTGCACCGCTTCTCCAGCCGCGAGAGGCGAGAGATCCTCGAGCGACTCCTCGAGCTTGAGGACGAGGCCCGTACTCTAGAAGAGCACCGCCGACTGGCCGACGAAACCTTTCTGATGCTGGACGCCCTGGAGGAGCAGAATGCCAAGGACCCAGCCCGGTGAAGTCTGGGTGGTGGACTTGGGTCTGGCCGCCAAGGTCCGCCCTTGTGTGATTCTGAGCGACTACCCCGAACTCGACGAGTTAGCATTGATCATAGTCGTGCCCCACACGACGGCTGTCCGCGGAAACCGCTGGGAACTTGTCATTCCCAAGCCGTTTCTCCGGGCAGGCGCTTTTCATCTTCAACAAATCCAGGCTGTGCCTACCGTGCGACTGGAGCGCAAACTGGGCTCACTCTATATCGGGGAGTTCCAGGATCTGAAGAGTGCGGTGGTTCGACTCCTTCATTTGAGCCCCGTAAGTCCCCGTAAGTCCCGCCCCCTAGTTATTCGGCTCTTTGGCTTTGCCCACTGTTGTTGAACCGGCGAGTTCGCCAAGAAGCCGAAACCCGATCCCAGCTGCCCCCAGCGTGTCGGAATTAGCTCCCTTCCCCTTGCAGGAATTTCCTTCCTTGGCGCCCTTCGCGTCTTCGCGGTTCAATTTTTCACATCATCTTCTGAACGTGCACCGGCGCGCCGTCGAAGTGGGTGAATTTGAAGCCCGCGAACTCTTCTTCAGCACCGCCGCTATGCTATCCTTCCAAAACGTCAAGGCAGTCAAGAGCCGATAACTCGGAGTGACGCGGTCTTTACAGTGGCAAATATCGCGCAACGCCGCTAAAATTTCCCTTCAGAAGGCCCCAGAAATCTGGAGAGTGCTCCTATGAAAAAAGTCACCGCACAAGACACGCTGCAGATGTCGGTCGAAGAGCGCATACAACTGGTGAGCGACATCTGGGAAACCGTTGGCGCCGCACCTGAGGCTGTTGACCTGACAGCCGAGGAGCGGGCCTTCATTGACGAGCGATTGGAAGAGTGCCGCCTGAAACCCGAGGCTCTGTCGCCCTGGCCAGAGGTTTATCAGCGACTCCTCGCAAGCAGGAAGCGATGAGCTTCCGTCTTGTCGTCCGCCACCTGGCTGAAGCCGATATTGCCGAGGCCTTTGACTGGTATGAAAGCCAACAGGAAGGCTTGGGAAATCGGTTCCTGGAAGCGGTTGACGACTTGTTCGAGACCATTGAGCAGCAGCCTTTCATCTACTCCATCCGCTATCGAGATATTCGTTGGGCGTTTGCTGTACCTTTTCCCTACAAAGCGATCTACTACGTCGAACAAGAGTCCATCGTCGTGATCGGCGTCATCCACGGTTCGCGTCATTCGCGGATCTGGAAACACCGCCTCCGGTGAAAAGCCGGTTCTCTCAAACCCCTCATCCTTGGCGCTCTTTGCGTCCTTGGCGGTTCAATCTTTCAACTCATCTTCTGGATGTGCACAGGTGTGCCGTCGAAGCGGGTGAATTTAAAGCCTTCAAAGTCTTCGTTGAAAGTGTTCACCAGGTCTTCCATTACCGTGATGGCTACTTGCTCACCCAGACGCAAGCCGGCGGTGGCGTCGCTGCGGTAGTGGATGCCGGCGAAGTTGCGGCCCATGGCGATGTTGAACGCCAGTTTCTCGACTTCGCCTTTCACCGTCAGTGCCGGACCCTTGTACGGAACCACAGAGTGGCCATCCTGTGAGGGAACCACACAGTCGGGTACCACCATGTTCTCATCGAAAAACGCCTTCAGGATCGTTGCGCAGGCACCGGAGACTGTCGCGTGTCCGGAAGGATATGCCGGATGGAGCGGGCAGCCTTCCGGGTAGGCCTGGGGCAGCAGGTAGCTGCCGCAGCGCTGGTAGATTTCCTGGAGAGCTTGAGACTCCAGGACCTCCTCGTGGACCGGATGTCCTGCGGCAATGGTCTTGTTTCGATGAATCAGTCCGCCAAACTCCTCGGGACGCAGCCGCCGGTGCACCATCCACTTCTGAAACCAGCAGGCTTTCATCGCGGCAGTGGTCACTCTTCCCAGCCAGTCGGCGATGTGGGCGCAGCCGAACGTCACGAAGCCCACCTGCGTCTTGGAGTGCTTGTAAGGATTGGTCTCCGACAGGAACGGTTGCGTGTTCAGCAGGTTTTCTGGACCGACGTTTTCCAGGATCAGGGCGGCGTTGAGGAAAGCCTGGTAGAGGAAGTCGAAATGGACGTATTCCGCCAGGTCGCGGCCTGTGATGATATAGCGTGGCTTGGGTTCCCATCGATATTCGCGCCAGGGTGGAACACCGGTCTGAATCTGCGGCCATTCGGAGGGATTGTTCACAAAGTCGTTGCCTGGGCTCGGGGTTCGGTAGCGCTGCTCCAATCTGCTGGAGCCATAAGGGACAAGCTTCCACAGGAACTGAGAGACGTAAGGTCCTCTCACATCGCCGGGTGAGCTGCCTCTGAAGATGCATTCGGAGGTAACTTGGCCGGAACTGCCCACGAGCACCGCAGAGGGAACGGCGGTCGCGCGCTCCGTGATCGTGGGTACCGAATCCCTGGGACCTGCAAAAGCGCAAAGGCTCCCCAACTCTGCTGCCGCCTGGTGGATGAGCGGCGAGTGTTCGTAGTCGCAAAAGGGAATATCCCGTCCGAGTGCTTGCCAGTAGAGCTCTACCATCTCGGCAGCTCCCTGGGCGCTGCCAACTCCTGGGGCAGGTGCGCTGCTGAACGAGTGTGAGTCGCCGCCTTCCAGGTGAAAGCTGAAGGCTGCTTGCGGACTCACCAAGCGCATTCCGGAGCCTCTACGCAGTTTCTGGAAGGCTTCCGATTTCCCACTTGCCAAAGCGTCCAGAAGGCTTTCGTAGCAGCCGGGTTCCACTTCGCCAGATTGCGTATGAGGTAGTCCCTTGGCAAAGCTGCCGATCCAGCACGGCAGTGTCACTTCGTCATCGTTGGCTACCTGTTCCGGGAGCGCCCGCTGGCATTGATGCCGAGCGCACTGTTCGCGCAGCTTCATGGCCAGTGTCCGGCGATGCTCAGCTTCGCACGGGTGCACAGCCTTCTCTTCAACCTTGCCGACTGCCATGCGCTGACCGACAGGGTCGAAGCGGTGGACGTGAGTGGCCGCGCTGGCGGTAGTGCTTGCGGCGGCAAGGCCCATCAGACTCTGGATGAATGTTCGACGTGTGGTCATTTCTGCGTTCCCGGCTCCTTGCGAAGTCCATTACGCACACATGCCACAAAGCAGCATGTGTGCGCCACCCGGGCGTTGGGCGCGCCACCCATGGGCAGCCTCCCCAATGAACCGGGTGGCGCAGAT
>JAKEER010000414.1 GCA_022616615.1 Acidobacteriota bacterium
CTTTTTCGAGAGCGTTTGCAGATCGAGGTTGTCGAGCGAGATATCGATCGGACCGAACTATATTTGGCCGAGGAGGCATTCGTGTGCGGGAGCGGGCTGGAGGTAACACCGTTAATCTCCATTGATGGTCATCTATTGGGGAAGGGATGTCCAGGAGAGACAACCACGACGATCCGAGAGATCTACTTAGCCGCTGCCCGAGGAGAGCTGCCGGAATACGGCGATTGGGTGACTCCCGTGTATGGAGTCGAGCAGTAGCACGCGGGCCCTGAATCAATCCCACAAGATTCACGAAAAGATTGGAGGCCGGGTGACTATAACTTTACGGATGATGAGACCCGGCCCCCGGAACGAACCAGGAAGTGAAAAAGTAGCACACGATGTTTATTTTTTAGTCTATGCGCAGGAATTCGGGAAGAGGCCCGATTCATGCAGTTCCGCTGATAGCATCGCCTGGCGCCGAGCCGTTGCCCGGTGGTGGCATGAGTTGATCCCCCAACAAGACTCCGGAGCACCTCTAGAACCCACCAGCGCCGAAGATGTTCTGATGATCATCTACACGTCCGGAACCACCGGCAAACCCGAAGCTGAGATTCAAGCCCAGTATTCATTGCATCGTTTGAAGGCCTGTCTGGGAGAACCCATCGAAGTGCTCCGAACACCCGCTGGACAGATCGAGGTAGGCGGGCTAGTTGCCACGCCCGAACGCAAGGAGGATCTGCGGGCGGCGTTGGAAGGCGTGCCATTTCTCAAGATACGCATTCGAACCGTGGGGGAAGCGTTGCAGCAGCACTCTTCCTCCCCTCAGGACCTCACCAATTCCAGTCCCATGAAGGAGGACTCCTCTGCCCACCAGACCGTGACCGTTCCCTTCAGTCGGCTTCCCATCCAGGATCGCCTCGAACAGATTCTGAGAGAACCGCCGGAAGGATTTTCTCCAGGGGACGAAAGAGACTCCAAAGAGGCGGCCAACCTGAATGCAAAAGTAACCGCCTGCCTCAGCCACTCTGGTGGACAGCGAGACTTCGTCGCTGGGAAACGTCCAGACGCAAAAGGCCATCGCAGATCTGCCGATTAACAGCCGCAATTTTACACATCTGGTTCATCTGACCGCAGGCGCCGTTTCTCTCTTTACCCAAGACCAGGGAAATCTTCCCATCACTATGAAGCGTGGCGCTCCCCTTACATCTGTGAACGGTTTGCGTGGACGAGACAACAACATCCTGATCGAAGGTGTGAATAACACTGAGAACCACAACGGGCTCGGGATTCTTATCTACCCGCCCCTGGATGCCATGCAGGAATTCCGCATCCAGACTAATTCCGCCGACGCTCAATATGGACGCACGGGGGGAGCCGTCATCAACGTGGCTCTAGAGTCGGGCGGCCGGGAATTCCATGGAAATCTCTTCGAGTGTCATCGAAACTCCGTTTTTGATGCCAAGGGATTCTTCGACCCCAGGCACAATTTATTCCTCCAATCCTGCCAGGCCTGCGGGCACCGGCATCGGTATGGCTGACCTCTTGTTGGGTGTGCCAGCTAATGGCGATATTCAGGTGATCGACGGGACTCGTGGCTTCAGAAGAACAGAGCTGGGATTCTATTTCCAGGACGATTTCAAAGTGACACCGAAATTGACCCTGAACCTCGGCGCCCGCTACGAATTGTTCCCGAACTACCCCTGGACGGAAGTCAATGACCGGCAAACCCTATCAGTCAAGCTTGATTCCTCATGAAGAGGAAATCATCGCATTGCGTCAGCAGAGACCGCCCATGCCTTACGCTCAGATCGCCGCTGTACTTCGAGAAAAGCATGGACTCGTCATTCAGCGGGCAGCCATCTTCAAGTTTGTAAAGGTGCGTTCCCGCCGCAGAAAAGTGTATGGCTACCTGCGGGCAACTACGAAAAAAAAACGGCGTCCTCCACCACGGCATCTCCGGCCCCTTCTGGTTCGTGCCGCTCCGCCACTCCACCCACGATCACTAACCAATCTGCACTCACGCGATCGCAGTCCAAACAGAGTCAGGTCTCATCAGGGGCGCCCACTTCGCCGGTTGAATTCATTCCGCTCAAGCGAGACCAACCGGCGACGGCGCGCACGCGCCTAAAAACCTTCACTCCGAGCACGGAATACAACCTCGAACGCCTCACGCCTGAACAGATGGAGTCCTTTTTGAAGGGGCTCGACGAAGAGCTCAACGCGAGTAAAGGAGGGTGACCATGTCCTGCACCGTCATTTTCACGGCCGGCGCCAAGGGAGGTTCCGGAAAAACCACCGCCGCCCGGTTTCTCATCACCTATCTCAGGGAGCACGGCGCCGATCCTATGCTGCTCGACCTCGACGATGAAAACCACACCTTGACGCGCTTTTTCCCCGAAGCTCTCCAGATCAATCTGCGTCACGAATTCGCCCACGACGTCTTGATCGAGAAGGCTCTCAGCGGCGATCACCGGATCATGGTAGCCGACCTCAAGGCTGGCACCGGTTACGAGGTCCTCCAATGGTTCCTGGATCTTCCCTTCGAGGAGCTTCAGGCCAGAGGGGTCCAGTTCGTCTGCGTGGGCTCAGTAACGAGCGCACCCGACAGTGTGCAGTCGTTTCTCAACTGGACCGCATCGCTCGAAAACCATGTGCGTTACCTGGTGTTCCGCAATCTCAAAGACGGCGACAATCTCTATGATTACGACCAGACACGCCAAGCCGCCGAGTTCCGCCGCCTCTACGCCCCCATCCACGTTACGGTTCCCAAACTTTCGGCTCTCTATCAAACGGAACTTGAGATCCGCAAGCTGACCATCCACGAAGTGCTGGACAGTACAAACGGCACTTCGAGCGGCGGTAACGCGCTCGGCCCTATTCTGTCGCCACTGCCGGCTAGGGCGCGTTTACGCAGCTATCAGCGAGCCATCTACGAGCAACTCGACCAGGCGCAGCACTTGTTCCTCTCGGACCGAACCCAGCCGGTCGAACTCGACCCGGATGTTTGCGCTGCCGAACCCCTTGAAGGCTCCGGTTTCGAAAAGGAGATCCCTGAGACCGACTTCGAATGGAGGAGTTAGCCATGGCCGAGGCGAAGCGCGATCTTCGACAGGAAGTAACCGATCAAATCATCCGAGCCTTGGAGCAAGGCACTGCTCCCTGGCAAAAGCCGTGGCAGGCCGGAGTGCTTGAATTGCCCTTCAATCCGGTCTCAGGCAAGCCCTATCGTGGCGGCAACGTCGTTCAGTTGATGGTCGTGGCTTCCAGCAAAGGCTACGACGATCCTCGCTGGCTGACCTACCGCCAGGCGCAGGAAAATGGCTGGCAGGTGCGGCGCGGGGAGAAAGGCACCCAGGTGGAGTTCTGGCAGTTCCCCAACAGCGGCTCCAAACTGGATGGGGATTCCAGGGATGAAACTGCCAAATCGCAGCGCGACTCTTTTATTTACCGGGCGTACACAGTTTTTAACGCCAAGCAGCTTGACGGTATTCCCGCGCATACGCCGAAAGTGCGGCAGGAGTGGGAGGTGCTGAAGAGCGCAGAAGCCATCCTGCGCAACTCTGGCGCTCGGATTATTCATGATCAATCCGACCGGGCTTTCTACAACCGCAGCACAGACACTATTCACTTGCCGCCCACCGGTGCCTTCAAAACAGCGATCGACTATTACGCGACCGCACTCCACGAGCTTGTGCACCATAGTGGCCATCCAGATCGACTGAACCGGGAGACATTGAACGAATCCTACCGCTTCGGCGATCTCAACTACGCCCGCGAGGAGCTACGGGCCGAGTTGGCAAGCGTGTTTCTGATGGCCGAGCGCGGCATTCCTCACAATCCAGAACGTCACGCTGCCTACCTGAATTCCTGGGTAGACGCTTTGCGGAGCGACAAGCACGAAATCTTCCGCGCCGCTCGCGACGCCCACAAAGCGGCCGATTTGCTGTTGCAATTAGAGCTGCACCAGTCGCTCGACAAAGCGCTGGCGGAAGTCAACAGACCGTCCAGGGCCAAAGATCTGCCGTCGGAACCCGAGTTAAAGAACACCGCGGCTCGTTGAAGCTCAACACTTCCAGGGCGAATTGGCGAAGATCCATTTGCATGTGGAAGACGCCATTCAGAAGTCGGCTCAAACCCTGGCCACGCGGATGGCGGCGCTTCTCCACTCGCGGATCGATGAAACTGTTCTCGCGCCGCTCCACCAACAGCTGACCGATCTCGTAGCAGCTAACCAGGCATTGAACCAGGCTATCGAGAAGAGTAAGACTGCCGCCGCCGGGATGCAGAAGCATGCTGCCGTGGCGCGTCAGATCCATCTCTGCGGCTACGCCCTGGCCTCGCTGGTCATC
>JAKEER010000415.1 GCA_022616615.1 Acidobacteriota bacterium
CGAACCCTTGGAAATGCGGGATTCCGGGAGGCGGAAGTAACTGAGAAGGAATGAGCTGGTGCGCCCGGCAAGACTCGAACTTGCGGCCTTCTGATTCGTAGTCAGACGCTCTATCCAACTGAGCTACGGGCGCGAAAGCATTAACTGGCTTGAATTGAAATGATGACAATGCTAAAGGCTAGATCTCAGAATTCTTGCAGCAGCCACCTACCGTAACCCATCTGAACGAAACTCAGCCATTCGGTGCGAGGCGTTCACAACGTATTCCTCTGTGTGTGACAGTATCGCATGCCGATTTTGATATCCCCGTGTCCGGCTATTTCTGCACAGGGTGTCACGGTCAGATCGAGTATAGTTAAAAACACGTGGCGGAAGCAATAGGGTTCAAATGTTCGGGTGTGCGACAAATTTGTGGGAGAGGTCGAGGTAGTAGGATCGGGGCTATTATCTGAATTCTGTAATTAATAGCATTCAGATAAGGAGCCCCACCATGACAGAAAGCTTGGAAGGCTTGGAGCAGAAACGCCAGCACGTCTACCAGCAACTCCAGCGCCTCGGGAATTTTCGTCCGGAATACCCACTCCTCGCGCCGTCTTCCCTACTCTTCAAGCCTTCTCAGTAATGAAGCCTTATCAGTAATGCCAGATAGGTTTCAGGCGCCAAGGGTAGATCCCGCTCAGAATGCATGGCCCTGCCAGCAGAGACATGAATCACTTCGTCGCAAGTTATCCAAAGTTTGAATAACGTATTAGGTCGTTGCTTTCGTGGAGAGCGTGGGGAGGGGAGCTTTGACTTGCTTTGATTGGCTGGGTGGGTGTAGTGTTCAAGAAGGGCTTTTTTCTTTGCAAAGCTACGAAGAGGAATCAGGCAAATGGCTACGGAATACAAAGTAAAGTGCTTGACTAAGCAAGAAGGTCCCGTTGCGGACGTAGACATAAACGACGCGATTCGCTCTGTATTGGACGAGCACGAGCAGTGGTCTTTCTGGGAAATGCTGGCGGGTAGCGCTGGCGGGCAAGTCGCCGTGTTCTGGGTTTACTTGCTATTTAAGAGGTCAGTTGGAATGCCACTATCAAAGCTAAGCCCGAATCGCACTATTGCCACGCCTGCGGGCGTGCCTAAGTTCGAGCCAGCAGGCTAGACGGCTGGCTTGATCTTGGCCTGGCAACGGCCTTATGTGCGCTTAGCTGGGCGATTTTGCTATGGCTGGGTTTTAGTTTGGCGTGTACTGAGTCGTGGCTAGGCTCAGTCCTGCAAAGCGTCTGTTGGGCTTTCGTGCCTGGCAGGCGTTTTTTTGTAATGTGTAACATGAATCTTTGTGACCTGGAGCCTTGTTCGCGAAAGCTTGGAACAAGTCATCAAATTCGAATCGAAGGAAGTGGAGGACAATCAGTTCTTGCTGCAGTTCGCGATCCGAATGGCCACGACCGATCTGCAGAATGCCGAGAATGTCCGCTCGCAGGCCGAGCAGCGACTGGATCAGCGAAGGCTATAGTCGAAACTAGGTCTGGTTGATTTGGATCTGGCGCGGGGAAGCCGCGTGCATAAGAGCCACACGCTTTTTCCCCCTAGGGCTGGTCACTTCTTCGCCAAGTTCAATGGAGCCTGGAGCTGCAAAAAAGAGGGACGGCTAGCGTTCCGCGAGCCGAGGGTTTTGCTGACAACTGGTTGGCAGGGACGTTCGCCCTCCGAGCGTCTTGCGCAGTTTTTTCACAGTTCCTCTTTCACCCCCGGTCTCAAATCCGGGATAAAAGGTCATGCCTCTCCACTCTCCACTCGCGACTACCTCGGCAAGTGCGGTCTCACACTCGCGGCTAGTAGCTTGTATCCTTCAGGACTGAAATGAAGTTTGTCGGCCACGAACAGCTCAGGCCGCGGTTTTCCGTCTGGCCCCAGCGATATACCGTCGGCGTCGATGTATTTGAGTCGAGGCGTCTGGCGGGTAAATTCCCGAACCATTCTGTTCAAAGCCTCCCCTTTGCCCTTCTCTACCCAGCGAGCGATGCTCGGGCTCAGCGCAATGTAGGCGATCTCCGTGTCGGGCAGCTTCTCGTGAACCTTGGCCACAAAGGCCCTGAAGTCCGAAAAGACCAGTTCAGGAGATTTTCCAGCATGAATATCGTTGCCACCGGCTCGAAGCAGGATCATTCGGGGCGCATAGGGAAAGATGATTCGTTCGGCGAAATGCGTGGAGTCAGCGATCTGCGAACCGCCAAATCCACGGTTAATCACGCGGTGCTGCGGAAAATCCTGGGCCAGAGTCTTCCAAAGGCGGATCGTCGAGGAGCCGATGAAAAGTAGAGCGCCTTTCGGTGGCGGGCTAGTTCGGTCCATCTCTTCGTACGCCGCAATTTTCTTTTCCCACTTCTGAAAATCCGCACCTTGGGCGCCAGCACTGGGAAGCACTGCCGACGCCAACAAAAATAGACGAACGAGAATGGCAACACCGAAGATTCTCCGCTGAATCATAGGTCTGCGTCTCCCTTTAGAATCTCATCATGGGACCCTGGTTGAGGCCCGAGTTAAATGAGGGTTGGAGAGTATTTTGCCATCCATCAGCGCCATAGAAAAGGCGCAAATAACTGAAACACGCCTTCTCGGGTCTGGCCAGCCGAAGGCCGATGCCGAAGAACAGCCCAGCGCCTGGCCGTGCTGCTTGGCAATCCGCTAGAACATGATCCATCCGGGCTACTCGGGTTGAAGGGTGTAGTCAAGCACCAGCCGCAAAACCCGTCCCCTGGCGTGCAATTGCTGTGTCTTGACGCTTGTCGTATGATGCCTGTGTGAGGTATTTCCAGTGACAGCTAGAAAGAAATTCGATGTGGTCAAGCATGTGAAGAGCCTGAGCCGGGTGACCGTCAAAGCGCCGAAAGCCCAGGTGGTTCGGTCCAAAAAGAAGGATGTTCTGCAGAAGATTTCCGAGAAGGAAAGCCAGGAGCGCGAGTGAGCGGCGCGATGAATCGGACCTACCGCATTGCGGTGATCGATGACGAAAGCGAGAGTCTGGCGTCGATCTGCAGGGCGCTGAAGAAAGTGGGTTACGACATCTCCAGCTTTGAGGACGGTGTGGCGGCGCTGCAAAGTCTAGAAGCGTTCCAAGACATCGATCTGGTCGTTACCGATTTGAAGATGCCGCGAGTCGATGGCATCGACCTGTTGAGGAAAGTGCGCGAGGTTAACCGCGAAGCCGGCTTCCTGATTGTCACGGGTCATGGCACCGTGGAAACTGCCGTCGAAGCGCTGAAGGCTGGCGCCGACGACTATATTCTGAAACCGCTTGATCTTTTCGAACTCCGTGACCGGGTTCATCAAATTCTTGAAAAGCGCCAGCCTGGGAACGAGCTGCGCTTTCTGCGCCGCCAAATGGCTGCGGGCCGAGGCACCAGCCCGATCATTGGCAAATCGCCCGCAATCCAGAGGCTTTTGGAACAGATCGCCACAGTCGCTCCCACGCGCTCCACGGTGTTGCTGCTCGGCGAGAGCGGCACGGGAAAAGATCTGGCCGCACAGACAATTCATGCCAACAGTCCGCGCAGCCAGGAGAATTTTCTTCCGCTCAACTGCGCGGCACTCAGCCCGAGCCTGCTCGAAAGCGAGCTGTTCGGTCATGAGAAGGGTTCGTTCACCGGCGCCCTGGAACGACGTCTCGGCAAATTGGAACTCGCCGATCGTGGAACGTTGTTTCTCGACGAAATCGGCGAGATGCCTCTCGATATGCAGGTGAAGCTGCTACGGTTTCTGGAAACCCGTGAAATCATGCGCGTCGGCGGCACATCCACTGTCACACTGGATGTTCGCCTCATTGCCGCCACCAATCGGGAGTTGGCGCGGGCCGTGGAGCAGCAGAAATTTCGCATGGATCTCTATTACCGCCTCAAAGTAGTCACGTTGATCATGCCACCGCTGCGCGAGAGAACAGAAGACATCCCGCTGCTGGTCTGGCATTTCCTGGCAAGCTTTGCCGAAGAACACCAGCGGCCAGCGCTCGAGGTCGCGCCCGAAGCGATGCAGGCGCTGGTCCAATACTCCTGGCCGGGAAATGTGCGCGAGCTCAGAAATCTAATCGAGAATCTGGTCATCTTTTCAAAGCAGCCGAGCCTGCATCTGTCGGACTTGCCTCCGGAAGTTCGGGAGGCGCCGCCGACGGGTGGCGCCGAGGGACCGCCGCCGCCAAGGTTGTTTGAAGACCTGAATATGAGCGCCATCGAAAAGCAGGCTATTGTGCAGGCGCTTGAAAAGACTGGCGGCAACCGGCTGAAGGCAGCGCAAATGTTGGGTATCGGCTTGAGAACACTTCAGACGAAGTTGAAGGATTACGGAATGACAGAGCGCTAGATTGACGATGGATTGAATGAGATACTGACGATTGGGCTGGTCTGAGGTTCGTATTGTAACCACGCACTGAGTCGTGCACACCTAGCCTGTTCGGTGTTCCGCCTTCAGGCGTCTGGCTGCATGGGGAGAGCTTGTAACAATGCTTGTCGAAAATCGCCGGCTCAAATGGCTGCTGGTGGTCGCGCTGTCGGCGCTGACCGGATTCCTCCTGGGCAACCTCTCACCGTTCTCGGTCAGGCGCTTCAGTCCTTTCGAACCCTCAGCCGTCGGCTCCGTGGAGCAGGTTTCCTTCGCCGACGTAGCCCAGCGCGTCAACGCATCGGTGGTCAGCGTTGTTTCCACGAAGATCGTCGACCTCAATCAGGTGCACGAAGATATGGAGTTCTGGTACCCGTTGCGGCCCGAAGATGAAAGCGGCAAGCGCAAGAGCCTGGGATTTGGCTCGGGATTTATCCTGGAAGGCCGGGGCTTGGTGGTCACCAACCAGCACGTCATTGATGACTCCCGCCATATCATCGTTCGACTGTCTGACGGTTCGGAGTATCCAGCCGAGCTCATTGGCGCGGATACCGAAACCGACCTCGCGCTGATGAAGATCCGGCCCAAACGCCGACTGGAGGCTGCGCGGCTGGGGAATTCAGATCTGTTGCGCGTGGGCGATTGGGTTATGGCGGTGGGCAATCCCTACAACTACGAGCACTCTGTGACTGTCGGCGTCGTCAGCGCGAAGGACAGGAAGATCGATGAAAACCCATTCGAGCGCTATATCCAGACCGATGCGGCGATCAACTTCGGCAACAGCGGCGGACCGCTGTTCAACGCCCGAGGCGAGGTCGTAGCCATCACGACAGCCATCAGCACCAAGGGCCGCAACATTGGTTTCGCCATCCCTATGAACTTCGCCAAAGAAATTGTTGGCCAGCTGGCCGGCCAGGGACGCGTAGTGCGGGGATTCCTAGGTTTGACTCCAGAGGAGATTACGGATAACCACGCCAGAGTGCTTCAGCTTGATTCGACCCGTGGAGTCCTGGTGGCCGAAGTCAGCTCGCGTTCGGCAGCCGAGCAGGCCGGCATTCAGCGCTACGACGTCATCACGGAGATCGCCGGCCTGCCCGTGGTCGACAGAGATGATTTTCGCCGCAAAATAGCCCAAGCTACACCCGGCAACGAAGTGGTTCTGAAAGGCATACGGAACGGCAAGCCCGTGGAATTCAATGCGGAGATTCGTGAGCGGCCCTCACCTGGCCTGGCAAACCTGCGCCCGGCCCCCGAAGAACCTCGACGGGGGTTTCCCCAAATGGGGCGCGCGGGCATCTCAGTGCAGGAGCTGACCGACCAGCACCGGCGAACCTACCGTGTTGATGGCTCCGGGGTGGTCATTGTGGAAGTCGACCCGATCAGCCCGGCGGCTGACGCAGGCTTGTCTGTTGGCGACGTCATCCTGGAAATCAACCGCCATCCTGTCGGTTCGCTGCTCGCGTACCAGAAGCTGATCACAGGCTTCAAAGCCAACGATGCGCTGATGCTGCTGGTGGGCAGTTCCCGCAGCCGAACGCGAATTGTCACCTTGAAGCTGGAAGCCCGTCCGCAGTGAATTCTCTCAGTCAGACGAAAACCCCTTTGCGAGTGAAGTAGCGCTTCGCAAGCCTGTCTCAGCACCTGCAGAGGGCCCCGTTAAGTCCCCCTTAACAGAGAGGGAAAAGGCGCGCAGGCCTTGGGGGTTGTCCCGGCGGTTCGCAAAACAGAAGCACGACAACCCCCGCGCGGTTTCTACGAAACCGCTCTGGAGACTGGACGTTTTTCGGGCTCCCCTTCCTGAGATCAGGAGGGGAAGTGCCGCGCAGCGGCACGCGGGTGGTCTGAAGGGTGAGAAAATCATCATTCGAGCGTTTCGGGTCGAAGATGCAAGTTTGTAACACGAAGCGCTCGATTGGAGGTTTCCGCAAAGACCAGTCGCACCACCCCGGCGCAGGCTGCGCCAGCGCCCGCCCCTCCTCAGCCGAGGAGGGGAGCCAAAACGTCCAATCTCCCGCGCGGTTTTTTTTGAAGCTGCTCCCGCGCCGCCACGCTTCCAAGGTCTTCAACTCAGGCAGTACTTCCCTTCCGCGTTGAGCTTTCGGGCAATATCTTGACGGAGGCTAATCAGGCTGACAGGCATCGACTTCGCGAAGCGCCGCAGGGCAGCGAGATGCGTTCTCAGCTCATCGCCTTCGGCTGCGGCAGCCAGGATCTGTTTCGCTTTATCTTCCAGCGTCGCGAACTGGCTGTGAATAAAAACCTGCGCCGCTTTGGCCTGCAGCTCCCATTTGGCGGCCCCATCACGCGCGCTTCCCTTGAGGACTCGCAGCAGCAAGCTCTCCATGGCATAGGCGCCGATTACGAGATCACTGAGCAGGCTAAGA